>PWTO01000261.1 GCA_003562815.1 Chromatiaceae bacterium | reverse complement strand
AAGGCATGGCGGCTCGCGCCATGCGCAGCCGCCAGGCCTGCGTCGCCAAGTGTCCGCTCACAGCAGACCCCCAGTGCTCCGGTGCCCCAGACTAGCGCCCGTCGATGTGGCGCTGCAGCCAGTACTCGAGCAGGGCGACATGCCAGAGCTTGCTGCCCTGGATGCGGGTGTGATGCCGGTCGGGTGCATCCAATAGCCGCTCGATGTACTCGCGACGATACAGCCCCCGCTCGCGGCAGGCCTGCGCGTTGAGGATATCGCGCATGAAGTCCAGGAAGGCCCCGCGCACGTACTTGAGCGCCGGCATCGGGAAATAGCCCTTGGGCCGATCGATCACCGCATCGGGCAACCGCCCGCGTGCAATCGCCTTGAGCGGATACTTGCCACCGTCGCGCAGTCGCAGCTCTGGCGGGCAACGCGCCGCCAGCTCGACCAACTGGTGATCGAGGAAGGGCACCCGCGCTTCCAGGCCCCAGGCCATGGTCATGTTGTCGACCCGCTTCACCGGATCATCGACGATCAGCGTGGTCACATCGAGCCGCAGCACCGCATCGATGACTTCATCGGCGCCCGGCTCGGCGAGCCGCTCGGCGATCGAGGCGCCGGTGTGGTCTGGCCCGGCGTAGGCTGGCGCGACCATCCGCAGGTACTCATCGTGATCGCGGTCGAAATAATGCCGGCGCAGCCGGTCGACCGGCGCGCCCTCGGTCTCGGCGGCGATGCGCGGGTACCAGAAATAGCCGCCAAAGACCTCGTCGGCGCCCTGACCGGACTGCACCACCTTGATCTCGCGCGAGACCTGCTCGGCGAGCAGATAGAAGGCGACCGCGTCCTGAGCGAACATCGGCTCGGTCATCGCATCGACCGCCTCGGGCAGGCGCCGCAGCACCTCGTCATTAGGCACCTGGAAGCGGTGATGGCGGGTACCGAAATGCGCAACGACCTGATCGGAATATTCGAACTCGCTGCCGGCTTCCTCCGGCGTGTCCTCGAAACCGACTGAGAAGGTGTGCAGATCGCCGACGCCGTGCTCGGCCAGCAGCGCCACCAGCAGGCTGGAATCGAGCCCGCCCGAGAGCAGCACGCCAACCGGCACGTCAGCGATCTCGCGGCGCTTGCGCACGGCCGCCTCGAGCGTGTCGTGGATGGCCTCGATCCACTCGGCATCGCGCGTCGGGAGCCCGGAACCGCTCGTGCCTCGGGTTGCATTCAACTGCCAGTAGCGCTGCTCGGTGCGCCGCCCATCGGCATCGATGCGCAGCCAGTGCGCGGGCGGGAGCTTGCGCAGATCGTTGAGAATGGTGCGCGGTGCCGGCACCACTGCATGCAGCGTGAACAGGTGATGCAGCGCCACCGGGTCGATCCCGCCGCCGACCCCACCGGCGGCAACCAGTGCCTGAGTGGTCGAGGCGAAGCGCAGCCGGCCGCTGGCCTCGCTCCAATAGAGCGGCTTGATGCCGAAGCGATCGCGCGCGAGGAAGAGCTGGCGCCGGTTGGTGTCCCAGATCGCGAACGCGAACATCCCGTGCAGCCGCTCGACGCAGCGTTCGCCCCAGGCATGCCAGGCCTTGAGAATGACCTCGGTGTCGCCATCGGAAAAGAAGCTGTAGCCACGATCGCGCAGCTCGCGGCGCAGCTCGGGGTGGTTGTAGATGGTGCCGTTGAACACCAGCGCGAGCCCGAGTCCCTGATCGACCATCGGTTGATTCGAGCGCGCCGAGAGGTCGATGATCGACAGGCGCCGATGGCCAAGCGCCACCGCGCCATCGCCATAGCTGCCGCCATGATCGGGTCCGCGCGCCTGCAAACGCTCCATCATCCGCGCGATGGCGCCCAGATCCGCCGGTGTTCCGTCGAAGCGTAGTTCTCCGCAAATGCCACACATCAGCTTTTTACCTCCGCCAGCCTATTTTTCCTTGATATCCGACATCTCGGGCCTATGTTTTTACCGCTAGCGTTCCATTCACCCATCCCAACAACCGACCCAGCAACCAAGCCAGGAGAGTCAGTATGGCACATGAACTTCCCCCTCTTCCGTACGAGAAGAACGCCCTCGAGCCGGTCATCTCGGCCGAGACCCTCGAGTATCACTACGGCAAGCACCACCAGACCTACGTCAACAATCTCAACAACCTGGTGCCGGGCACCGAGTTCGACGGCAAGTCGCTCGAGGAGATCATCAAATCTTCATCCGGCGGCGTGTTCAACAACGCCGCGCAGGTCTGGAACCACAGCTTCTACTGGAACTGCCTGAGCCCGAACGGCGGCGGCGAGCCCAGCGGCGCCTTGGCCGAGGCGATCAACGCCAAGTTCGGTAGCTTCGAGGAGTTCAAAACGCAGTTCAGCCAGTCTGCAGCCACCAACTTCGGCTCAGGCTGGACCTGGTTGGTCAAAAACAGCGATGGCAGCGTCGAGATCATGAACACCTCGAACGCCGGCACGCCGATGACCGAAGGCAAGACCGCGCTGCTGACCGTGGATGTGTGGGAGCACGCCTACTACGTCGACTACCGCAACGCGCGGCCGAAGTACCTCGAAGCGATTTGGGGCAAGATCAACTGGGCGTTTGTCGCCAAGAACTTCGCAGGCTAGACGCACGCGGCGACCGCGCTCAGCGGCATGGATCGCGGCGGTTAGAAATGCCCAGCGTCACGCTGGGCATTTTTGCTTGCGTCTAAAAAAAGCCCCGCAAACGCGGGGCCATATTCACCGTGCGCGAAGCGCATCGAGGCGATGCGCTTCGCGGTGGGTCGAGCTTAGTGGTCGACAGCCTCGCCCGCACCACGGGGCACGCGCACATCCTCAACCAGATGTTGGATATGATCCGGTGGCGGGGCCGTGAACGCGGCGACGGCGAAGGCGACGGCGAAGTTCACCACCGCGCCAACCACGCCGAAGGCATTCGGCGTAATGCCGAAGAACCAATTGGCGCTCATGCCGAGTTCAGGGGCTAGGAACTCAGTGCCTCGGATGAAGAACCATCCGGTGTGCTGGAACACATAGAGCAGGGTCACCAAAAGACCGGAGAGCATGCCGGCGACCACGCCGGTGTCGTTCATCTTCTTGTAGAAGATGCCCATCATCAGCGCCGGGAAGATCGACGCTGCCGCGAGTCCGAAGGCGATGGCGACGGTCCCGGCGGCAAAGCCCGGCGGATTGAGACCAAGGTAACCGGCCACCACGATGGCGCCGGCCATGGCGATACGCCCAGCCATGAGTTCGTTCTTCTCTGAGATGTCCTTCATGAACACGCTCTTGAGCAGGTCATGCGAGATGGCCGAGGAGATGGCAAGCAACAAACCTGCGGCGGTCGAGAGGGCAGCGGCCAAGCCTCCGGCGACGACCAGGGCGATGACCCAGTTCGGCAGACCGGCGATCTCCGGATTCGCGAGCACCATGATGTCGCGGTCGGGGCCGGCCGACAGTCGGTCAGCAGTGCCGTGGAAGATCTCGCTACCCGCGTAGCCGAGTCCGGCAGCCTCAGCCGCGATGGCTTCGTCTGCGTCGTTGTAGTACTGGACCAGACCATCGTTGTTCAGGTCTTGCCAGACCAGGAGCCCCGTCTGCTCCCATTTCTGGAACCACTCCGGCAACGCGTCATAGGGCTGCGGCTCGAATGCGGCCAGACCATGCACGGTGGTCTCGGTATCTTGCACCATCAGGGTGTCGATGAAGTTCAAGCGCGCCATGGCGCCGACCGCCGGAGCGGTGGTGTAGAGAATGGCGATGAACACCAGCGCCCAACCGGCCGAATAACGCGCATCCTTGACCTTGGGCACGGTGAAGAAGCGGATGATCACGTGTGGCAGGCCGGCGGTACCGATCATCAGCGACAGGGTGTAGGCGAACATGTTCACCGTGTTGCCCATGGTCTGGGTGGTGTACTCCTTGAAGCCGAGATCGGTCACGACCTGGTCGAGCTTGCCGAGCAGGGTCATCGTCACCTCGCCGCCATCCGGTGGTATGTAGTTGGCGCCGAGGCCAATCTGCGGCACGACGATGCCGGTCAGTTGCAACGAAATGAACAGCGCCGGGATGGTGTAGGCCAGGATCAGCACAATATATTGCGCGATCTGGGTGTAGGTGATGCCCTTCATGCCGCCGAGCACGGCGTAGACGAAGACAATCGCCATGCCGACGTAGAGGCCCATCTCGTAGCTGGTCTCGAGAAAGCGCGAGAAGGCCACGCCGACGCCGCGCATCTGACCGATGACGTAGGTGATCGAGGCCATGATCAGACAGATCACCGCGACGATGCGCGCGGTCTGCGAGTAGTAACGGTCGCCGATGAACTCGGGCACCGTGAACTTGCCGAACTTGCGCAGGTAAGGCGCCAGCAGCAGTGCCAGCAGCACGTAGCCGCCGGTCCAGCCCATCAGGAACACCGAGCCGCCGTAGCCGTTGTAGGCGATCATGCCGGCCATGGAAATGAACGAGGCCGCAGACATCCAATCGGCGGCCGTGGCCATGCCGTTGGAGACCGGATGGATGCCCTTGCCGGCGACATAGAATTCACCGGTGGTTCCGGCACGCGCCCAGATGGCGATGCCGATGTAGAGTGCGAAGGTGGCGCCGACGACGCCATAAGTCCAGTAATCGAGCGATGATGTCATGACAGCATGTCCCTCAGGTTTCGTCGACGTCGAATTTTTTGTCGAGGCGATTCATCTGCGCCGCGTAGACGAAGATCAGCACCACGAAGATGTAGATCGAACCTTGCTGCGCGAACCAGAAGCCGAGTGGATAGCCGCCGAGATAGAATTGATTCAGTGGCCCAACCAGCAGGATGCCGAATCCATAGGAAACGACGAACCAGATGGCCAGTAAGATGGCTAGGAGTCGAAGATTCGCCTTCCAGTAGGCGGACCGATTTTCGGGTGTCACCGTGATGTCCCTCCCTCAGGAGATCAGATTTAGGTGGAAGGTCAAGGGGCTCGCGCTGATGCGTACAGCCGAGGCCCTGACCGTTGTTGTTGGCATCATTTTAAGAGCCGCAGTGCGTCGCCCCATCCCCGGCTTGGCAAGCGGTCGCGCATTGTGTTGCCCGGTACAATCCCCTGTCAACGATGAGGGGGTCTGGCCGAGTCTTGCTCCCGCAGTGTTGTGCGGGTGCTGTGGTGGACGTTTCGGGTACCCCATCAGGGTGCCACCTGTTGCGAGCGACGTCTCTTTTCACTACCTTGAAGGGTTCACATTCGGGCGGCCCCGCGCTTCCCTCGAACAGCGACTAGGATACAATGCGATACCTGAGTACACGCGGCGGTGTGGAGCCGGTCGGCTTTGCCGAGGCGGTGATGATGGGGCTGGGGACCGACGGTGGGTTGCTGGTGCCAGAGCGCATCCCGACGCTGTCCGCAGACACCTTGACGGGCTGGTCTCAGCTCAGCTTTCAGCCGCTCGCGGTGGAGATCTTGACGCTCTTCGTTGGCGACAGTATCCCGCGCGCCGATCTGGTTGGCCTGGTCGAACGCTCTTACTCGACCTTCTTCCATCCCGAGGTTACGCCGCTCGCCGAACATGGCGATCGGCAGTGGCTCGAGCTGTTCCACGGCCCGACGGCGGCGTTCAAGGATGTTGCGCTGCAACTGCTTGGTCATGTGTTCGAATACCTGCTCGCGCGCGAAGGCGGCGTGCTGCGCATCGTCGGCGCGACCTCGGGCGATACCGGTTCGGCCGCCATCTACGGCGTGCGCGGCAAGGCGGGCATCGAGATCTTCATCCTGCATCCGAAGGGCCGCGTGTCGCCGATCCAGGAGCGGCAGATGACCACGGTGCTCGATGCCAATGTGCACAATATCGCCGTGCAGGGCACGTTTGACGATGCACAGCGCATCGTCAAAACGCTGTTCAACGACCTGCCATTCAAACAGCAGTATCGACTTGGTGCCGTCAATTCGATCAACCTGGCCCGCATCCTGGCGCAGACCATCTACTACTTCTACGCCTGGGGGCGAATCAGCGGCGGCGATCTCCGGCGGCGCGTCAGCTTCTCGGTGCCGACCGGCAACTTTGGCGATGTCTTCGCCGGTTGGCTGGCCAAGCGCATGGGGCTGCCGATCGATCGCCTGATCGTTGCCACCAATCGCAACGCTATCCTCAGCCGCTTCGTCGAGACTGGGGTCTACCGCGCCGGCGAGGTCTATCACACCCTGAGCCCGGCGATGGATATTCAGTTGGCCTCGAACTTCGAGCGCTATCTCTACTATCTGCTCGACGAAGACCCAGCGGCGGTGCGCGCGCTGCTCGCCGAGATGGAACAAACCGGACAGCTTCAGGTCGATGGCGAGCGCCAGCGCCGTGTCGCCGAGGATTTCGACGCGCGCGCTGTCTCCGATGCCGAGACGCTGGCCGAGATCCGCCGTGTCTATCGGACCAGTGGCTATCTCCTCTGTCCGCATACCGCCGTCGGTGCCTGCGCCGCAGCCGACACCACCGACGCGGTGGTGCTCGCAACCGCGCATCCGGCCAAGTTCGATGCGGCGGTGGTCAAGGCCATCGGCATCGCGCCGCCACCGCCACCGCCGTTGCAGGGCCTGCTCGAGCGCGAGACGCGCTGCGTCGAGCTGCCGGCCGAGGCCGAGGCGGTGAGCCGTTTCATGCGCGAGACCCTAGACACCTCGGCCCGAGAGCATCCGTGACCCCAGACGACCAACACATCCTGATCCTCGATACCACGCTGCGCGATGGCGAGCAGACGCAGGGCGTGTCCTTCTCGCCCGACGAGAAGGTGAATATCGCCAAGGCGCTGCTCGAGCTGCTGCGGGTCGATCGCATCGAGGTCGCCTCGGCGCGGGTCTCGGAGGGCGAGCTGGCGGCGGTGGCGCAGATCGTCGACTGGGCGCGTCCAAAAGGCCTCGATGGCCGTGTCGAGGTGCTCGGCTTCGTCGATGGCGGGCGCAGCGTCGATTGGATTCGGCGCGCCGGCGCTCAGGTGATCAACCTGCTGGCCAAGGGCAGCGAGAAGCATTGCCGCACCCAGCTTGGCAAGACCCCCGAGCAACATGCCGAAGATGTGCGGGCGAACATCGCGATCGCGCGTGAGCGCGGCCTCGCCGTCAATCTCTATCTCGAGGATTGGTCGAACGGCTATGCCGACAATCGCGCCTATGTCTACGCGCTGACCGAAGCCCTCGCCGAGACCGGGGTCGGTCATTTCATGCTGCCCGATACCCTCGGCGTGATGACGCCCGAACGCGTCTTCACGGCACTGTCGGACATGATCCGGCGCTTCCCGGACTGTCGCTTCGATTTCCATCCGCACAACGATTACGGCCTGGCCACCGCCAATGTCTTCGCCGCCGCGCAGGCCGGCGCCGCAGCGGTGCATTGCACGGTCAACTGCCTGGGCGAGCGCGCCGGTAATGCGTCGCTGGCCGAAGTGGTGGTGAATCTGCGCGATCAGCTCGGCCTGGAGATCGGCATCGACGAGAGCCATCTTGGGCACGTCAGCGAGCTGGTGCAATACTTCTCGGGCAAGCGCATCGGCGATAACGCGCCCATCGTCGGCGACGATGTCTTCACCCAGACCGCTGGCATCCATGCCGATGGCGACAACAAGGGTAGCCTCTATCACACCAAGCTCTCGCCAGAGCGCTTCGGGCGCCGGCGCGTCTATGCCCTCGGCAAACTCGCGGGTAAGGCGTCGTTGGCGAAGAATTTGGAGCGCATCGGCATCACGCTCTCCGAGGAGAATCAGCGCAAGGTGTTGAAGCGCATCGTCGAACTCGGCGATTCGAAGAAGACCATCACCGCCGAGGATCTGCCGTTCATCATCGCCGAGGTTCTTGAAAGCAAGGATTACAGCCACGCCGAGCTGATCGCCTGCACTGTTTCCTCAAGCTATGGACTGAAATCCACCGCCAGCATCAAGCTCTGTTTGCGCGGCGAGCATTTGACCGCCACCGGCAGCGGCAATGGCGGCTTCGATGCCTTCAACAAGGCCTTGGCGCGGGTGGTCAAGACCCAGGGCCTGAGCCTGCCGGCGCTGGTCGACTACGAGGTGCGCATCCCCAAGGGTGGGCGCACCGATGCGCTCACCGAGTGTACGATCAGCTGGGCCGATGATCGTGGCACCTTCAAGACCCGCGGTGTGCACGCCAACCAGGTGTTTGCCGCCATCGGCGCGACCATGCGGATGCTGAACCTGGTGATCCACTGGTCGCTGAAACGCCAACGCGATCTCGCCGATGCCAAGGCCGCTGCGGAATCGGCGGCCTGAGGCTCACGCCCGTTGCTTGACTGTCCGTGATGGTTCCTTGACGCCCTTTGCCGCTCCTCGTTACCGATGAAAAAGAAGCCGAATCTGCTCTTGTTCTCCGTGTTTTGGTCGCTGGTGTTGGCGTTGGGTATGACCCTGATCGGCTTCCTGCACCAAGCGCCGGTCGACCTCAGAGACATCGACGCCGGGGGGGTGGCCTGGTTGCGGGTGGTCTATCTGTTCCTCGGTTGGTTCGGCTTCTCGATGATCGTGATGCTGATCGGGTCGCTGCTCTATGTCGGCAGCACCTGGTGGCGGTCGCGCGGTCGACGCTGAGGCCAGACGCCAAGTCGCAGGAGCCGCGCCGGCCGGCCTCATGGCCCCGCGAGACTCGCGCCGTGCAGGTGCACCGCAGTCACACAGTGGCCCAAAACTGATCCAGCGCGGCAAACAAGGCCTGCGGTCGTTCCCAGTGTGGCAGCCCGCGATGCGGTCCGAGGCTCTGCTGTTGCCAGTTCGCTTGATGCGCCACCAGCTCGGGCAGCCGCTCGAAGGTGACATAGGGATCGCGGTCGGCGATCGCCAGCACCGGCTGTGTCGTCAGTCGTGCATAGAGCTTGGAGACGGCCTCGCGGGTGAAGAGTTGCGTCGAGAGAAAGATCAGCGGTGCGTGGCGGGCACCCGGTTGGTGCGAGGTGGCATAGGCATAGTCCAACAGCGCTTGCGGTGGCTCGCCCTGAAAGGATTTGCCAAGGTAGTGGCGGATGCTGCGGCGCGAGGCCACCAGGTCGTAGAGCTTCTGGCTCCAGAGCCGCGCGCCGATCGCCCCATGCACGGCGCGGCCAACGAGCGGCGGCGGTAAGCCACGCTCGGAGAAGCCCGTCGGCGAGATCAACGCCAGCGAGGCGACACTCGCCGGCGAGCCGAGCGCGGCGCGCGCGGCGAATTCGGCGCTCAACGAGAGCGCGAGGACATCCGCCGGTGCCTGGACCACCTGTTCGAGCAGCGCCCGGATCGCATTGGCGTAGAGTTCGGCGGAATAGGCACGCTCACTGCGCTCGGAGTGACCGAAGCCGGGCAGGTCGATGCTGTAGACCGGCCGGTGGCCGGCGTAATGCTCGAACAGCGGCTTGACCTCAAACGTGCTCGGCGCCGCGTTGATGCTGTGTACCAAGACCAGCGCTCGGCCAGCGCCGCGCGTGTCCTGGTAGTAAGCGATGCGCCCGGCCTGCTCGGTGCGGATCTGCGCGCGCGGCGCATCGACGGCTTCGGGTAAGGGTGGGGACAGGGATGATTGACGCATGGCACACAGACGCCTGTTCGCGGATGGCAAGCTGGAAAAACCCGATAGGATACGCGTGATGATCGAGACTGTCCGCGTCTACCGAGGAGCCCCGTCATGAATCCCGAAAAGGTCGTCTTCGGATTCTTCATCCTGCTGGCCCTGACCCTGAACGTCGGCTTCGTCTACGGCGAGATCGATAATCCCGCGCATCACCGTGCCTGGGAGTTCGCGGCGGTGCTGGTGGTCAACCTCATCGCAACCGTGCTCAAGCTCGGTGACCGCTCGCAGATGGGCGCCGTGCTGCTGGCCACCAGCCTGGTCGCGATCTTGCAGCTGATCGCCGGTGCGGTCGTCTGGACCATCGCTGCGCATGCCTCGGCGGATGGCTTCACCGCCAGCGCCCTGTCCAGTGTCGTCTCGCTCGCGGCCGGCGCCGTGGTGGCGAATGTGGTCTCGGTGATCCTGCTGATCATCGAGACGACGATGATGCGTCGCTGAGGCGCGCGCCGTGCCGCGAGCGACGTCCGAGATAGACAGCATCATCTTTCTGATCTTGCGGCGCATGCGTGCGCCGCTGCTGACGCTGATCGTGCTGTACTCGATTGCGATCGTCGGCCTGATGCTGATCCCCGGTCAGCATGTCGATGGTACGCCTACGCAGCTGAGCTTCTTCCATGCCTTTTACTTCGTCAGCTACATGTCGACGACCATCGGCTTCGGCGAGCTGCCACCGGCGTTCAGCGACGCGCAGCGGATCTGGGTGACACTATGTATCTATGCCACCGTGAGCGGTTGGCTCTATTCGATTGGCTCGATGATCACGCTGCTGCAGGACAAGGCGCTGCGTCGCACCATGGAGGAGCATCGTTTTGGCCGCCGCGTGCGCGCCATCAACGAAGACTTCTATCTGGTCTGCGGTTACGGTCAGACCGGCAGCGGCTTGGTGCGGGCATTGACCGAGCACGGCCAGCGCGCCGTCGTCCTGGATAACAATCCGGAGCGCATCGATCTGCTCAAGCTCGAGTCGCTGCGCGAATTCGTGCCCGCGCTGCGCGCCGATGTGCGCCGCCCCGACAATCTGCTGCTGGCCGGGCTGCGCAGCCCTTATTGCTCTGGCGTCCTGGCGCTGACCTCTTCCAACGAGGTGAATCTGAAGGTGGCGTTGGCAGCCAAGCTGATGCACCCGGATGCCAAGGTCATCTGCCGGGCCGATTCGCACGATGTCGAGGCCAATATGGCCTCGTTCGGGACCGATCACATCTATGATCCGTTCGATATCTTCGCCCGCTACCTGAGCACCGCGATCGACTCGCCCTGCCTGACCGCCTTGCAGGACTGGCTCAGCCAGTTGCGCGGCTCGGTGCTGCCCGAGCCGATCTATCCGCCGGCGGATGGACTCTGGGTCCTCTGTGGCTATGGGCGCTTCGGCAAGGCGCTCTACGCGCACCTGGCCGAGCAAAACGTCGAGTTGGCGGTGATCGAGATGCAGCCCGAGCGCACCGGTCTGCCGCCGGGACCGCTGATCAAGGGCCGGGGCACCGAGGCGGTGACGCTGGAGCAAGCCGATATCCATCGTGCCGTGGGCCTCGTCGCCGGGACCGACAACGACGCCAACAATCTCTCGATCATCATGACGGCGAAGGAACTCAATCCGAACCTCTTCACCGTCGTGCGCGAGAATGAACTGATCAACGAGGCCCTGTTCAAGGCAGTCGAGGCCGATATCCTGATGCATCCGAGCTTGATCGTCGCGCAACGCATCCGGACCTTGCTCAGCGCGCCGCTGCTCAACGAGTTCGTCAGCGCGGCGGAAAAAGAGCCCGATAGCTGGTCCTGCGAACTCGTTAGCAAGATCGTCGCCCTGGTCGAGGCGAAACCGCCGATCCTCTGGGAGCTGAAGGTCGGCGCGCCCTTAGGGCTGACCGCGCAGGCGTTGGCCGGGCAGGGCCGGGAGCCGACCCTGGCGGATATCCTGCGCGATCCCCGCAACCGCTCGCAAGCGCTGCCGGCGATCATCCTCATGCAGCAGCAACGTGCGGGTGAACATCGGCCGCTGCCGAGCCTTGAGCAGCCGCTGCGCATGGGCGATCGGCTCCTGTTGTGCGGACGTCCTGGGGCGCGCGACTGGATGCAGTGGACGCTCAATAATCCGGATGTGCTGACCTATGTGGTCACCGGCGTAAAACAGCCGCGCGGGCTGGTGTGGCGCTGGTTGCGCCGACGTTGGCCGTTGCTCTGGGACGGCGCGCAGGACTAACGCAGGCGATGTGGCTGCGTGTCGAGCGGCGTGAGCGCTATCATGCGGCCAGCGCCTAGACGATGGGGCGAGAGCCGACCCGGTTCAAACTCTGGCATCCGAGATGCTGACTAACCGAGATCTACCCAACGAGGTGGCCCGCATGAACGATCTAATAGCGCGTCTCGGTCAGGATCACCGACGCCTCGCGCAACTCCTGCGCCTGCTCGAAGGACTGCTCGATGAGTTTCGCGATGGCCTCGAGCCTGATTACGAACTGATGTGCGAATTGATGGAATACCTGATCGATTACGAGGATCAGGTGCACCATCCGAGCGAGGATCTTATTTTCGAACGGGTGCTCGCCCAAGAGGGGCCAGGCCATGCGGTGCTGACGCAGCTGATGGAGCAGCATCGGAGTCTGATGCTGCTCAACCGACGCTTCAAGGAGTCCCTGGAGGGCATCGTGCACGAGGAAGTCCTGCGCCGCGACGAGGTCGAGCGCCAGGGGCGCACGCTGATCGCGCAGCTACGCGAGCACATGCAGCTGGAAGAGCAGCGGGCCTTTCCGCTGGCTCAGGCTTGTCTCTCCGAGGCGGCGTGGTCGGAGCTTCTGGCGGCTGCGCCGAATGTACAGGACCCGGTCTTCGGTCAGGACGATCCCGAGCGCTTCCGCATGATCTATAAACAGCTGAATCTCGCACGAGAAGGCTGAGCCGGCTCCCAGCGGTCATGGCAACCGGCGCACAATTGCGCAATCCGGTTGAAACAGCAGCTAGCACACGCCAATCTGTGGAACTGGGTTATAGGGATCAGGGAAAACGCGTAAACCTTGTGGGACTGCGATGAAATATAAGAGCGTCGTCGGCTTCGAGCACGACATGTCAGAGCACCTAGGCGTGTTGATGTTGAACCTCGGGACTCCCGAGGCGCCAACGCCAACGGCGGTGCGCCGTTATCTTGCGGAGTTCCTGAAGGACCCGCGCGTGGTCGAGATTCCACGCCCGGTCTGGTGGCTGATCCTGCATGGCGTCATTCTGCGGGTGCGCCCGAGCCGCTCGGCCAAGGCCTATCAGGCGGTCTGGACCGACAAGGGCTCGCCGCTGCTCGATGTGGCCCGGCGCCAGGCGGCCGGACTGCAGGGGCTCTTGAGCGAACGCTTTGGCGACAACGTCCATGTCGAGCTGGGCATGCGCTACGGCAAGCCCTCGGTTGCCGAGGCCCTCGGCCGGCTCAAGAGCTTGAATGTGCGTCGCTTGCTGGTGCTACCGCTTTACCCGCAATACTCGGGCACCACCACGGCCTCGACCTTCGATGCGGTCACCAATGAGATGACCACCTGGCGTTGGCTGCCCGAGCTGCGCTTCATCAACCACTATCACGATGAGCTGGGCTACATCGATGCGCTGTGCGACAGCATTCGCGCCGCTGCCGCCGAGAAGGGCGAGCCGGAGCGGCTGTTGTTCTCGTTCCATGGCATCCCGAAACGCTACTTCATGGCGGGCGATCCCTATCATTGCCATTGTCACAAGACCGCGCGGATGGTCGCCGAACGCTTGGGACTCGCTGACGATCGCTGGATGGTCTCGTTTCAATCGCGCGTGGGGCGCGATGAGTGGCTACAGCCCTACACCGACGAGACGCTCAAGCTCTGGGGTGCCGATGGCGTCGAGAGCGTGCATGTGATCGCGCCCGGCTTCTCCGCCGATTGCCTGGAGACGCTCGAGGAGATCGATGTCGAGAACCGCAGCTACTTCATCGACGCCGGTGGCAAGGAGTATCACTACATTCCCTGCCTCAACGACGATCCTGCCCATCTCGAGATGCTGGCGGGGCTGATCGAGCGCCATTGTAGCGGCTGGCCCGAGGTCGAGCGAATCGCGCACGCGCAAGCCGCCTGAGTCCCCGATTCCTCGGCGGCGCTGCCTTGCAAACCCGGTCGGCGTCCGCACCTGAATCGGCAGACTTGAAGCCTCCCGGAGTTGCCGACCGATGGAACAGCATCCGCTGCCGACCGAGATCAACCTACATCAGCAATCGCGTATCCTCGAGGTCGCCTACGACGATGGCGCGCGCTTCCAGCTGCCCTGCGAATACCTGCGCGTCTATTCGCCCTCGGCCGAGGTGCGCGGCCATACGCCGGACCAGGCCAAGCTGCAGATCGGCAAGGAGGCGGTCAACATCACCGATCTGCAGCAGATCGGCAGCTATGCGGTGAAGATCGTCTTCGACGATGGCCACCGTTCCGGCCTCTACGATTGGCAGTACCTCTATAAGCTCGGCCGCGGCTGGCAGCCGTTGTGGCTCGACTATCTGGATCGGCTGAAAGACGTCGGCCGCTCGCGCTCCGCGCCCGATCCATTCGAGGTGCTGCGCGAGCGGGGCGAGGCGCCATCTGCGTTGCCGGGTGCGCATTCCGGAGCCTGATACAGCAATACTAGGCGCTGCCGCCAACGCCATCAGGTCGCTCGTCATCCATGACTTGCCCCATGACGCAGATTTGGTTCTTTCCCTGCCGTTTAGCTTGATACATCGCTTTATCAGCATGTTCGACTAAGGTCGCGATATCGTCGGCATGATCATAAAAGGCGATCCCAATACTTGCGGTGCATCGATGAGAGACGACTTTACTCGCCTCATCTCGATCGTCTTTCAGGGAATACGGCTGTGACAGTATCTGTTGAATCTTATGGGCAACACTCTCAATATTTTCACGATAACGACTGATCTCAGTATTGCTTGGAGGAAATAGCACTACAAACTCATCACCTCCAAAGCGCGCTACCAGGTCACTTTCGCGCAATGCCTTCGAGAGACGCGATGCTGCTTCTTTGAGCAGCAAATCGCCCATGAGATGCCCATGGTTATCGTTTAAAGGCTTAAAATTGTCCAAATCGATAAACATTAAGGCTCCAATGCCATTGTTTCGGTGAGCGATTTTCAGTGCGCTTGCCAAGTTTTGCTCAAAGAAGTGCCGATTAACGAGTCCTGTAAGTAGATCATGAGCGGAGAGTTTTTCGAGTCGCTCTTCGTTGATCTGCGCGGATCGTTCTGAAATAAATGCGATAAACCAAAGAGTTAGCAGACTAACCACAACACTTGATGTTTGGAGGTAGAATTGTGATTCAGGTTCGATAGGTTGCTCGATTTTCCACCATGTATCGACTCCGAAATATTCAATCTTCACAAAAAAGCCAATATTAACAAAATAAAAAAATAGCAATGCATACCTGTTTTTGCTGGTAAAAAAAAGCAAAGGCGCGATGGCAAACAATATAAAATAATAGTGTAAATTAAAAAAAGTACCGTTAATCGCCCAGATGCTAAAAGCGACTGATGCCGTAATCGATGCAGACATCATCCAGCTTGCATATTGATGGCGATAGTGGTAGTTAAGCCAAAGTGGCATCAAATAAAGCACTAAAAACGGCGACGCGGCAACCAGATTAATCATAGCTACATCAGAATTTATGAATACGAGCAGATTAAAGCTATAAAGCAATACCGAAATGATCGCAATGAGTGAAGCGGAATTGACATTGAAAATCTTGCGATTATGCGTATAGCTCATGCCTTCAAGCTGGCCGTAGTGGAGTATTTTTCTAATCTTTTGAATGATTTTTTTCATTACATTTTTAAGTTCCACAGCAAGTTACAGCGACACAGGCGTCAAGATGGGGGACCAACAACGAGCCGCGAAGCGGCGTTTGAGGACCGGGATGGACAGCTTATTGTCAAGCAGCACCGGGGAGGGGACGACGTGTTCGCGTCGTTGCCGATCGCTTCCAGGTCGCCAAGTTCTATCGCGAGGCCATCGGTCCGTTGCGCAAGCGGGAGTTGAAAAGGCCTAAAAAGGTAGGGCGGACCCGCACGCACCTTCTTCGGCGGCGGGCCGGCGCTGCTGAAGCCAGCGCTCGAGGATACAAACCGCTCAGCGGCTGCGGCGACGCCCGGCGACCCGCAGTCGTAGCGCGTTGAGCTTGATGAAGCCGGTCGCGTCGCTCTGATCGTAGGCGCCGGCGTCATCCTCAAAGGTGGCGATGGATTCATCGAACAGGCTGTCGGTGTCTGATTGGCGGCCCACCACCATCACATTGCCCTTGTAGAGCTTGAGCCGGACCTTGCCGTTGACCACGCGCTGGCTCTCGTCGATCGCCGCCTGCAGCATCATCCGCTCCGGGCTGAACCAGTAACCGTTGTAGATCAGCGTGGCATAGCGCGGCATCAGCTCGTCTTTGAGGTGTGCGGCCTCGCGGTCGAGCGTCAAAGACTCCATCGCGCGATGGGCCTTGAGCATGATGGTGCCGCCGGGGGTCTCGTAGCAGCCGCGGGATTTCATGCCGACGTAGCGGTTTTCGACGATGTCGGCGCGGCCGATGCCGTGCTCGCCGCCGATGCGATTCAGCTCGGCTAAGACCTCGGCTGGCGTCATGGCCTTGCCATCGATGGCGGTGATGTCACCGGCGTTGTAGGTCAGCTCGATCTCTTGCGCGGTGTTGGGTGCATCGACGGGGTCGCGGGTCCAGCGCCACATGCCGGCGCCTGGCTCGACCCAGGGGTCTTCCAGATCGTAGCCCTCGTAGGAGATGTGCAGCAGGTTGGCGTCCATCGAATAAGGCGACTTGGTGCCGTCGCGCTTCTGCTCGACCGGCACGCCGTGCTCGGCGGCATAGGCCATCAGCTTCTCGCGCGAGAGCAGATCCCACTCGCGCCAGGGCGCGATGATCTTGATGTCGGGCCGCAGCGCCAGCGCATTGATCTCGAAGCGGACCTGGTCGTTGCCCTTGCCGGTGGCGCCGTGGCTGATGGCATCGGCGCCGGTCTTGGCGGCGATCTCGACCAGGCGCTTGGCGATCAGCGGGCGGGCGATCGAGGTGCCGAGCAGGTACTCGCCCTCGTAGAGGGCGTTGGCGCGGAACATCGGGTAGACGAAGTCGCGCACGAATTCCTCGCGCAGATCCTCGATATAGATCTCCTTGATCCCGGCCGCCTCGGCCTTGGCGCGGGCCGGCTCGACCTCCTCGCCCTGACCGATGTCGGCGGTGAAGGTGACCACCTCGCAGTCGTATTCGTCGCGCAGCCAGGTCAGGATCACAGAGGTGTCGAGCCCGCCTGAATAGGCGAGAACGACCTTGTTCACGGAATCGCGTGGCATCGAAAAAACTCCTCTCTACAGCAAAAGCCCCAGTATACGCAGTGCGCGGCAGTCGTCGGTACAGTTGCGCGTTCATCAGATCTTCATTGATCGTCCATGCTCTCGCAACAAAGCCGCGCGACCATAGCGCCCACATCATGTGACTGGGGCCTGGGCGATATGAGTCAGGTAACGCATCTTAGACCGTTGAAGTACCGGAGCATCTGGATCTCGGATGTGCATCTCGGGTTTCGCGGGTGTCAAGCCGATTTTCTGCTGAATTTCCTGCAGTCGAC
Organism: Chromatiaceae bacterium; assembly: GCA_003562815.1. Classification (GTDB taxonomy): domain Bacteria; phylum Pseudomonadota; class Gammaproteobacteria; order Chromatiales; family Chromatiaceae; genus Lamprobacter. Next base: position 25,244 of record PWTO01000261.1, on the reverse strand, counting down.
CGAGTGCAAGCAGCTCTATCTGGTCGGCGACATCATCGACGTCTGGGCGATGAAAGGCGGGCTGTTCTGGCCGCAGTCACACAACAATGTGGTGCGTGCGGTGTTGGACAAGGCGCGCGGGGGGACCGAGGTGGTCTATGTGCCGGGCAATCATGATGAACTCCTGCGCGACCACCTCGGCTCCGAGTATGGCAATGTGCGCCTCTGCGATGAGCTGGTGCACACTACCGCCGACGGTCGCCAGTTCTTGATCCTGCACGGCGACAAGTTCGATCAGGTGGTGCAGAACGGGCGCTGGCTGGCGATGCTCGGCTCCCGCCTCTACGATCTCTTGCTCTCGGCGAATCATCGGCTCAATGCCTTCCGGCGTCGGCTCGGGTTCGGCTATTGGTCGCTCGCCGCCTACCTCAAGCATCGGGTCAAGAATGCCGTCAATTATATCGGCAACTTCGAGCAGGCCGTGGCCGAGGAGGCGCGCCGCCGCGCTGTCGATGGCATGATCTGCGGGCACATCCACCACGCCGAGATCCGCGAGATCGATGGCGTGACCTACTGCAACTGCGGCGATTGGGTCGAGAGCTGCACGGCGCTGGTCGAACATCACGATGGCACCATCGAGCTGCTGCGCTGGACCGAGGCGCGGCAGGTACTGACCTCCGAGCAGCCGCAACCGATGCCGTTGCCACGCCCGGCTGCCGCTGCCGCTGCAGTGGCTGCGCGCCTCGGCTGAGTGCCTTACCGTCCTCCTTCGCTGTCGTTGAGCAGCGCCCGATATCGATCCCAGTCGAAGGCGGGACCGGGATCGGTCTTGCGCCCAGGGGCGATCTCTTGGTGTCCGGTGATGCGCGCCGGTGTGATCGCTGGATAACGCGCGCGAATCAACGCGGTGACCTGGGCGAGGCGTGCGTATTGGGCGGGCTGGAACGGGATCTCGTCGCTGCCCTCGAGTTCGATGCCAATGCTGTAATCGTTGCACTCGGGCCGGCCCTCGAACGCGGAGCGTCCGGCATGCCAGGCGCGCCGATCCAATTCGACGAACTGGAGCAGCTCGCCATCGCGGCGGATCAGCAGGTGCGCGGAGACGCGCAGCCCGGCGAGACGGGCGAAGAAGGGATGCGCCGAGGGGTCGAGCCGGTTCTGGAATAGCTGTTCGATCCAGGAGCCACCGAAATGCCCAGGGGGAAGGCTGATATTGTGGATCACGAGCAGATCCGGCTCGCTGCCCGGCGGGCGCTGGTCGGCATTGGGGGAGGGCCGCCAGCGGGCGATGTTCAGGCGACCAGCAGGGTCGATGGCGGGGGCGCTCGGATCAGTCATCGGTGTTGCATGTTCTCGCTGGTCTGGCGAGCCGCTTGAGTGGCCATCAGCCCGCACACTATGATCCCCGCCTATGCTAACCGTTCCGAGGATCTGATCCGATGCCCACCGCTGTACCGACCCCCGACCCGAGCGCGGAGGTATTGTCTCGCTGCCTGCCGCCGCTGGACCTCATCGCGGCCCAGGTGCGCGATGCGCTGGCGGAGGATGTCGGCACGGGCGATCTGACCGCAGGTTTGCTGCCGGCGGACGCGACCGCGCGCGCCGAGGTCATCACCCGCGAGGACGCGGTGCTCTGCGGGCGCGCCTGGTTCGATGAGGTCTTCCGGCAGCTCGATCCCGAGGTGAGCATCGACTGGCAGGCGCGCGATGGCGAGTCGGTGCAGGCGGGGCAACGGCTCTGCGGCCTCGAAGGTCGGTTGCGCCCGCTGCTCACCGGCGAGCGGACTGCGCTCAATTATCTGCAACTGCTCTCTGGCACCGCGACCCGTGCGCGGCGCTATACCGATGCGGTGGCCGGACTGCCGGTGCGCCTCCTCGATACGCGCAAGACGCTGCCTGGGCTGCGGCGTCAGCAGAAATATGCTGTTGTCTGCGGTGGCGGCCACAACCATCGCATGGGGCTGTTCGATGCGATCCTGATCAAGGAGAATCATATCAGTGCGGCCGGCTCGATCAGCGCGGCCATCGCGGCGGCGCGTCGTCTTGCCGAGGGGGTTGCGGTGGAGATCGAGGTCGAGTCCTTGGCGGGGCTGCGCGAGGCCCTGGGGGTCGGCGTCGAGCGCGTCTTGCTGGATAACTTTGGGCTTTCGGAATTGACGCGCGCGGTCGCATTGAGCGCCGGGCGGGCGCGGCTTGAGGCCTCCGGCGGTATTCGCTTCGAACAGCTGCGAGCGATCGCCGAGACCGGCGTCGATGACATCTCGATCGGCGGGCTGACCAAGCACGTCGAAGCCGTCGATTTGTCGATGCGCTTGTTGACGCCCTCGGCCTGACCGAGCAGCGGTACCAGACCGGTGATCACCGATGTTCAGCGCTTGCATTGCGATTTGTCGTGTCTATCGCCATCTGAGGAGAGATCGAGATTAGCAACTATCAATTTAAGAAGTTGCTAATATAATGATCTCCGTTGTCGCATGAAATGCGGCGACGCTTGCAACCCAGATAAATATCGAATTCGGAGAAGATAGATGAAAAAGCTTGCTACTGCCGCCGCCGTTGCCGCCCTTCTTGGTGTGTCCGCTTCCGCCAGCGCATGGTGGGGCGGTCCTGGTTACGGTGGCCCGGGCCACGGCAACGGTTGGGGCGACGGCATGGGCGACATGTTCAGCGACATGCTCGGCGATGGCTACGGCGACTTCAACATGAGCATGAGCGGCGGCGGTCGCGGCTATGGGCGTGGGCGTGGTCAGGGCTATGGCCGCGGCTACGGCGATGGCTACGGCTATGGCAACCCGTACTACGGCGGTTATGGCGCGCCTTACTATGGCGCCCCCTATGGTGCGGCTCCGTATGCGGCCCCCCAGGGCGCCATGCCTTATGGTGCGCCGGCTGCTCCGGCCGCGCCTGAAGCCCAATAAGCAGCGTTCGTCTCTCGCTTAACGGCATCGAGTCCGGCGGTCGGTCCCAGTTGGGGCTGACCGCCGGACTTTTTTGCGTTCGCAAGCGCAACCTGCTAAGCCAGGGGCCGTGGCGGTTAGGCGATCAACAACAGGCTGCTATAGGCAAGGCCGAGCCCAATCGCGGAGGCGACCAAGACATCGGTTGGATAATGCAGTCCGAGCACGACGCGCGATGCGGCCACTAATAAGGTGAAGGGGATCAGCAGCCAGCCAAGCTGCGGATAGTAGAAAAGCGCAATGGTGGAAAAGTTGACCGCATGCAGCGTGTGTCCGGACGGGAAGCTGTAGCGATCGAGCGGCGGTACGCTGGTGGCGATGTCGGTTACATAGTGGCAGGGGCGGATGCGCCGGGTGCGCCCTTTAAGGCCCTTATAGAGGATCAGCGCAATGCCGCCCATCAGCAGCATATGCACGGAGGCTTCGAGGCCATCGAAGCCATCGACGATGGGGAGCACCACAATCAGGCTATACCAGAACACGCCGTTGCCGAGGCGGCTGACGAGCGCGAAGGGCCGTAGCAGCCAAGGTCGCTGATGAGCACGGTTCCAACGCCGACAAAACGGCGTCTCGAGTTCATTCAACAGTCGCAGGAATGGGTTCATGGCGCTCGCTCTGAGTGTCGGCGCAATCGATGACGGAGAACAGATGGTGCTCCAACTCGCGGATCACATGCTCCCAGCTCAGCGATTCTGCGGTTCGTCGTGCCTCTTGGCCAAGACGCCTTAGCTGTGCATGGTCGCTGACGGCCTGTTCGGCCTGCGCAAGGAAAGCGGTGCGATCAGCCATGGGGATACTATAGCCGTTTCGGCCATGGTGTAGGTGCTCGCGCGCGGCGGCATAATCGAAGGCGATGGGTGCCAGGCCGCTGGCCAGCGCCTCGGTGAGCACATTGCCGAAAGTCTCGGTGAGGCTCGGAAACACGAACAGATCCGCCGAGGCGTAGTGCGCGGCCAGCTCCGCACCCACCTTGGCGCCGGTGTAGACATGGTCTGGATGCTGGCGGCGCAGCTGCGCCAGCGCAGGCCCGTCACCGACCAGGACGCAGCGGCTGTCGGGCTGAGTGCGTCGAATCCGATCGAAGGCCTCGATCGCCAGATCGACATGCTTCTCGGCGGCGATCCGGCCGACATAGAGCGCCACCACTGTCTCGTCGCCACAGCCCCAGGACGCGCGCAACGCCGCACTCCGATAGGCCGGCGCGAAGCGTTCGGTATCGACGCCGCGGCTGAGCACATGCAGATTGCGAAATCCTGCGGCGGCGAGATCGCGCTGCAAGGCGCGGGTTGGCACCAGGGTCGCGCCGGAGTGGTTGTGGAAGCGCCTGAGCAGGCTGACGATCGGTCGCATCAAGAGGCCGACACCATAGTGGCGACAGTACTGCTGGAATTGGGTATGGAAGCCAGTGAGGGTCGGAATGCCCAGGCACATGGCGGCCTGCAGCGCGGCATGGCCGAGCGGACCTTCGGTGGCGATGTAGATCGCATCCGGGCGTGCCTCGCGCCAGCGCCGCTGCACGGTCCCGAACGCCGGCCAACCAAAGCGCAGGCCACGATAACCCGGCAAGGGCACGCCGCCGACCAGCAGCTCCCCTGGCTGGCGCGCGTTGCGTCGATCCACCGGCTGGCGCGGGCGCACCAGGCTGACCTGGTGTCCGCAACGCGCGAGGCCGCGCGCGAGTTGCGCCAGGGTATTGGCGACGCCATTGATCTCCGGCGGATAGGTTTCGGTCACCAGCGCGACATGGAGCCTCGGCCTCGCGTCCGGCGACGGTTGCTCCTGAGCGCGCGCGCTGCCTGTGTTCACGGTGTCGTGATCTCGGGCTCACGCCGTTTGGCGGTTGCCCTGGCCACGATGGGCACTTCGAGCGCCTGGGCGATCTGCGTCTCGCACTGGGTTGCCAGTGTGCGTCGATCCAGGTCCGCGCCGACGATAGGGGCGAGGAAGTGCACCTGAACCTGAGTGCTCGGCTGGCACAATACGCGCCAGAGGTTCGGGATCAAGGTGTCGTCGTCGATGAACGGGGCGATGAGATCGGGCTCGGCATTGGTGCCATAGCGTATCGCCACCGGCTGCACATCGACGCCCGGCTGTTGGCCCGCCGCGAGCAGGCGCGGGTAGAGGCCGCGCAGCTGACGGCCATCGCTGGTGGTGCCTTCGGCGAAGATCACCACAGGTCGCTGCTCGCGCATGCGCGCCTCGATGCATTTGATCAGGTCTGCGGTTTGATGACCGCCACGGTTGATGAAGAGGGTTCCGATTTGCGCGCCCATCCAACCGATCAGCGGCCACTGGCGAATCTCGGCCTTGGAGAGAAAACCGACCGGTCCCAGTGCGCCGAGCACCGGGATATCCATCCAGGAGATGTGATTGGCGATGATCAGCGCGCTCTTCGCCTGCTGACCGTCGGCGCGGATGCGCAGACCGAGGATCGGCGTGAGGCGCTGAAACCACCACTGCACCATCGCCGATGTCGGGGTGCTGCGGCCAAGGCGTCGCCAAAGCGCCATGCCGAGCACGATGAGCGCGCCAAGCAAAATATGCGCCAAGAGAGCCAAAAAGCGAGCGATGGCACGCACATGGGGGATGAGTCTCTTCACGATCAATCCTTCCTCATTCAGTAGATGAGAGAACCTTTGCTAAATCCGCTCTAGGAAGTGTCGCGCATAACTGGGATTGAGTGCGCGCATATCGAGCAACATCAAGATGTCTGCGACTTCGAAATCGGGATCGCGGCAAGGTTCGCCACAGGCCACCGCGCCGAGGCGCACATAGCCCTTGAGGAGCGCCGGCAGTGGCGCGTCAAGCACATCGTCGGCGCGCGCCGTGGCCTGTAAGGGCGCGCGTGGTCTCACCCGCAGCGCTTCCGGCCCCATCGCCTGGCGCCGCAGTCGATTCATGATGGCCGCTGCCTGGCAGTCGTTCTCGCCCAATGGCACGCTGGCGCAACCGAACAGGTAATCGACCTGATGCTGGTGAATGTAGTGCGCCACCCCAGACCAGAGCACGGCGATGACCGAGCCGTGCCGACACTCCGGCGAGACGCAGGTGCGCCCCAGCTCCAGCAGGCGGCCAGGTAGCGAGGGGATCGCGCCGAGTTCGAATTCGCTCTCCGAATAGAAGCGCCCCAGGCGCTCGGCGCCGCGATCGTTCAACAGCCGGGTGCAGCCGACCACGCGATTGCCCTTGGTCTCGCGCACCAAGAGGTGTTCGCATTCGCAATCGAACTCGTCGATGTCAAGGCCCTGCTCGCCGGCCTTGAGCTTGGCGCCAAGCTCCTCTGCGAACACGCGATAGCGCAATGCCTGCGCCTCACGCACCGCTTGCGCTGAATCGGCGAGTTCGACGAATAGACGCTCGCCGCGTTTGATCCTTAGAGCAGGTGCGCTCGCTCCCATGTTCTCTCCGCCCATAGCAACGGGTTAACGTGTCAGTTTAACGAAGGCGCATGTCGATCCGATGGCTGAGACATGACGGATCGATGACGGTCCTCAGTCACGCAGCGAGCGCATCGGCCAGTCGCGCTCCTGGGCAATCGCGGCCAACCTCGGATCGGGGTCGATGGCGACCGGGAAGTCGACCGTTTCAAGCAAGGGTAAGTCGTTGATCGAGTCACTATAGAACGTGCTGCCGGCCAATGTCGCTCGATGGGTTGCGAGCCACTGGCGCAAGCGTTCGACCTTGCCTTCGCGAAAGGCCGGTGGCCCGACGATCTCGCCGGTGTAGCGCCCTGCCGCGCGCGCGGGCTCGGTGGCAATCAGATGCTCGATCCCAAAACGCGCCGCGATGGGGGCGGTGACGAAGGCATTGGTGGCGGTGATGATCATGAGCGTATCACCCGCGCGGCGATGCTGCTCGACCAAAGCGCGTGCCGCAGCCAGCATGATCGGCTCGATGCGCTCGCGCAGGAAGTCCTCGCGCCACTGTTCGAGCCGCTCCAAGGGGTGTTGGCTTAGCGGTGCGAGCGAGAAGCGCAAAAAGGCATCGATATCCAGACAGCCGGCGCGATAGTCATCGTAAAACTGCTGGTTGGCACGCTCGTAGCGCTCACCGTCGACGACGCCTAAGTCGATCAGATGGCGGCCCCAGAGGTAATCCGAATCACCGGCGAGCAGGGTGTTGTCGAGGTCGAAGAGGGCAAGAGGCATGGCGGTGGCTTAAGGGCGGACGAGCGATGGTGCAGGATTATCGCGGATATTGCGGTGTCGGGCGCGCGGTATTTGAAGCTGTTGGGCAGAGTATGGAAGAATGCGATGGAAACGTAACAAGGTACAGCAACTTGATCGACGGGGACGGTTTCCGGCCAAACGTCGGCATCATCTTGAGCAACACGGAGCGGCGTCTCTTCTGGGGACGGCGCGTCGGGCAGAATGCGTGGCAATTCCCGCAGGGGGGGATCAAGTCCGACGAGACCCCGCTCGAGGCGATGTATCGGGAATTGGAGGAGGAGGTTGGCCTGCTGCCAGGGCAGGTCCAAGTGCTCGGTTGCACGCGCGGTTGGCTGCGCTACCGCTTGCCCAAGCGCTTCATCCGCCGCCACTGCGGTCCGATCTGTATCGGGCAGAAGCAAGTCTGGTACATGTTGCGGATTCAGTGCGGCGAGGGGGATTTCTGCCTGGATCGCAGCGAGAAGCCCGAGTTCGATGCCTGGCGCTGGGTGCGCTATTGGTATCCGGTGCAGGACGTGGTCTATTTCAAACGCCGTGTCTATGAGCGCGCATTGCAAGAATTGGCACCCTTGCTCTATCCAGACGGCGTGCCAGTACTGGATCTGGTGCCACCGCAAGCCCATCAAGGCAGTCGCGGCTATCTTCGCCAGCGGCGGCGATAGGTGGATCGTCAGGGCGCTGGCGAGTCGCTGACCTGCGGCGGTAGCCCCTTGCCCGGATTCAGGATGCCGCTCGGATCGAACTGGGCCTTGATCGCGCGCATCAGGGCGAGCGCCGGCGGGTCGATCTCGCGGGCGACGAAGTCGCGCTTCTCGAGCCCCACGCCGTGCTCGCCGGAAAGGGTGCCGCCCAGCGCGACCACGAGATCGAAGACCCCCTCCAGGCACCGTGCCGCGCGCGCCATCTCGTCGGCATCGTCCGGGTTGACGAGCAGGTTGACATGGATGTTGCCGTTGCCGGCGTGACCGAAGTTGACGATGCGAATGCAATGCTCGCGCGCGAGCCGCTCTAAGCCATCGATGAACGGCGCGATGCGCGACACCGGCACCACGACATCTTCGTTGATCTTTTTCGGCGCCACATGCCGCAGCGCCGGCGACAACGCTTTGCGCGTGCGCCAGAGCGCGGCGATCTGCTCGCGCTCCCGCGCGACGCTGAGGTCGAGCAAACCGGGGTTACGGGCAGCGGCGGCCACCGCGTCGGCGATACCCGAGACGCACTCGGCGGGACCGTCGATCTCGATCATCAGCAGCGCGCCGGTCTCGGCGCTCACCCCAAGGTCCGAGAACTGGCGCACCATCGCGATCGCGGCGGCGTCCATGAACTCGAGCGCGCAGGGCGTGATCGGCTGCGCCATGATCGCGGCCACCGCATCGGCCGCCGCATGGATATCCCGATAGGTCGCGCGCAAGGTCTGCTTGGCCTCGGCGAGCGGGGTGAGCTTCAGGGTCGCCTCGGTGATCAGCGCCAGCGTGCCCTCGGAGCCGATGATGAGTCGGGTCAGGTCGTAGCCGACCACGCCCTTGGTGGTGAGCACGCCGGTGCGGATGAGCTGTCCAGTGCCGGTCACCGCAGCAAGGCCCAGGGTGTTCTCGCGTGGGGTGCCGTACTTCACGGCTTTCGGCCCGGCCGAGTTGTAGGCCAGGTTGCCGCCAATGGTGCAGACCGCAGCGCTGGTCGGATCGGGTGGCCAGAAGAAGCCATGCTCGGCGAGCGCGCGCTGCAGATCCTCGTTGACGACGCCGGGTTCGACCACCGCCAGTCGATTGGCCGGGTCGATGCGCAGGATGCGGTTCATGCGCTCGAAGGCGATGACGATGCCGTTGCGCTCAGGCACCGTGGCGCCGGTGGTGCCGGTGCCGAGCCCGCGCGCGGTCACCGGCACGCCCTGCCGATGCGCGAGCTGGACGATGGCCTGGACCTGCGCCGCGTGGGTGACGAAGACGACCGCTGCGGGCAGACGTTGCCGGCGACTGTTGTCGTAGCCATAGGGCCAGCAATCGGCGGGGTCGACGAGCAGGGCGTCGGCGCCGACGATGGCGACTAGGGCTTGGGCGATGCGCTCAGCGAGAGGCATCAATGTACTCGAACATCCTCACCACGCGCTCGACGCCGGGCAGCCGGCGCACGATCTCGGTGGTCGTATCGGCCTCCTTGCGCGTGAGCAGGCCCATCAGAAATACCACGCCGTCCTCGGTCACGACCTTGACGCGGGTCGCATCGAAGCCCTCGATGCCGCGCCCACCGCCGATGGCGAGCTTGGCCCGCGAGGTGATCAGCGCGTCCTGGCTCCTCTGTGCGAGCGAGATCGATGGCCTAATCTGGACTTCGTTATAAATCTGCTCGACCTTCGGCAAGCGGCTGACGGCCTCGGCGAATTGCTGGCTGATCTCGGCGCTGTCGGCCTGACCGGTGAGCAGCACTCGGTAGTTGTAGCTGGTGATGGCAATGCGGCTTGCGCGCCTGATCTCGGGGCTCTGGAAGAAGCGATGTTTGGCCCTGATCTCGATCATCTCGTCATCGAGGACAGTGCTCGCCGAGCGGCGATCATGAATCACCGAGGCGCCATAGGCGGTTCCGACCACGGTGGCGGGGGCGCAGCCCTGGAGACAGGGTGCAAGGCCGATGGCGATGGCGATGAGCGCGACCGTGACGGTGTTAGGCATGGGCGGCAAAGGCATGACGAATCCAGGTGAGGGCGCCAGCGCCATCGATGGCGACGACATCGAAACGGCAGGGGAGTGCGCAGGGATGGCGCTGCAGATAATAGGCCGCCGCCGCGCTGAGACGCGCCTGTTTGCGCGCATCAATGCTCGCGGCGGCACCGCCAAAGCGTGCCGAGGCGCGAAATCGGACCTCGATGAAGACCAAGGTGTCGCCATCGCGCATCACCAGATCCAGCTCGCCGCGTTTGCAGCGCACATTGCTGGCGATATGCTGTAGCCCTTGGTGTTCCAGGTAGTCGCGCGCTTGGCGCTCGTTGCTGTCACCGAGTTGTTTACGCCAGGGCGTTGCCTTGGTGGTCAAAATCGACTCCTTGCCGTGCTTGCTGATGAGACACCGCGCGCGCTACATCACGGGTGGCTGGCACCGCTGACTGGAGGCGCAGCGCCACGGATGCCCGCCGGCGCGATCACCCCCGAGGGGGTGAAACGGGCCAGCGTGAGCTGGCGTCGCACCTGGCCGCGCGAGTCGACACTCAGCCCGCCGGTCTCGCCGGCAAAGAAGCTTCCCGGCTGCTGACCCATCTCGGCGATGCGCGGGGCGAGCCGATAGGCGTCGATGCCCATCGCATAGAGTCTGGCAAGGGGACCGCTGACGTTGCTCAAGGTTCCGCGCAGGGCCTGACGCGAGAGTCGATCGGCGCGTTGCTGGTCGAGCAGCCAGGGGATATCGACGAAGTACAGCCCCGCCAAGCCCAGGTGCTGGGTTGGGTTGAAGGTGCCGTCGTAGACATGCGAAGTGGCGATGACCGGGATCGCGACCCCGGTGAACCGCAAGGCCTCCCAGAGCGCGGCGACGTTCTGCGTCGTCGCCACCAAGAGCACCACCTGTGCATCGCTGTGCGCCACGGCGTTGGCGGCTTCGCTGACCGAGCCATAGCTCGGCTGTGCGCTGAGGGTGCCGCCCAACGCCCGCCATTGGCTGCGGAACGCATCCGCCATGCGTGTGCCCCAAGCGCTCTGCGGATAGACGAGTGCCGCACGTTTGAGCCCGGCCGTGAAGGCGTAATTGGCGGCGTTCGCGGCCTCGTCTTCCGGAGCGAGCGAGAATTGGAACAGATTCGCAGTCGTGGCGCCGCTGACACGGTTGAGGGCCAGCGTGGGCACGGGCTGCGGGCCTTGGCGAGCCAGCGCGGTCACGGAGGCTTGTTGCACGGGCCCGATCACCAGGTTGGCACCGGCGAGGTCGTCGCGCGAAGACAGCGCAACCCCGTCCGCCCGGAAGCTCAGCGCTGGCCGGGTTTCGCTGCGATCGGCAGCGTAGGCGGCCATGATGCCCTCCCTGAGGACGGTGCCGGCGGCGCCGAAGTGTCCGCCCGTTGGGAGGAGAACGAGCGCCTTGGCGCCGGGGGCATAGCCGCCCGCGAGACGCGCGAAGTAGGTGTCCTCGAGCCTGGCCAGGGCGGGATGATTCGGTGTACGCCGGCGCCAATCGCGCAGGCGTGCATCCAGCGCCGGCGAGGGCGTGCTCTTGCCGGCGAGCAATTGCGCCAGTTCGACCCAGCCGCGCAGGCGCCCGGTGGTGGTGTCTGCGGCCTGTGCGAGGCTGGCCTGATGCAGGCTGGTCAGGGTGAAGAGCAGCGAGACCTGGTTGTCCAGGCGCGCAGCGGCGGTGTCGAGCAGCCGATCGAGCCGATCGAGTTGCTCGGCTGCGCGCAGCGGCTGGTTGCTCAGCCGGTAGGCGGTCGCGAGGGAGCCGAGGGAGTGCGTTTTCAAGCGCGTCGGCAGCGCGCCTCGATCGACGCGATCGAGGGCGCCGATCGCCTCGGCCGCGCGTCCGCGACTCAGCGCCACATCGGCCTGCAGCAGCAGGGCGCGCTGGCGTTGCGATGCGGTCAATGCGGCTTGATCCAGCTCCAGCAGGATGCGGCTTGCGCGATGCCCATCCCCGGCCTGAAGCCGTGCTTTGGCGGCTTCGATTTGCAGCTGTTGGCGCGCGGGCGCGGGTGTGGTCTCGGCGAGTGCGAGATAGGCATCGGCCGCCGCGTTGGGTTGGCCTTCGCGCTCCAGCCGGCGCGCTTCGGCGAGTGCATTTGGCGGCAAGGTGTCGAGTAAACGCTCGGTGTCTCGGGCCGAATCGATGGCACAGCTAGCCATCAGGCCAGCTCCGATGAGCAACGCCAAGGCGGTGCGTCGCGCGCCACGGCGCTTAGTGTCTGCTTGGACGTTCGAGCGGCCTTGGCGAATCATTGAGAGCGCATCGTCGGGGAAGAAGATTTATCGCAACCAAGGGCCCCAGGCGCCTTGATTGAGCATCGAGCGCAGATGATTGTCCAGGGGCAGGCTGAAGTCCGCCGTCGCCAACACCACGGCGTCGCGGGTGCGAACCACCCGCGCGCTGACGTAGACCCGGTTTTGGCCCTGCGCATAGGTTCCCAGCAGGATCGAGTTGGCGGAATAGGCCTCCTTGAGGCGCTTGACATCGCGCGACAACATCAGCTCGCCGAGCCGCTCCTCTATGAACAGGCTCTCGCGCATCTTCACCTCGCGCATGCGAACGCCCGCCTGAGACAGGGCCGAGGCGAAGAGCTCGGAGCTGATGCGGCCGAAGGTCGAGGAAGTGCGCAGGTCATTGATGTCGACGAAGGTAGCCGCGATCATGGGATCGTATTGCCGCAGTTGCGGGTTGACGCTGAGTAAGCGTCTGGCGGCGGCGGCGATCTCGACGGAGAGGTTGGCCGACGCATCGGGCTGCGTATAACTGCTATAAGGCGCGCTCGCAGCCGGGAAGCATCCGGCCAACAGCACACTGAAGAGGATGGGCAATAGGCGAAGCCAGGATTGCCGGCCACTGCAGGTGAAGAAGGATGATGGGCTCATCGCGGGATCCTTACCACTGGTTATCCAAGGCCACCCGTGGCACCGGTGGCGGTCTCGGTGGCTGGGGAACCCGGTGGGGCGCATAGTGTCGGCGATCGCCCTGGTTGATGTAGTAGATGTTGGACGAGGAATAGAGGACGCGTTCGTTATCCGTGATCTCGGTGGTAATGATGATCTCCTCATTACCCACAGCGGTCCAGCTACCACTGGTGACATCCGACATCGCGACCGGCGGTATCAAGGCCAGTCCCGCATTGCTGGATGGCGCCACCAGCACGGAGACGCCCGTGGCGAAGGCGGCTAAGGTCATCACCCCGGGGTAGGGGCGAATGAAGCCGCGACCGGAGTGGTTGACCACCTCGACGTCGAAATCGACGGTGACGGCGCCTGCTGGCCGCTTCTTGACGATGGCGCCCCCGGAGACCAGCTCGCTGGTGAGCAGGGCGCGATAACCGCGCGCGAACTCGCCGCTGGCGTGATCCTGGCGCTGCGGCAGGTACAGCGGTGTCGCGCGCAGATGGTGCTGCTGCAGGATACCCTTGGCCTCATGTTCGGCAAGCACCTGCCAATGGTGAGCCGCCTGCATGCGCTGCTGCTCGGTGTAGGGATAGGTTTTCGCCATCGGCACCTGGGCGGCGTTGGTGTAGAAGCAACCGCTGAGGGCAAGGCCGATTGCAATGACAATGGCAAGAAGGGCGACTCTTGATAAGGACACCAGCATCTCCTGTTGCTTGGGTCGAGTGTCCAGGCTTCCCCGCCTGGTCTCTCCAGGCCCCCTAGGAGGGGAACGTGTTGTGCAGGCATCATGCACGCGTGTCAGACGATAACAACGAGACCAATCGGTCGGGGGGATGATTTGGCTGGAATACTATACGTGGTGGCGACACCAATCGGCAATCGCGAGGATCTCAGCCTGCGAGCCCAAACGGTGCTGGCCGAGGTCGATGTCATCGCCTGCGAAGACACCCGGCACAGCCGCCCCCTGCTCGCGGCCTTCGGGATCGCGGGCGAGCTGTTGTCCTATCACGAGCACAACGAGGATCAGGTGGCCCCGCGTCTGCTCGCGCGCCTGCAAGCCGGCGAGTCAGTGGCGCTGATCAGCGATGCAGGCACGCCGCTGATCAGCGATCCTGGGTTCTTACTGGTGCGCGCGGCGCGGGAGCAAGGTCTTCGCGTTGAGCCGATCCCGGGGCCCTGCGCGGCGATCTGCGCCCTGTCGGCGGCTGGATTGCCGAGCGACCGTTTCCTGTTTGTGGGCTTCCCGCCGCGCACCAGCCCTCAGCGGCTGGCGTGGTGCCAAGACATCGCCAAGGAGCCGGGCACGCTGATTTGTTACGAGAGCGCCCGCCGCGCGGCGGCGACCCTCGCCGATCTCGCCAAGGGCTTGGGCGCAGAACGGCGCGCCGTGGTCGCGCGCGAGCTGACCAAGCGCTTCGAGACCTTTCTCGTCGATCGCCTCGATAAGCTCGCCGAGCAGGTGGCCGCAAATCCCGAGCAGCAGCTGGGCGAGTTGGTGATCATGATCGAGGGCGATCCGCGCGGCGACGATGAACGCGAGCGCGCCGAGCAACGGCGCGTGCTCGGACTCTTGGCCGCCGAGCTGCCGTTGAAGCAGGCCGCAGCGCTCGCCGCAGCCATCACCGGCGGCGCGCGCAATCAATTGTATCAAGCGGCCTTGGCGGCGCGCGATCGGGCCCAGCAACCATGATGCCTTCAGGTCCGCGAGTCAGGGCGAATGCCTGGGAGCAGGATGCGGGCATGCCTCGGCGCCATGGCCAGACTGGCCGCGAGGCGCTAGACTAGCAGCCGGGAGTTGGCCGGACAGTCGCGGCTTGGCGTTCGCGTCAGGCGGAGGAAAGTCCGGGCTCCATCGGGCAGGGTGCCAGGTAACGCCTGGGGGGCGAGAGCCTACGGACAGTGCCGCAGAAAACAAACCGCCAACCCCGCGCGAGCGGGCGGTAAGGGTGAAAAGGTGCGGTAAGAGCGCACCGCGTCGGTGGCAACACGCGACGGCAGGGTAAACCCCACCCGGAGCAAGACCAAATAGGGGAGCCAGCGGCCTCGGCCGCGACATGCGGCCCGCATGCGTTCCCGGGTAGGTCGCTTGAGGCGCGGGGTGACCCGCGTCCCAGATGAATGACTGTCCACGACAGAACCCGGCTTACAGGCCGACTCCCCCTTTCTACGCCCGCTGGCGGCGACGCTGCGGATTTTTTCTTTCCCGAGCGGATAGGCTCAGGTATCATGGCGTGTTACGTTTGGCGGATGTCCCTACGCCTGCCTGCACAGCATGTTTTTCTCTGAAACGAGTATTTGGATCAATAGCGATGGTCAAGATTAGACTCACCCGCGGCGGCGCCAAGAAGCGTCCGTTCTACCAGATCGTCGTCACCGACATCCGTAAGGCACGGGACGGTGGCTGCATCGAGCGTCTGGGCTTCTTCAATCCCTGCGCCACCGGTGCCGAGAGCCGCCTGCGCGTCGATCGCGCGCGCGCCCAACATTGGCTTGAGCAGGGTGCGCAACCCTCCGAGCGCGTGACCAAGCTGCTCAAGGAAGCCGCCAAGGACGCCGACGCCGCCGTGGCCGCCTAACGGCGCGCCCGCGCGCATCCTCTGTCGTTGCTGACGCTAAGCTCGCAACTGGCCCATGAGCGATGGCGCTGATGCCTCAAACGGTGCGGTCCCCAAGACGGTCGTGCTTGGTCGTCTGCTCGGTGTCTATGGGGTGTGCGGCTGGCTGAAGGTCTTTTCGGAGACCAGCCCGCTCGAGAACATCTTCCATTACACGCCCTGGCTGATCGATGGCGATGCGCATCGCGTGCTCGCCTGGCGCCGCCATGGCAAGGGCCTGGTGGCGCAGTTGCAGGGCTATGAGGATCGCGATCGGGCGCGAGCGCTGAGCGGCAAGACGATCGCGATTCGGCGCGATCAACTGCCACCGCCCTCGGCGGATGAATTCTACTGGATCGACCTGCAGGGGCTGCGGGTCGAGACCAGCGAGGGCGTCGCGCTCGGGCAGGTCAGTCACCTGATCGAGACCGGTGCCAACGATGTCTTGGTGGTGCGTGGGGAGCGCGAGCGTCTGCTGCCCTTCGTCTGGGGGCAATGCGTGCTCGAGGTCGATTTCGAGGCGGGCCGGCTGCTGGTCGATTGGGACCCGGCGTTCTAGCGCCGGGCGGGACTCTCCCGGGCGGGCTCAGGCGGAGTTCCCGGGCGGAAACCCCGGTGTGAACCCCAGGTAGGAACAATGCGCTTCGATGTCATCACCCTATTTCCGGCGCAGTTCGCCGCGCTGACCGAAGAGGGCGTGGTGGCGCGGGCCTTGCAGCGGCGGATCGCGGAGATCCACCTGCGCAACCCGCGCGATGACACCACCGATGTGCATCGCAGCGTCGATGACCGTCCTTACGGTGGCGGCCCCGGCATGGTGATGCGCTACGCGCCCTTGCGCGCCGCGATCGAGGCCGCTCAAGCGGCTGCGGCCGCTGCCGGGGTCCGCAGTCGCGTTGCCTACCTGTCGCCGCAGGGTGAGCGGATCGATCAGGCGAGGATCGCGCGCATCAGCGCCGCGCCCGGCTGGGTGCTGGTCGCGGGACGCTATGAAGGCGTCGATGAGCGCCTGATCGAGGACTGCGTCGACGAGGAATGGTCCATCGGCGACTATGTGCTCAGCGGTGGCGAACTCGCGGCCATGGTGGTGATGGATGCGGTGATTCGGCTGTTGCCAGGCGCGCTCGGCCATGCCGACTCGGCGCGCCAGGACTCACATGCCAACGGGTTATTGGACTGCCCCCATTACACCCGGCCGGAGACGATCGCCGATCAGCGCGTGCCCCAGGTACTGCTGAGCGGGGATCATCGGGCGATTGAGCGCTGGCGCTTGCAGCAGGCGCTGGGGCGAACCTGGCAGCGGCGTCCAGAGCTGCTGCAAGAACGAGGCATGAGCGACGTCGAGCAGCAGCTGCTCGACGACTATCTTCGGGAGGCGTCACGGTCGCGGCCGAGCGTCGGAGCGGAACAGAGTGAGCAATGACATGAGCAATATCATCCAGCAAATCGAACAAGAACAGATGCGTCCATCGGTGCCCGCGTTCGCGCCGGGCGACACCCTGGTGGTGCAGGTCCGGGTCAAGGAGGGCGATCGCGAGCGCCTGCAGGCGTTCGAGGGCATCTGCATCGCCAAGCGCAACCGCGGCCTCAACTCCGCCTTCACGGTACGCAAGATCTCCCATGGCGAAGGCGTCGAGCGTGTGTTCCAGACCCACAGCCCGGCGATCGCCGAGATCAAGGTCAAGCGGCGCGGCGATGTGCGCCGTGCGAAGCTCTACTACTTGCGTGGGCTCACCGGCAAGGCCGCGCGTATCAAAGAGAAGGTCTGAGCCAGGCTGTGGCTTTGTTGTTGGGCGCCGGCTGACTTGAGCCATGGCGGCGAGCTTCTACTGGTACGACTACGAGACCTGGGGCAACGACCCCTCGCGTGATCGCCCCTGCCAGTTCGCCGGCTTGCGCACCGATGCCGATCTCAACGAGATCGGCGCGCCACTGGTGTGCTATGCGCGCCCGGCGACCGATCTCTTACCGCAGCCCGAGGCCTGCTTGGTCACTGGCATCACGCCCGAGCAAGCGCTCGAGCGTGGCCTGCCGGAGGCCGAGTTCGCGCGTGCGATCCACCGCGAACTCGCCACGCCCGGCACCTGCTCGGTTGGCTATAACAGCCTGAGGTTCGACGATCGCGTCAACAACTGGCTCTTCTACCGCCACCTGATCGATCCCTATGCCCATGCCTGGCAAAACGGGAACTTGCGCTGGGATCTGATCGATGTGCTGCGGCTCGCGCATGCGTTGCGCCCGGAGGGCATCCACTGGCCCGAACGCGAGCCCGGCGTGGCCTCGTTCAAGCTCGAGGAGCTGACCGCAGCGAATGCGATCGCCCACGAGGGCGCCCATGATGCGCTCGCCGACGTGCGCGCGACCCTGGGCCTGGCGCGACTGCTGAAGGCGGCGCAGCCGCGCTTGTTCGACTACGCGCTGGGGCTGCGCGACAAAGATCGTGTCGATGAGATGCTCGCCGCTGGCGAGCCCTTGCTGCACTGCTCGCACCGCTATGCGGCGGCTCAGGGCTGCATTGCGCCGATCCTCAGCGTGGCGGCGCATCCGAGCCAGAAGAACACGCGGCTGTGTGTCGATCTGCGCCAGGATCCGACCCAGGTGCTGGAGTGCTCGCCGGACGATCTGCAACGGCGGATTTTCACCCGGCGTGAGGCGCTGCCCGCCGGGGTCGAGCGCCTGCCAGTGAAAGGCATCAAGATCAATGCCGCACCGATGTTGGCGCCGATGAAGACCCTGAACCCGGACGCCGCCGAGCGCTGGCGGATCGATCCCGATCAGGTCGCCGAGCATGCGCGCCGCGCGCTGCGGCATCGCACCGAGATCGCCGAGCGTCTGAGTGCCGCATTCGCCGCGCGCGCGCAGTTCGAGACGCCGAACGACCCGGAACGGATGCTCTACAGCGGTGGATTCTTCTCGCCGCACGATCGGCGCCTGATGGACCAGCTCAATGCGCTCTCACCGTCCGAGCTGGCCGAGGCACGGCCGCGCTTCGAGGACGCACGCCTGCCGACCCTGCTGTTTCGCATGCGCGCGCGCAGTTGGCCGGAGACGCTCAGCGAGGACGAGCGCGAGGCCTGGGATGCCTGGCGCTTCGAGCGTCTGACCGATCCAGACGCCGGCGCCGCCCTGACCATCGACGCCTATGAGGCCAGACTCGAGCGCTTGCGCGTCGAGCACAGCGCCGATCCGCGCGCGCTCGCGATCCTCGACCGGCTCGAACGCTGGGGCGAGCAGGCGATGTCAGCCGAAGAACTGTGAGTTAAGGCCCTTTAGCGCCGCTCTGCCAGGCAGGCGGCTGCGGGACAGCTTAGGCCACAGCACCGGGCGCCGAAAACGGCCACAGCGCACAAATCTCGGCGTTGAGCTGGACTGTGACCGTCGCCAACTGGGGTGGTCTAGGCGGGATCTTCTGTCTTTAACTCTTTAAAATTCATGGAGTTAAAATCAAAATGGCGGAGAGAGAGGGATTCGAACCCTCGATGGGCTATTAACCCATACTCCCTTAGCAGGGGAGCGCCTTCAGCCACTCGGCCATCTCTCCGTAGGGGCGGGATTGTAGCAGAGTTTAGGGGGCTCGCGTCTACCTGTACGAACCTTGAGACCGTTCGGTTGGGTTGCGAACGTGGTAGAAAGAAAACCCGCCCGCCCAACCGCGATGTGCGGACAAAACAGTTCAGGCTGCGCGGGTTTTCTAGGGCGGCTTGAGATCGGTTTATTCGGGGTCTAGGCGTCCGTCGAGTTCGACGTCGTGCGCGATGCGCGGCTCGGCGGTGCCTTGCGCCTGCTCACGTTTGATGCGCTCGTAGATCTCTTCACGATGCACGGCAACCTCGCGCGGTGCATTCACGCCAATGCGAACCTGGTTTCCCTTGACGCCGAGCACCGTGACGGTTACTTCGTCGCCGATCATCAGTGTTTCGCCAACGCGGCGGGTCAGTATCAACATAGCGGTCTATCCTTTCTATCCTTTCATGAGCCGAGCCGCGGTTCCCTCAGCATCTTAGGTCACGCAGCCTTGTTACCTTAAGCCATCTGCCCATTCGACCGCCGCAACGGCCAGGGGCGCAACAAGCTTAGAGCTATCAGTTTAGCAGCAGACATTCGTGCATTGCAGCAATTGTTACAATATGGTCTTTTTGGCGAGGCCAAAAGCCTCGTGCAGGGCGCGCACACCAAGCTCGAGGTACTTCTCGTCGATGACCACCGAGATCTTGATCTCCGAGGTCGAGATCATGCGGATATTGATGCCTTCGCGCGCCAGGGCTTCGAACATCTGGCTGGCGATACCCGCATGCGAGCGCATGCCGACGCCAACCAAGCTGAGCTTGACGATCGTCTGATCACCCGAGACCTCGCGCGCCGAGAGGTGCTCGGCCGTCTCATGCAGCACCCGCAGCGCGGTGTCGTAGTCGTTGCGATGCACGGTGAAGGTGAAGTCGGTGGTCGCGTTATCGGAGCCGACATTCTGCACGATCATATCGACTTCGACATTCGCCTCGGAGATGGGGCCGAGAATCTTGTGGGCAATCCCCGGCTGATCCGGCACCCCGAGCACGGTGAGCTTGGCTTCGTCCTTGGCGAAGGCGATGCCGGCAATCTTGGCGTCTTCCACGTTCTCCTCCTCGAAACTGATCAGCGTGCCCTCCCCCTCGCTAAAGCTCGAGAGCACACGCAGGGGGACACGATACTTGCCGGCGAACTCGACGGCGCGGATCTGGAGCACCTTCGAGCCCAGGCTGGCCATCTCGAGCATCTCCTCGAAGGTGATGCGGTCGAGTTTACGCGCGCGTGGCTCGATGCGCGGATCGGTGGTGTAAACGCCGTCCACATCGGTGTAGATCTGACATTCATCGGCCTTGAGCGCGGCGGCCATGGCCACCGCAGAGGTGTCGGAACCGCCGCGGCCCAAGGTGGTGATGTTGCCGGCGCGATCGATGCCCTGAAAACCCGCTACCACCACCACGCGTCCAGCCTCGAGATCGCTGCCCACGCGCGCGCCGTCGATATCGCGAATGCGCGCCTTATTGTGCGCGCTATCGGTGCGGATCTGCACTTGCGAGCCGGTGTAGGAGCGCGCCGGACAGCCAACGGCTTCCAAGGCCATCGCCAGCAAGGCGATGGTGACCTGCTCGCCGGTGGCGATCAGCACGTCGAGTTCACGCGGCACCGGCCGTGGCTGAATCGCGTGCGCGAGTCCGATCAGGCGATCGGTCTCGCCGGACATCGCCGAGACCACGACGACGACCTCGTGCCCCTGATCGCGACTGCGCTTCACGCGCTGCGCCACGGCTTGGATGCGCTCGACGCTGCCCACCGAGGTGCCGCCATATTTTTGTACGATCAATGCCATCGCTCTACGACACCGCCTGCGCGCGCTCCTTGACCCAATCGCCGACCAGATCGAGCGCGGCCGGGATGCCCGCCGGATCGGTACCGCCGGCCTGAGCCATGTCGGGCCGGCCACCACCGCGTCCCCCGACCTTCTCGGCAGCGACCTTGACCAGATCGCCAGCCTTGAACTGGCCGACCAGATCTTTGGTGACGCCGGCGATCAGGTTGACCTTGCCATCGCTCTCGGTGGCCAAGAGGACGACGCCGGAGCCGAGCTTGTTCTTGAGCTGATCCAGGGTCTCGCGCAGCGATTTGACATCGACCCCGTCGAGCCGTGCGGCCAGCACCTTGACCCCGTCGATTTCGACCACGGCATCGGTCAGCTCGCTGCCGGCGGCGCTGGCGAGCTTGGCCTTGAGCTGCTCTAGCTCCTTTTCCAGCCGCCGCGAGCGCTCGACCAGCGCCGCGACCTTGTCGTCGGCATCGCTCGTGGCGCCCTTGACCAGGGCGGCGATGCGCGCCAGCCGCGCCTCTTCTTCCTCGACCCAGTTCAGCGCCACATCGCCGGCCACCGCTTCAAGGCGACGCACGCCAGCGCTGATGCCGGACTCGGAGACGATCTTGAACAGTCCGATGTCGCCCACCGCACGCACATGGGTGCCGCCGCAGAGTTCGGTCGAGAAATCGCCCATACGCAGCACCCGCACCTGCTCAGCGTACTTCTCGCCGAACAGGGCCATCGCCCCCGAGGCCTTGGCGTCTTCGAGATCCATGATGCGGGTCTCGACGGTGTGGTTCTCGCGGATCTCTTGGTTCACCAGGCGCTCGATCTCGCGCAGTTGCTCGCGCGTGAGCGGCTCGAAATGGGTGAAATCGAAACGCAGCCGCTCCGGCCCGACCAGCGAGCCGCGTTGCTGCACATGATCGCCGAGCCTCTGGCGCAGCGCCGCATGGAGTAGATGGGTAGAGGAGTGATGCAGCGCGATCGTGCGCCGCCGCGCCCGATCGACCCGGGCCTCGAGACGATCCCCGACCGTCAACCCGCCCTCGAGCAGGCGCCCGAGGTGGCAGATCACCCCGGACTGCTTCTGGGTGTCGCGCACCTCGAAGCGGCCGTTCTCGGTCTCCAATGTGCCGCGATCGCCTACCTGTCCGCCGGACTCGGCATAGAAAGGGGTCACGTCCAACACCAGCAACCCCTCCTGGCCGGCGCCGATGCTATCGCAGGGCGCGCCGTCCAGGTAGCAGCCGATTAGCGTCGCCTGATCGACCAGCCCTTCGTAGCCGCTGAAATCGGTCTCGCCTTCGATATCCAGCGCGATGCTCTCGCCGGCCCCGAACTGGCTCGCGGCACGCGCGCGCTCCTTTTGTGCCGCCATCGCCTCCTCGAAGCCAGCGATGTCCAGGGTCAGTCCACGCTCGCGGGCGATATCGGCGGTGAGATCGGCCGGGAAGCCGTAGGTATCGTACAACCGGAACACCGCCTCGCCGGGGATCTCGGTGCCGCTCAGGCGCGCGACGATCTCATCGAAGATGCGCAAGCCCTGTTCTAGGGTGTCGGCGAAGCGCTCCTCCTCGGTCTTCAGAACCCGTTCGATCTGGGCCTGTTTCTCGCGCAGCTCGGGGTAGGCACCGCCCATCTGCTCGGCCAAGGGCGCGACCAGCCGCCAGAAGAACGGCGCCGTCTGTCCGAGTTGATAGCCGTGGCGGATGGCGCGGCGGATGATGCGCCGCTGCACGTAGCCACGTCCTTCGTTGCCGGGCGTGATGCCATCGATGATCAGGAAGGCCGCCGAGCGGATGTGATCGGCGATCACCCGCAGCGATTGGTTGCCGAGATCATCGCAGCCGGTCGCCTCGGCGGCGGCGCGGATGAGGGCCTGGAACAGATCGATCTCGTAGTTGCTGTGCACGCCCTGCATCACCGCCGCAAGCCGCTCGAGCCCCATGCCGGTGTCGACCGACGGGCGCGGCAGCGGATGCAGGTCGCCCTTGGCGTCGCGGTCGAACTGCATGAACACCAGGTTCCAGATCTCGACGTAGCGGTCGCCGTCCTCGTCGGGCGAGCCGGGCGGCCCACCGGGGATCTCGGGGCCGTGGTCGTAGAAGATCTCGGAGCAGGGTCCGCAGGGACCGGTCTCGCCCATCGACCAGAAGTTATCCTTCTCGCCACAACGCGAGAAGCGGCTCGGGTCGATGCCGATCTCATCGAGCCAGATGCGCGCGGCCTCGTCATCGTCGGTGTAGACGGTGATCCAGAGCCGCTCGGGCGGCATCTGCAGCGTCTGGGTCAGGAACTCCCAGGCAAAGCCGATGGCCTCGCGCTTGAAGTAATCGCCGAAGCTGAAGTTGCCGAGCATCTCGAAAAAGGTGTGATGGCGGGCGGTGTAGCCGACATTCTCGAGATCGTTGTGCTTGCCGCCGGCGCGCACGCAGCGCTGCGAGGTGGCGGCGCGGCTGTAGGGGCGTTTCTCGCGGCCAAGGAAGACGTCCTTGAACTGCACCATGCCCGCATTGGTGAACAGCAAGGTGGGGTCATTTCCCGGCACCAACGGGCTGCTCTCGAGCGGCGTGTGACCACGCTCGGCGAAGTAATCGAGGAAGGCCTGACGAAGCTGGGCACTGCTCTTCATGACAAGGAGTCGACTCCGGAGACGGGTCTGTGCATTAGCGGGATGCGCCGCTCGAAGCGGCACGGAAAGCGGCCCGACATCGGCGCGCGCGTCGGCATCGGCATCAACGCGTGCATCGATATCGGCACTGACGACATCAGCATGGGCGCGCGCATCAGCCCATTCATCGAGTTGACCTGGCACTCGGGCTCGAGCCGAGGAAGCGAGCGATCAAGTGCGACGGGAACCCCCGATACTCGAGGAAGCGCGCGCGTTTCGCCTGCGCGCGCCGGTCCTCGGCCTCAGTCTCACCGAAGCGTTTTTGATAGGCCTGGGTCAAATAGTCGATTAGGGTCTGATCGTCGAGTTCGAGATAGGGCTGAACCCTCTCATCCGAAAGCCCTTTCTCGCGCAATTCGGCGCGGATACGCAAGGGCCCGAAGCCCTTACCAAGACGCTCGGCGACATAGGCCGCGATCAGGCGCTCCTCGCTCAACAGCTCGTTGACTACTAGGGATTCGATCACCGCCTCGACGGCCGCGTCTGGATAACCGCGTTGGCGCAGCTTGCGCGCGAGTTCCAGGCGACTGTGTTCGCGCGTGCTGAGTAACTTCAGCGCCCGGCTGCGGATCTCCTCAAAGAGAGCGTCCGGCGCCTCGGCAGCGGCTGCCTCGGTTGCAGCTCTCTCGGCTGCGGCTGATTCGACCGTGGCTTCCGTGGCAGCAACCTCCGGAGCGGACTCCACAAGCACTTCAGTCATCGGTCGCCGCCTTGGCATCCTTATTGGCGCCCTTGACATCCTTGGCGTCCTTAGCCGCCTTGGCATCGGCATCGCCCGCAGCAGCCGGCGTTTTCAAGGCGGCATCAGGGGCCGCGTCGGGGGCTGATGCCGATCCGGCCCCCTCCTCGGCGTGAGCAGGCTTTGGCTTCGGTAGCAGGGCAGCGCGTATCTTGGCATCGATGGCGGCGGCAATCTCCGGATTCTCCTTCAGGAAATTGCGCACATTATCCTTACCCTGGCCGATCCTGCTGCCGTCATAGCTGTACCAAGAGCCGGATTTTTCGACCACGCCGGCACTGACGCCGAGATCGACCATCTCGCCCTCGCGCGAGATGCCCTCGCCATAGAGGATGTCGAACAGCGCCTCGCGAAACGGTGGCGCGACCTTGTTCTTGACCACCTTGACGCGGGTCTCGTTGCCAACGACATCGGCGCCACGTTTGATCGAACCGATGCGGCGGATATCGAGCCGCACCGAGGAGTAAAACTTGAGCGCGTTGCCGCCGGAGGTGGTTTCCGGCGAGCCGAACATGACGCCGATCTTCATTCGGATCTGATTGATGAAGATGACGATGGCATTGGAGCGCTTGATATTCGCGGTCAGCTTGCGCAGCGCCTGCGACATCAGCCGCGCCTGCAAACCGACGTGCGAGTCGCCCATCTCGCCTTCGATCTCGGCCTTGGGCGTCAAGGCCGCGACCGAGTCGATCACCACCATGTCCACCGCGCCGGAGCGCACCAGCATGTCGGTGATTTCGAGCGACTGCTCGCCGGTATCCGGCTGCGAGACCAGCAGTTCGTCCATATTCACGCCGAGCTTCTCGGCGTAGCCGGGATCGAGCGCGTGTTCGGCATCGACGAAGGCCGCCGTGCCGCCGGCGCGCTGCGCCTCGGCCACCGCATGCAGGGTGAGCGTGGTCTTGCCGGAGGATTCCGGGCCATAGATCTCGATGACGCGACCGCGCGGCAGGCCACCGATACCGAGGGCGATATCGAGCCCCAGGGAGCCGGTCGAGACGGTTTCGACATTCGGGATGGCGCCGGCATCGCCCATGCGCATCACCGAGCCCTTGCCGAACTGCTTCTCGATTTGGCTCAACGCCGCCGCCAGCGCCTTCTTGCGATTCTCGTCCATTGTCACTGATTCTGTTTCGTTAACATACGCTAACGCGCACCCTCGATGAGGATGGGCGAATCCACCAAAGCCCGCAGGAAAATCCCACGGGCGCCGTTCTCGTCGCGTTCCATCTCGATGCCGTT
>PWTO01000114.1 GCA_003562815.1 Chromatiaceae bacterium | reverse complement strand
GCGATCTGCTGCATCAGCGGGTCATAGCTGCCATCGCCCTGCGGGTTGCTGCCCATGGCATTGGCGAGGAAGGTGCCGTTGCCATTGAACCAGAGATACAGCATGCCCTTGCCCGGCTCGCCGGAGCGATAGATGTCGGTCGGCGTCCAGATGCCCTCTTCGGCGTTCCAGGTCGGATGCACCCAGTCGCGCAGCACCACGTTGTTATCCTGCAACTGCGTGATGTGGCAGGTCTCGCAGGCGAGCCGCGCGACATGGCCATTGAGCAGGGCGCGATGCTCGGAGAGGTTGTGCGGGGCGCGGGAGTGACAGCTTTCGCAGGTCACATCCTTGTCTGGCAGGTCGGTCGCGACCAGATCGACGCCCTTGCGCCCGCGCGGGATCTTGTGGCCTTCAGGCTCGTGGCAATCGGTACACTTGATGCCGGCTGCCGCATGCACGTCGTCCTGCGGGCTGAACGGATTGCCGCGCTTGGCGCCGGTGTGCAGCAGCCGCCGATGCTTGTCGCCGAGGGACTTGGCGGCGACGTTATGGATGTAGGCATCGCCGCCCATGTTGTGCTGATGGCAGTTGAGGCAGTTCTGGTTGGTGGCGCGGCCGACCGTCATCGCCGAGCGCATGCTGCGATCCTGGTTCCAGCGCAGGCCGGCCTTGTCTTCGATCACATAGCGCTGATTCATGTCGTATTCGGCGGCGTGGCAGATCAGGCAGTCGATGCCCTGCTTGGCCACGTCCGGCACATCGCCGATCGGCATCATCTTCTCGGTGGCCGGGTGATAGTTGCCGCCGATATGGCACTGACCGCAGCCCTCGCTGCGTATCACAGGCTCATGGCTGGCGCCGCCGTCATCATTCGCTGCAAGCGTTGGCTCAGTGCTGGATCGGGCGCTGTTGCCGTCGCTGGCACCGGCGCTCGGCGAGGACTGAGCCTCGGCGGCAAGCGCATGCGCGGGCCGACTCTCGATCAAGGCCGCCCAGCCAGTCCAAGAGAAGCTGCCGGGGATACCGCAAGCACGGTTGATCTTGCCCACCGGGATCTTGCGCGCACCCTCGGCATTGACCTGGCGGCCGTCGTAGCCGTAGGTAGAAAAGGCGCCGCCGGCGGCACTCTGAAACTTGAAATGCACCGTATTGACGATGTTCTCCAAGGTATCCACCGTCTCAACCGTCCCATCCGCGTGGGTGATGTCGATGGTCGCGTGGCACTCGAGGCAGGTCTCGGGGCCTTTGTACTCGCGCAGGCCAGCCTCGCGGAAGTACTTGATGTGCTTGTAGTCATGCGCCTGGAAGAAGGACGGCGTGTTCATCAGGATCTCGGCCTTGATCTCGCGCGCGAAGGGGTCTTGATCCTGACGCACGCTGGCCAGCGCGCGGTCGCGGCGGGTTTGCCGGGTGAGTTCCAGTGCGAGCTGTTCGAACTCGGCGTCGCTGAGCTGACGCGTCTCATAGGCGAGCGGTGCGTTCTTCACCCCGGTATAGGCATCGAAAAACAGCGGATAGGCCACTTTGTAGAGCACCGTCGGCACCAGCACCACGGCCAGCAGGGTGGCGATGCGGCGGCGCGTCTTGGTGGCGAAGAGAGCGCGGATGTTCATGATCTTGTCTCGCAAACAGCAGTGCGATGAGTCGGGACGGGCGCGGTGGCCTGCCGGAGCAGTGATGACAGCGATCCTCTCACGGCTTCGAGGCGTCCTCGTGCCCCTCGTGCCAGCCGCTGATCATCGCCTTGAGGTTGGTCGTCGGGGTCTCGCCGGTGGTGATGATGTAGATATGCACGATGAGGAACAGTGCCAGCATCCAGCTGGTGGTCAGATGCACCATCGCCACAATCCACACCGTACCAACGCCAAACAGCGTGTCTGGCAACGCGGTCGAGAACAGGAACGACCAGCCGCTGAGGATCAGGATCGGCATCAGCCCGAACATGACGCCGATGTAGCTCAGGGTTTGCAGGGCATTGAGCTTGTTCTCGGCGCTGACGTGGAACGGATGCGGTGCGCCGACGAAGATGCCGTGCAGGTAATAGCGGGTCTGCACCATCAGATCGTGCGGTAGCGTGCGCAGATCGATCCGATAGTGCTTGCCATTGCCGCCCCAGAGATTGCCGGCGACGAACGCGAGCCAGAAGCCAGTCAGCAGCATCCCGGCGGTGTTGTGGACCGGCACCGCGACCTCGAACGGCACCAGCCAATGCAAGCTGTAGTGCATGCTCAGGCCGGTGACCAGCAGAGTCAAAAACAGCAGGGCGTTGAGCCAGTGCCAGAGCCGCAGCCAGGCCGGGTACAGATAAAGGGCGGACATCAGGAGGTCTCCCGTTTGCGATAGGCGCGGTAACGACCGTAACCGTGGGCAGCCACACCGAGGATGGTCAAGGCGAGCACGCTCAGGCTGATCCCATCGAGCAGGCGATTGCGCGACATGCCCACGATGTAGGCCTCGTTGTAGAGCGCCTGCGCGAAGAAGCCCTGACGCTCAAGTCCCTGCGCGGCGCGATAGTTGTAGAGCTGGCTGAGCAAGGCCGAGCCCCTGGTATGACAATCGACGCAGAGCTGGTTGCTCTCGGCCGCCGGCAGGATCTGGTGCGAGGGGTGCTCGGGAACTCGCCCTTGCACCGGGGTATGGCAATCCAGGCAGCGCACCGAACGCCAATGTGCTTGCGGTTTCGGCAGCCAGTCGTGCCCTTGCGGGACCGGCGTGAGCAGTTCCTCGTGACAATCCAGGCAGACCCCATTGGTGCGCGCGACCACCTCGGCGATCGGCTCACGCCCGCCGGCGGGCTTGAAGGTATGCGGGTTATGACAGGCAAAGCAGGAGAAATCCTCGACGCCCTCGACCACATGCACGCTGTTGGCGTACTCCTGCTCGAGGCCGATCAAACCGGGTGCGCCCGCATCCGCATGGGTCTCATGACAGCCCACGCACTGCAGGTTCTCATCGGCACTGCTGCTGCGGTGTGGGTAGTGGCTGTAGCCATGCGCGTGGCAATCGCTGCAGCTCAGCTCGGCGTGGACCGAGTGGCGATAGGCCTGGGTGTCGATCGAGAGGTTGACGATCTCGCGCGTCTCCCGGTCGCGGTAGGCCATGGTCTCCATCCAGTGACAGCGCATGCAGGTCTGGCTGTCATCCTTGAAGAGGCCCAGCGCACCCGAGGCCGGCGCCGTGTTGCTCGCGGCACTGAGCGCAGGCACCGCCAGCACCAGGCCGGCGAGCAGGAGCAGGAGCCGCATCGGTGGATTGGAACCGATCGGGCTGCGTTGGTTGAGGAATGGACGAAGAAACATCTGAGTTTGGGTGCCTGTTTTTTGCTCTCTGCTAGGAGACCGCCGGGTGGAGGCAAGGGTTCAGGATCAGCGCCCAGCCCGTCGATGATGAATGACACGAAGCAAGCAGGACGCCAGCGCTCGCGGCACGCGCTGCCCGCGAACCCCAGACGCGGGGCTCAACGCTGCCGGCGGAATCGCAGCCGTTGCCCGCGCACCTGGTCGTTGAGACGCCCGTGCTCAAAGGCTCGCTCGCCATTGACCAGGGTCGCGCTGATGCGCGAGCGCAAGCGGCGTCCCTCGAACGGCGACCAGCCGCACTTGGCCAGCACCTGCTCGCGCTCAACGCGATAGGGCGCGTCCAGATCGATCAGGACCAAATCGGCCCAGTAGCCCTCGCGCAGGTAGCCGCGCTCCTCGAGCGCGTAACACTCAGCGACCGCATGACTGGTCTTGGCCACCGCCTGCTCCAGGGTCAGCCAGCCGTTATGCACATGCTCCAGCAGCGAAGGTAGCGCATCCTGCACCAGCGGCAGCCCGGCCGGGGCCTTGAAATAGGTCTGGCCCTTTTCCTCCAGCGTATGCGGCGCGTGATCGGTGGCGACCACGTCGATGCGATCCTCGGCCAGCGCCTTGAGCAGCGCCTCGCGATCCTCGCTGCGCTTGATCGCCGGGTTGCACTTGATCAAGGTGCCCTTCTCGGCGTAATCGTGCTCGTCAAAATAGAGGTGATGGACGCAGGCCTCGGCGGTGATACGCTTGCCGGCCACCGGACCGGGCGTGAACTGCGCCAGCTCCTTGGCGGTGGTCAGATGCAGCACATGCAGACGCGCATCGTGGCGGCGCGCAAGCGCAATCGCCAGCGACGAGGATGTGAAACAGGCCGCTTCCGAGCGGATCGACGGATGCGCGTCGATCGGCACATCCTCGCCATAACGGGCCCGGTACTCGGCCTCGTTGGCGAGGATTGTCGGCGTATCCTCGCAATGAGTCGCAATCAGCAACGGGCTGTCGCGGAAGATCGCATCCAAGGTCGCTTCGTCGTCGACCAGCATGTTGCCAGTCGATGCGCCCATGAAGACCTTGACGCCACAGCTCTGGCCAACATGAACCGAACGAATCGCATCCAGGTTGTCGTTGCTGGCGCCGAGATAAAAGCTGTAATTCGCGCGCGCGACCTCGGCGGCACGGGCATGTTTGGCCTCGAGCCGCTCCAGGCTCAGCGTCGGCGGCTGCGAGTTCGGCATCTCCATGAAGCTGGTGATGCCACCGGCCACCGCCGCGCGCGACTCGCTGGCGAAGTCGGCCTTGTGGGTCAGGCCCGGCTCGCGGAAATGCACCTGATCGTCGATCATGCCCGGGATCAACAAACGCCCGCGCGCGTCTAACACCGCATCGGCGGGGCGCGCCTGCAGATCGGCGCCGATGGCCTCGATACGGCCATCGCGGATCAGCACATCGGCCTCGAAGCGGCGGCCTTCGTTGACGCAATCGGCATTGGTGATCAGCAGGCTGGACATGATGGGCTCGGCACCTTTGAAGCGAGTTTGTTGGTTCGTCGAGGCGCGCGCCTCTGGTAGGCTCTGGGTCCAAGTCTAAACCGAGTGAGCGACAAGGACATGAGCAGTGACCGTATCATCGGCAACAACGAGCGCGCGCCACTTGGCGCGAGCCTGCCCTGGCCACAGGTACTGGCCAGCCTGAAGCTCAGTGACGATGGGCTGATTCCGGCCATCGCCCAGCAGCATGACAGCGGCGAGGTCTTGATGCTGGCCTGGATGAACCGCGCGGCGCTCGAGGAAACCCTGAGCACCGGCCGCGTCTGCTACTGGTCGCGCTCGCGCGGCAAGCTCTGGCGCAAGGGCGAGTCCTCGGGCCAGGTGCAGCAGCTCAAGGAAGCGCGGCTCGATTGCGACGGCGATACCCTCTTGTTACTGGTCGATCAGACCGGCCCGGCGTGCCATACCGGACGCAAAAGTTGCTTCTACAATGCCATTCATGGTGACCGCGTTGAAGTGGTCACGGAAACGCTGGTTGATCCAGTGCTACTCTACGGACGCTGAGCGAACGCCCTGCGGCGCGGACGCGAGCAGGCGCCAATCAATTGATGACGAGAGGATTTGAACGATGAAAAGACGACTGTATTCCGTGGTCCTGATGCTCGCGGCCTTGTCAATGGTCTCGCTACTCAGTGGCTGCCCCGCCAGTATGTCCGCCACCGACTATACCCGCAACCAGGCGCGCACCGCCCAGAATGTCGAACACGGCATCGTGCAATCCGTGCGCGAGGTGCGGATCGAAGGCACCAGGAGCGGCGTGGGCACGATCGCCGGCGGCGCGGTCGGCGGCGTGCTCGGCAGCCAAGTCGGGCGCGGCGCGGGGCGCACGCTCGCGACCATCGGCGGCGGTCTCGCCGGAGCCGCCGCAGGTTCGGCGATCGAGGAAGGGACAACACGCCAGCCTGGTCTGGAGATCACGGTACGGCTCGACAGCGGTCGCACCGTCTCCATCACCCAGGCCGCCGATGCGGCCTTCTCGACCGGCGATCGGGTACGCGTGATGACGGATCGCTATGGGACCGCTCGGGTCGTGCGTTGACCGCTGCGCATTGACCTCCAGCGTTCGATCTGGTTGACATTGCTCAATGTCAACCAGGGCGGCATTTGCGACAGTTTCATGTTTTCTCTGATCGATGAGCGATAACGAGCGAACAGCGCGCATGACCTTAGCGGATCGAGTCAACACCTTCGGCATCGATCTGGTCCGCCGCTACGGCTACCGGGTGCACAAGCTGGCGATCCATGCCGGTTTTACCTGCCCGAATCGCGACGGCAGCAAGGGCCGCGGCGGCTGCAGCTTCTGCAATAACGTCTCGTTCAATCCGAACGCAGGCAACGCGCTCGGCAATGGAGCCAGCCCGGCCCCCGAGCGCAGCGTTGCCGAACAAATCGACAGCGGACGCCAGGTGATCCGACGGCGCACCGGCGCCGAGCGCTTCTTGGCCTATTTTCAGGCCTACACCAACACCTACGATGACATCGCCCGCCTCGGCGCCCTCTACCGCCAAGCGCTCGATGAACCCGATGTGATCGGCCTCTCGGTCGGCACCCGTCCGGATTGCGTGCCCGATGCGGTGCTGGACCTGCTCGCCGGCTATCGCGCCGAGGGCCACGAGATCTGGCTTGAACTGGGGCTGCAATCGGCCTTCGACAGCACCTTGGCGCGCGTCAATCGCGGCCACAGCTTCGCCGACTATCGGCGCACCGTGCGCGCCGCTCGCCTGCGCGGCATTCCGGTCTGCACGCATCTGATCGTCGGTCTGCCTGGCGAAGGCCGCGAGGCCGCGTTGGAAACCCTCGCGCGCGTCATCGCGCTCGGCACCGACGGGCTCAAGCTGCATCCGCTGCATGTGGTCCAACACACGGTGCTGGCCCATCAATGGCGCCGCAGTGGCTACCAACCGCTGGCACTGGAGGACTACATCGAGATCGCGGCCGATCTGATCGAGCGCACCCCCGAGGAGGTGCTCTACCACCGCGTCACCGGGACCGCGCAGCGCGAGATCCTGCTTGCCCCCGACTGGTGCTCGAAGAAATGGATCGTGCTCAACGGCATCGAGAACGCACTGCGGCGTCGTGGCACGCGCCAGGGTTCCCTGGCTTTGGAGCAATCGCTCCATTCATGTTCATCCGCGATCGAGCGAGTTGCTTGAGGCCGCGCCGTTAAAGGTCATCACGCATTGCAACGCGCGAGATGACACGCCCGTTTCACGGCCAGCTTGATCGCGCATCGCGGCTCGGAAGACGAGGCACTTGTTTCACGCTAACAACGAGTAACCCAGACGATGGAATTGGTTTGTCCGGCCGGCAATCTGCCGGCACTCAAGGCCGCAGTCGATAACGGCGCCAATGCGGTCTATATCGGCTTTCGCGACGATACTAACGCGCGCCATTTCGCCGGTCTGAATTTTGCCCCGAACAAGATGGTCGAGGGTATTCGCTATGCGCGCGCCAAGGGGGTGCGGGTGTTCATCGCGCTCAACACCTATCCGCGACCGGATAGCTTCAACCGCTTCGAGCAGGCCGTCGATCGCGCCGCCGAACTCGGTGTCGATGCACTGATCGCCGCCGATATCGGCGTGCTCGACTACGCCAGCCGCACCCACCCCAAGCTCAACCTGCATCTCTCGGTGCAGGGCTCTGCGACCAATTACGAGGCGCTGCGCTTCTATCGGGAGCAGTTCGGAATCCGCCGCGCGGTGCTGCCGCGCGTGCTCTCGATCAGCCAGGTCAAGCACGTCATCGACCAGAGCCCGGTCGAGATCGAGGTCTTTGCCTTCGGTAGCCTCTGCGTGATGGTCGAGGGCCGCTGCATCCTGTCGTCCTACGCCACCGGCCGCTCGCCGAACACCTATGGCGCCTGTTCGCCGGCCAGTCATGTCGAGTGGATCGAGACCGACAGCGGACTCGACACGCGCCTCGGCGGGGTGCTGATCCAGCGCCATCCCAAGGGCGAGAACGTCGGCTATCCGACCCTGTGCAAAGGCACCTTCAACACCGATGGCCGGATCGATCATGCGATCGAGGATGCGGTGAGCCTGAATGCGATGGAACTGCTGCCGGAGATGGTCGCCGCCGGCGTCAAGGCGGTGAAGATCGAGGGCCGCCAGCGCAGCCCGGTCTACGTCGCGCAGGTCACCAAGATCTGGCGCGAGGCGTTGGACAGCTTCGCGCGCAACCCGAGCAGCTTCGCGCCCAAGCCCGAGTGGACCGCCGCCCTCGGCAAGGTCTCCGAGGGCGCACAGACCACCCTCGGTCCCTATCACCGGCCCTGGCAATAGGGGAACAAGAACGATGAGCGAACCACAGACCCCAACCGCCGCTGCACAAAACAA
The DNA here is from genome assembly GCA_003562815.1 of Chromatiaceae bacterium. Lineage (GTDB taxonomy): Bacteria > Pseudomonadota > Gammaproteobacteria > Chromatiales > Chromatiaceae > Lamprobacter. The sequence continues at coordinate 7,085 of PWTO01000114.1, read as the reverse complement.
CCATCGCCCGCGCCTCTCGCTGGGGCCGATCAGCTATTACTGGCCGAAGGCGCAGATCGACGCCTTCTACGCGATGGTGGCCGAAGCGCCGGTCGATATTGTCTATCTCGGCGAGACCATCTGCTCGAAGCGCAATCAGGTGCGCCATGAAGATTGGCTCGCCATCGCCGAGCGCCTCGCCGAGCACGGCAAGGAGGTGGTGCTCTCGACCCTGACTCTGCTCGAAGCCGAGTCCGAACTCAAGCGCCTGCGCGCGATCTGCGAGCAGACGCAGTTCATGGTCGAGGCCAATGACATGGGCGCGGTGCATCTGCTCGCCGGGCGCCCGTTCGCGATCGGCCCGAGCGTCAATTGCTACAACGACCGCACCCTCGCCGTGCTTGCCAAGCAAGGACTCAAGCGCTGGGCGCTGCCGGTGGAGCTGACCCACGAGACCCTCGAACAGATGCAGCAGGCCAAGCCTGACGGCGTCGAGACCGAAGTCATGGCCTATGGTCGACTCCCGCTCGCTTACTCAGCGCGCTGTTTTACCGCCCGCCACAAGGATCTGCCCAAGGACGACTGCCGCGATGCCTGCCTGGACTACCCGGACGGACTGGTGGTCAAGACCCAGGATGAGCAAGCCTTTTTGGTTCTCAATGGCATCCAGACCCAATCCGCGCACACCGTCAATTTGCTCGCCGAACTGCCGACCATGCGCCAGCTCGGCGTCGATATCCTGCGCATCAGCCCACAAGCAACACAGATGGAGCAGGTCATCGCGCTGTTCGATCAGGCCCTGCGCGCTGCCCTCGACCCCGCCGAGGCCAGCGCCCAGCTCAACGCGCTCATGCCCGTCGGTCCCTGCGATGGCTACTGGCATGGCGAGGCTGGGATGGCAGCAACGGCCAAGCTGGCGCCGGCCGCTCACTGAGCGCGCACCGATGCTCGCCCTTGTGGCCTGCGGTCGTGCACGCGGCCTACGCCGATACGCGCGAACTCGCGGCAGCGGAGACCGGCCTGCCGATCGACACTTTCCCGTGCGAATGCCCCTACGCCGATAGCCTGCTGCTCGATGAGCAATGTCTGCCGCCCACCGAATCCGGCAACTGACCAGCGTCCACTACCCGCGACCGAAGCGCCCAAGCAGATCGGTTGCCCCGTTCATCACCTTCAAGAGCGGACCAAGGCGATCTTCTAGCTCAATGCTGTCGAGAAAGTTTTTCACATAGAGGCCGAGTTCGGTGCTGCCGCCCAGGCGCAACCGGCGATTGAAGAACAGCGTATCCGGATCCTCGCGCCGCGTCGCGAGCAGGAGGAAGTCATAGACGTTGCCGTCGATGCTAAGATCGGTCGCAGCCCCAGGTGGCGCGGCCTTGATACGATCTCCGACCAGGGTCAGGCGAAATTCGAGCCGCGCATCGTCAACCCCGATACGCATCACATGGCCATCCAGAAAGTCGAGTTCGCCATCGCGGAGTTCGGGGTCAAAAACGCGGTTCAAGACCTGCACCAGCGCGCCGGTGCGCAGGCCATTGGGGACCAGACCGACCGGCAGCGTCAACAGGCGCGGGAGAGTGGGTGATTTGATCAAGCGACCTTCCTCAACGGGCTGGCCGAGAGGCCAGCGATCAATGCGCGATACTCGGTGCGCAAACGCTGCCATTCCAGCACGAACCAAGGGGTGATGCGCTCTGGCTCCTCGACGATTAGGCGATCGGCCTCGGCACAAGGAATCCAGCGCCAATCGGCAATCTCGCTGGGATTCACATCGACCGCCACCGGCGTCTCGACCTTGCCGACATAGACCGAGCACAACTCGTGTTCGGCACCGCGCGCGCCAAACCCGGCGTGATACTCGAACTTGTAGAGGAAATGCAGCTCGGCATCGATCGCCAGCTCCTCGCGCAAACGACGATGGGTCGCCTGCTCCAGCTCCTCGCCACGGCGCGGATGGCTACAGCAACTGTTGGACCAAAACAGCGGCCACAACGGCTTATCGCCGCCGCGCTGCTGGAGCAGTACCTGATCATCGTCGGAGAACAGGAAAATCGAGAAGGCGCGATGCAAGCGCCCATCGCCTTGATGGGCATTGACCTTGGTCTCATAGCCGATGACCCGATCCTCGCGATCGACCAAGATCAAGGGTTCGTCATCGAATGAGACGGTTTCGTGCTTAAACACAGTCACTCTCCAAAATCCATACGGGCTCAAGCGTTGGTCCGTCGCGGTGGCCCGGTCAACGCGCGCGACGCTCGCCCCGCGAGACCAACGAATACGCTCTAGCATTTGGCCATGCTGGCACAAAGACACGCGAGTGACAAGACAGGTTGACAAACCGCACGTCAAGAGCCTCTGACGCTAGCCATCCCCCTAAAACGGCACTCGCCGCGCCCATGACTGGCTCGGCGCACAATCCGCCGCAGAAGCCGTATAGTAGGCAGCATGAACGCCAAACTCCCAAGCCCCAAAGACGGACCCTCGCGCCTCGGCAGAGCCATGCTCTTTGGCGCCTGGGTGGCCGGCATCACGCTGATCGCGATGCTCTTCCAGAACTATCTCGACCATCGCGAGAACCCAAACCAAAATCTCGCGTTCGAGGTCGGACCCGGTGGCATCGCCCAAGTGGTGCTGCAACAAAACCGCGAAGGCCACTACGTCGCGACCGGCACCATCAACGGCGAGTCGGTCGTCTTCCTGCTCGATACCGGCGCCACCAATGTGTCCTTACCGCAAGGGCTCGCGCGCCAACTCGATCTCCCCCTGCGTCCCGGCAGGATGGTCAAGACCGCAAACGGTATGGTCCAGACCTGGACCACCCGCCTCGACAGCGTCAGCCTCGGTGGCCTGACCGCGCGCAACCTGCGCGCCACAGTGCTGCCCAATTTTCCCGGCGACCAAGTCTTGCTTGGCATGGACTTCCTGAAACGCTTCGAACTGCTCCAACGCGGTGGCGAGCTGACGATTCGCCTGCCTGGCTGATGCCCCAGCAGCACCGACAACAAACTCCCAGGCCCGAGCCTACCGCCCGCATCCTCGGCGTCGGCATCGCCACCCTGGACATCATCCACCAAGTCGAGCGCTACCCTGCCGAAGACGACGAAGTCCGCGCCCTGAGCCAACGCCGCCTGCGCGGCGGCAACTGCGCCAATACGCTCGCCGTGCTCAGCGAACTCGGCCACCGCTGCCGCTGGATCGGCACCCTCGCCGATGACAGCGGCGCCGCGTTCATCCGGCAGGATCTCAGCGCCCGGGGCATCGACTTGAGCGCCGCCAAGACCATCCCCAACAGCGCCACGCCGACCTCCTACATCACGCTCAGCCGCGCCACCGGCAGCCGCACCATCGTCCATCATCGCGACCTGCCGGAGCTGACCGCCGCCGACTTCGCGCGCGCCGATCTCAGCACCGTCGACTGGGTGCATTTCGAGGGCCGCAACCCCAGCGAGACCGCGAGGATGATCAGTCGCGTCGCCACCGAACGCCCCGACCTACCGATCTCGGTCGAGATCGAAAAGCCCCGCCCCGGCATCGAGGCATTGTTCCGGCTCCCGGAGACCACGAACAGCCTCCTCATCGTCGCCCGCGCCTTCGCCGAGCAGCAAGGCGCGCACGATCCCAAAGCCTTTCTGCAACGCTTTGCCGATCAGTCGAACGCAAGCCTGCTGCTCCTCCCTTGGGGCGCCGTCGGCGCCTATGCACTCACCAGCAAGCGCGAGCTGCTTTTCGCCCCCGCCCAGCCGCCGACCGAGATCATCGACACCATCGCCGCCGGCGACGTCTTCAATGCCGCCGCCATCGCCGCCCTACTCGACCACCAACCGATCGATCAAGTCCTGCAGACCGCCAACGCCCTCGCCGGCCACAGCTGCGGCCAGCTCGGCATCGACGGCGCCGGGGTCGGGTAGCGCTGCGCCGGGGTGTGCGCCGCAGGAAGCGGCGCTCAAGCCTACAAGGACGTATTCACGGCGTCCCCGGCGCGGCGCTACCCGACCTCGGCGCCCGGCACCGCACCGGCACCGCACTGGCACCACACCCGAAAACCGCGCCATCCAATCCAACCTCAAGGACTCGGATTCGGCTGGCGCCGATGCACCGCCTCGATCTCGTCCAACACCTCCTGACTCAGCCGCAACTCGGCGCTACTCAAGTTGCTCTCCAACTGCGCCAAGGTCGTCGCCCCGATAATGTTCGAGGTCACGAACGCACGGCTGGTCACGAACGCCAACGCCATCTGCGCCGGGTCCAACCCATGACGCCGCGCAATCGCGCAATACTCAGCGGTCGCCCACTCGGCCTGCGCGTTCGAATAGCGATCAAAACGCGAGAATAAGGTCAACCGCGCCCCCGCCGGTCGCGCGCCATCGAGATATTTCCCGCTCAGCATCCCAAACCCCAGCGGCGAATAGGCCAGCAGACCGCACTGCTCGCGCATCGCCACCTCGGCCAGACCGACCTCGAAGCTGCGATTCAACAGGCTATAGGGATTCTGGATGCTGACCATGCGCGGCAGGCCGTGGGTCTCGGCCAGCGCCAGCAGGCGCATGGTGCCCCAGGGCGTCTCATTGGACAGCCCAACATGACGGATCTTGCCCGCCTGCACCAGATCGCCAAGCACCTGCAGGGTCTCCAGCAACGGCACACTGTCATCCTGCTCGGGATGACGGTAGCCGAGCTTGCCGAAGTAGTTGGTCTCGCGATCCGGCCAATGCAGTTGATACAGATCGATATAATCGGTGCGCAACCGCTGCAGGCTGGCATCGAGCGCCGCCTCGATATTGGCCCGATCCAGGCGCCGTCCAGGCATGCGCAGATAATCGATCCAGTCGCCCGGCCCGGCGACCTTGCTGGCAAGGATCAACCGCTCGCGCCCGCCACGGTCGGCCAGCCAGTTGCCAATGAAACGCTCGGTCGCGCCTTGGGTCTCGACGCGTGGCGGGACCGGATAGATCTCGGCGGTATCGATGAAGTTGATGCCTGCAGCGACAGCATGATCGAGCTGCGCGAAGGCCTCCGCCTCGGTATTCTGCTCGCCGAAGGTCATGGTGCCGAGGCACAGTTCGCTGACCCGCAGGCCGGTGGCTCCCAAGGGACGCTGATTCATTCAAAACTCCTAAGTTCGTCACGATTCGCAGGTATCGATTGAGGTCGAAGCCGCTCAACTCAATCTCACAGTGACACAAAGTGGACGACGGTTGGATCATCGTCATCCTGGTTGCCTTTCGACCGCATTCGGTGTACTCGTTCTCGGATGTTGAGTACATCAAGGGCAAAAAGTCTGGGAGCACGCTCGATGGGATGGGTAGGTAAGGTCGTCGGCGGATTCCTCGGTCTCGCCGCCGGTGGGCCGGTTGGCGCCCTGTTCGGCGCCGCGCTCGGCCATGGCGTCGATCATGGCGTGGAGAAGCTTCGGCCGAACGGGCAGTTGCCGCCCGGGGATCGGCAGCGCATCCAACGTGCCTTCTTCACCGCCACGTTTTCGGTCATGGGGCACCTGGCCAAAGCCGATGGGCGCGTCTCCGAGGCCGAGATCGCGCTCGCCGAGACCATCATGGTGCAGTTGCGCCTCTCGCCACCGATGCGCAGCGCCGCCATTGCCCTGTTCCGGCAGGGCAAATCCGCAGATTTCGCGCTTCCCGCTGCAGTCGAGACCTTTCGCCGAGAATGTCTCGATCAGCGCGCGCTGATCCAGATGTTCCTCGAGATCCAACTCCAGGCGGCCTACATCGACGGCGAGCCGACGCTGCAACAGCGGCGCATGCTGGCCCAGATCCGCAGCGGACTGCGCATCCCTGAGATCTTGTTCAAGCAGCTCGAAACCCTGGTGCGCCTGCAACGCCAATTCGGCGATAATGCCGGCCCTCAGGGCGCCGGGGCTGGCGCCGGATCGAGAGCGGGAACCGGCAATCGGCGCCCGCGCCCGACCCGTGCGCCCACGCTCAAGCAAGCCCATGCCCTGCTGGGTGTCAGCCCGCAGGATTCCGATGCCACCATCAAACGCGCCTATCGCCAGTTGCTCAGCCAGCATCATCCAGACAAACTGGTCTCCAAGGGCCTGCCCGAGGAGATGATGAAGATGGCAGCGCAAAAGACCTACGAGATCCGCCGCGCCTACGAAATGATCCAGAAAGCCCGAACCACCGGAACCCGAGCGACCTGACTCCGATCGCCTTGTGAGCTTTGATAACGCGCCGATGACCACCGCAGACGCCCCCCATGCCGCTGCCGTCGAGCAGTATCTGCTCGCGCTGCAAGACCGCCTCTGCGCCGCGCTCGCCGACGCCGACGGCGGCACTTTTCGCGAAGATGCCTGGCAACGCGCCAACGGTGGCGGTGGCCGCAGCCGCGTGCTCGAAGACGGCGCGTTGTTCGAGAAAGGCGGGGTCAACTTCTCGCATGTGCACGGCGAAGCCCTACCGGCGAGCGCGAGCGCCAGCCGGCCCGAATTGGCCGGGCGCGGCTTCCAAGCCATGGGCGTGTCGCTGGTCATGCACCCGCGCAATCCCTATGTGCCGACCTCGCACATGAACGTGCGCTTCTTCATCGCCGAGAAACCGGGTCGCGAACCGGTCTGGTGGTTTGGCGGCGGCTTCGACCTCACCCCCTACTACGGCTTCGACGACGACGTGCGCCACTGGCATCGCAACGCGCGCGCCGCCTGCGCGGGCTTCGGCACCGAGGACGAGGATGCCGACGCCTTGCACGCCCGCCTCAAGCACGCCTGCGACTGCTACTTCCACCTCAAGCACCGCGATGAGCCGCGCGGGGTCGGCGGGGTCTTCTTCGATGATCTGAATGCCTGGGGCTTTACGCGCAGCTTCGCCTTCATGCGCAGTGTGGCCGAACATTACCTGCCCGGCTATCTGCCCCTGCTCGCGCGCCGCAGGGCCACGCCCTATGGCCCGCGCGAGCGCGACTTCCAATGCTATCGGCGCGGACGCTACGTGGAGTTCAACCTGGTCTACGACCGTGGCACCCTGTTCGGCTTGCAATCCGGAGGCCGCACCGAATCGATCCTCATGTCATTACCGCCACAGGTCAGTTGGCGCTACGACTGGCAACCCGAGCCCGGCTCGCCCGAAGCCCGGTTGTACGAGCATTACCTG
>PWTO01000094.1 GCA_003562815.1 Chromatiaceae bacterium | reverse complement strand
GGCTCTGGCTCTGGCTCGGTCTCCAGTTCTGGTTCTGGCTTTCGCTTCGACCTCGGCACTGTCATCGGCCAGCAGTCACGCCAATCCTCGGCCAAGCCGGTGAACCCATGCAGCAGCAGACTCCGCAGTGGCTGATCGGCCTCTAGGCCGCCGATGCGCACCGCGCGAAAGCCTTGCTCGGCGAGTGCAGCGCAGGGGTCGGCGCCGTTGAGACATGTTCGTGCTGGCCCGACTGGCTTGATCACCTTGGTCACCCCCGCTGCTCGCAGCGCCTACCGCTGAGTCTAGCCGACTGGCTGGGATGGTGCCGGCCCTGAGCCCGCAGCCTGCGGTGCGTCTGACCGCGCCGGGCCGGCGGGGAGTGCTATGCTTAGACGCGCGGGCGGTGTCAAGTGTCAATGGGAACTGTGTGACGATGCGCTTTTTCAATACCGAGGGGCCGGTGCGGGCCGGTGAGCATTACCTCCTACCACCACTCACGCGCTGGGATCTGGAGGAAGTGCTCGCGCTGATCGAGCAGAAAAAATACTTACTACTCCACGCACCGCGCCAGACCGGCAAGACCTCCTGCTTGCTGGCGTTGATGGCTTATCTCAATCAGCAAGACCGTTATCGTGCGCTGTACGTCAACATCGAAGGCGCCCAGAGCGCCCGCGAGCAGGTCGAGCAAGGGATGGCGATCGTCTGTAGCGCGCTTGGACGTGCGGCGAAGTTGTATCTCGACGATGCGCGCCCAGGCGACTGGTGCAGAGCAGAGGGCCGCGAGATTGCCGCCGGCGACCGCTTCGTGGCATTGCTCGAATATTGGGCTGGCGCCGATTCGCAACCCCTGGTGCTGCTGCTCGACGAAGTCGACGCCCTGATCGGCGACACCCTCATCGCCCTGCTGCGCCAACTGCGCGCCGGCTATCCCCAGCGTCCGCAGGCCTTCCCCAACACGGTCATCCTCTGCGGCGTGCGCGATCTGCGCGACTATCGCATCCACGCCCGCTCCGAGGCGGCGCCGATCACCGGCGGCAGTGCCTTCAACATCAAGGCCGAGTCGTTGCGCTTGGGCGATTTCAGCGAGGCGGAAACCCGGACCTTGTTGCAAGAGCATACCCAGGAGACCAGTCAAGTCTTTACTCCGGAGGCGCTGCAGCAGGTCTGGACACTCACCCAAGGTCAACCTTGGCTGGTCAACGCGCTGGCCTATCAGGCCTGTTTTCGCTCGCCCGAGGGGCGTGATCGCACGCGACCGATCGATGCGGCGATGATCGACGCGGCCAAGGAGCATCTCATCCTCAATCGTGTGACCCATCTCGATCAGCTCGCCGATAAGCTGCGCGAGGAGCGGGTGCGACGCATCATCGAGCCGATGCTGGCCGGTGAGTCGCTCGACAGCGTGCCCTTGGACGATCGCGACTATCTGGTCGATCTCGGACTGCTACGCCGTGCGGTTGGCGGTGGCCTGGAGATCGCCAATCCGATCTATCGGGAGGTGCTGCCGCGCATGTTGGCACTGGGCCCGCAGGATTCCCTGCCGCAGATCAGCCCGACCTGGCTCGATGACCAGGGCCGGCTTGATCTTGAGGCGCTACTCGCCGCCTTTCTCGACTTCTGGCGCCAGCATGGCGAGCCGCTGCTCAAAAGCGCGCCCTATCACGAGATCGCCCCGCACCTGGTGCTGATGGCCTTTCTGCATCGGGTGGTCAACGGTGGCGGCACCCTAGAGCGCGAATATGCCATCGGCGCCGGGCGCATGGATCTATGCCTGCGCTATGGCGCGGTGACGCTGGGTATCGAGCTGAAGGTCTGGCGCGATGGGCGGCCTGATCCGCTCGCGCGAGGCCTGGATCAGCTCGATGGCTATCTGGCTGGATTGGGACTCAACAGCGGTTGGCTAGTGCTCTTCGATCGCCGCAGCGGACAGCCGCCGATCGCCGAGCGCACCAGCGTCGCCGAGGCGCTCAGTCCGGATGGGCGGTGCATTCAGGTGATTAGGGCCTGATCGCGAGGCTCATGGGGCCATGGCCGTGAGAAGGGATCGATCCGCAGCGGATTAAGGTCCGACTGCCGTGGCGGCCATCGGCGGTGCGAAACACCCCAGCGCGTTCGTAGACGCTGCGGCGGATCGGGCGCATCTTGCCTCAATGACACCAAACCCGATGGGCAAACCCCAGATCCGCTGGGTATCCTGAGCGGATGGCATCCGCATCAGAGAACGCCCGCTCATGACCCGCCTGTGCTTCCCTTACGGCATCGCCAACTTCCGCGCCATTCACGACGACGGCGCGCTCTACATCGACCGCACCGACCGTATCGAGACCATGGAGACGATCGGCCGGCAGCTCCTGCTACTGCGCCCGCGGCGCTTTGGTAAGACGCTGTGGCTGTCGACGCTGGAGCATTATTACGATCTCGCCCGTGCTGACGAGTTTGAGACGCTGTTCGGCCATCTCGCCATCGGTCGGGCGCCGACCGTGCGGCGCAATCGCTATTTCATCATGAAATGGAACTTCTCTGCCGTGGATCCCATCGGCGATGCCAAGGCCATCCGCGCAGCGCTTTACCGGCATATCAATAGCGAAATTGCCGCGACCCTCACCCGCTATGGGGATCAACTCCCCGGTCGGGTTGAGATTCAGGACGATGCGCTAGCCTCTTTTCGATCCCTGCTCGCCGCCGTGGGTCAGAGCCCGCATTCTCTGTACTTGCTGATCGACGAATACGACAACTTTGCCAACGAGGTGCTGGTCAGCCGCGATCGCGGCGAGCAGCGCTACAACGAACTGGTCGGCGGCGAAGGTGTGATCAAGACGCTGTTCAAAGTCGTCAAGATGGCCGCCGAAGGGGGCGCGCTGGACCGGGTCTTCATCACCGGGGTCTCGCCGGTGGTGATGGCGGATATCACCAGTGGCTATAACGTCGCCAAGGACATCACGCTCGAACCCGAGTTGGCGGATCTGTGCGGCTTCCATGAGTCTGAAATCGCGGTCGTCCTTGACCAAATCATCGCCGAGTGCGGACTGCCCGCCGCACAAGCCAAGGAAGCGCTTGACCTGATGCGGGCGTTTTACAACGGCTACAACTTCTCCTTAACACCCGAGGGCGGGCAGATCTATAACCCAACGCTCGCGCTCTACTTCTTTGAGCATCTGGCCAAGTCTTGCCGCTATCCGGAAGAGATGCTCGACAACAATCTGGCGATGGACCGCAATCGCATCGACTATATTGCCCAACTACCCCATGGCCAATCCGTCGTGACTGCGGCCCTGGATCGCGGTGACCCGCTGACGGTCGAAAAGCTGGAGCGGCGTTTTGGTGTCGAGCGCATGTTGCGCGCACCGCAGACCGAGGATTTTCTTGCCTCTCTGCTCTACTTCTTCGGCGTGCTGACCTACGGCGGGCGCGGGCAACTGCGGCACCTGCAACTGGTGATCCCGAATCTGGTGGTGCGCAAGCTCTATGTGGAGCGCATTCAGGAGTCGCTGCTGCCGGGTTTTCATCTCGACCGCGAACGCCGCGCGGTCTGCAACGGCTTCTATGCCGAGGACGAGATCGGGCCGGTCTGTGAATTCATCGAACAGCGCTTTCTACCGGTCTTCGACAATCGCGACCTGCGCTGGTCGAACGAGCTGGTGGTCAAGACCGCCTTTTTGGTGACGCTGTTCGATGATTTGGGCTACATCATGGATTCGGAAACCGCCGTCGGACGCGGTTACTGTGATCTGTCGATGATCGTGCGCCCGGATGCGCGCCCCTATGGCTTTCTCGATCATGTCATCGAGTTCAAGCATCTAAAACTCGCCGACCTGCCCGGGCTCGAGACCGAGACCCTGGCCAAGATGCCGATCGAGCAACTGCGCGCGCGCCCGGAGATCGCCAACCGAATCGCCGAGGCTAACGCCCAGCTGGCGGTTTATCGCAAGCGGCTGCAAGCCATCTACGGCTCACCGCTCAAGCTGCACACCCATGCCGTGGTTTGTATCGGACTGTTGCGCTTCGTCTGGGCTTCAGAGCCGGGGCGAGCAACCGCGTCCTAATTTTTGCTTGGCGGATGCATCGGCGTGCACGAAGCCGCTTCCCGGACAAGTTGGCAATTGGAGACGGCCTGCCTGAATCGCGGGTGTTGGACCCAAATCCGCCGCGAGCCAATCGGCGGTCGCGAGTCCGTGCGCGAGCGTCGAGCCCGTCGCTGCTGCCAGCTGGGCGCTGCTCCAGAGTCCAGCGGCGGATTCGATCAGACTGGTGATCACGACCTCCAGGCCCGCAGCCTGAGCGCGGCGCGCTAGCGACAGGGTTGGTCGGAGGCCGCCGATGACGCCCGGTTTCAGCACTAAGCGGCGCAGCGGCAGTTGCTCCGGATCGAGCGGCCAGCCGCGCGCCGGCAAGGACTCGTCGAGCGCCAACGCAAAGGGGGCCTGCGCCTGCAGGGTGCGAAGCTGGATGTCAGTGGCCTCAGCACAGGGCTCCTCAAGGCACTCGATCCGGCTCGCGATCGGTCGTAGCGCGTCTATCAGCTTGGCTGTCGTTGCCAGCGACCAGGCACGGTTCGCATCCAGTCGCAAGCGCACATCAGTGGGCAACTGCGCGCTGAGATGCCGAATCGCCTCGAGTTCGCGGTCGATCGGCGCCACCCCAACCTTGACCTTCAATACCCGAAAGCCGACGGCCAGCGCCCGGTCGAGCCGATCGGGCTGCAGATCGGCAACGGCGCCAAGCGCGGCGTTGAGTTCGATCTCCGACCCCGGCTTGAGCGCTTGTTCTTGATCTTGTGCTTCTCGCTGCCCGCTCACGAGAGACTCAGACAGCGGCAGGCCACAGAGGCGCGCGGACAGATCGAGCAAGGCCGTCTCCAATGCCGCATCAGCGGCTGGCGTGGGCGACGGGATCCGCCGCTCGAGCACGGCAAGCTGCGTCTCCAGGCTGGACTGACCATGATCTCGCAGCCAGATCGACAAGCGTTTTGCAGCGGCGATCGAGGGTTCGGTTCCCGCCTCGGGTAAGGGTGCGCAATCGCCGTAGCCACAACAGTCTTGCCAATGCGCCTGCACCAGCCAGCCCTCACGCTCACGGCGAAGGCCATGCGCGCTGCGCCAGGGCGCGCGCAAGGGCAGCCGGTAGGGCGTCAGCAGCAGTCGCGGCGTCATTGGGGCACTCAGTCACGGAGTCGAAGAAGCTGCAGGGATTCGGGTTTCAGCCTGGCTTCTCCGAAGCGCAGACTCACCAGGCGTCGAGCAGCAATCCCAGCCCGAGCAGCAGCGTCAACGCCAATTGGTACTGCCCGGTGCGAGCCAACAGCTGATTCAGCGCGCGCCCCTCGCTGCGCCAGAGCTGGCGGATCAGCAGCGCCGCCAGCGGCAATGCCAGCAGCAGTGGCCAACCTTGCATGGGCAGTCCGCCGAGCATCAGCGGCGGAATCGGGCTCAGCAGCAGCAACGCATAGACCACGCGTGCCTTCGGGCGACCGAGCAGATGGCAAAGGGTGCGCCGACCGGCGATCCTGTCGGTCTCGAAATCGCGATAGTTGTTGAGCAGCAGCACCGCCGCCGCTGGCAGCCCAAGCGCGCTGCCGAGCACGATGGCCTGCAGCGACAGGCTCAGCGTCTGCAGGTAATAGGTGCCGCCGACGGCAGCGATGCCGAAGAACGCGAGCACGAACAGCTCGCCATAGGGGCCATAGGCGATCGGTTTGGGGCCGCTGGTATAGGCATAGCCGGAGGCGATCGCGGCGACCCCGAGCGCGAAGATCGGCCAGCCACCGCGCAGTACCAGCAGCAGCCCGAGCAGGAAACTGGTCAGGAACACCAGATGCGCGGCGCGCTTGACCTGCGTGGCGCTGAACCAGCCTTGTGCCGCAGCGCGCGGCGGCCCGAGCCGATCGGCGGTATCGGTGCCACGCTCGAAGTCGGCGGCATCGTTGTGCAGATTGGTGCCGATCTGGATACCCGCCGCCGCGAGCAGCGTCGCCAGTGCCGTGAAAAGCGCCAACTGTCCGCTCTGGGCCATCGCCAGGAACAACCCCGCCAGCACCGGCGAGAGCGCCAGCGGCAGGGTGCGCGGTCGCGCGGCCTCGATCCAGCGCCGCAGTCGCGCGTTGGGCGGGGAGACGCCGCTCGCTGGCACCGATGTTTGACGAGTCGATTCCATAACAATTGCCTGCAAAGACCTTGCGCTCAGAGGCCGATCAGTGGCCCCTCGAAGACAGCGACTATGAACCTGGACGCGGGCACGGGACGCCGACAATGGACAGCGATTATGGACGGCGCCGAAACGGCCCAAAGTCTGGCGCGCGCTTCTCGAGGAAAGCATCGCGTCCCTCTTGTGCCTCGGCGGTCTGATAGAACAAGCCGGTCGCATTGCCGGCCAGCTCTTGGATGCCGGCCAGACCATCGCTGTCGGCATTGAACGCGGCCTTGAGCAGACGCAACGCGGTCGGCGAGTGACGCAGCATCCGTCGACACCAGTCGATCGTGGTCGCCTCCAGCTCGGCCAGCGGCACCACCGTATTGACCAGCCCCATCTGCAGCGCTTCCTGAGCATCGTACTGACGGCACAAAAACCAGATTTCTTTGGCACGCTTGAGGCCAATGGTGCGCGCCATCTGCCCGGCGCCGAAGCCGGCATCGAAGCTGCCGACCTTGGGCCCAGTCTGGCCAAAGCGGGCGTTCTCGGCAGCGATGGTCAGATCGCAGATCAGATGCAGCACATGGCCGCCACCGATCGCGTAGCCGGCCACCATCGCCACCACCGGCTTCGGCAGCGTGCGGATCTGGCGCTGCAGCTCGAGGACGTTCAGATGCTCGGTGCCGGCCGCATCGCGGTAGCCGCCCTCGCCGCGGATGCGCTGATCGCCGCCGGAGCAAAACGCCAGTTCGCCGGCACCGGTGAGGATGATGACGCCCACCTCGGGGTCCAAATGGGCTCGATGGAAGGCGTCGATCAGCTCGAGCACGGTCTCCGGGCGGAACGCATTGCGCACCTCGGGACGATTGATGGTGAGCTTGGCGATGCCCTCGGCGCGATGCATCAGGATGTCCTGATAGCCGGGTTCGGTCACGGCTTCCCAGGTGATCGGTCGGTGCTGTTGTTGCTCGTCGTTCATGCGTGATCCGTGAATTGCTCTTGATCAAGGCGCGCGATGGACGCCTTCGTGTACCTGTTGGTGAACCGGTGCCGCATCGGGAAAGTCGGCCCGCCGCATCTCTTCCCAGAAAGCCAGGTGCACACGGCGACTGATTTGCGGGTCGATCACGCATTCGATCAGACCCGGCCCCAGCCCAACTTCACCCAGGGCGCACTCCAATTGATCGCCATCCTCGACCCGCCAGTGCCGCACACCGCCGAGCGCGGCCAGCGCCTGGAGGTCGAGCGCTTGGGGCGTCTGCCAGAGTCGCTCGTAATCGGGCAGTTCGCGCTGCGGCAGATAGTCGAAGATATGGCCGCCGCCATTATTCAGCACTAGCAGCGGACGGTCGAGCCGCGCCGCCAACAACAGCCCACTGAGATCGTGGCAGAGCGAAAGATCTCCCGCCAGCCCCCAGCAGGGCAGCCCGGCCTGAGTCAGCCCAGCCAGCGTCGAGAGATAGCCATCGATCCCACTCGCCCCGCGATTGCCGAGCAGTGTCACCCGCCGCCCGTCGGCACGCCACCAGGTATCGAGCTGGCGGATTGGCATCGAGTTGGCGCAGAACAGCGCCTCGCCGTCGGGGATCGCGGCCTTCAGTGCCTGGATCGCCTGCACCTCACTCCAAGGCCATGTTGGCCTCTGAAGGTCGGCGAGTCGCCAAGCATGTTGCTCGATCGCACACCAATGGACCAGCCAATCGGGGCGGGGCTTGACCAAGCCCTCTACGCGCAGCGCATCGCACACCGCCGCCGCCGGGTATTCGAGCTGGCGCAGCGCATCATGGCTCGGATCGGACCAGGCGCCGGTTTCCGAGACCAAGATCGATGGCACACCCTCGAGCCATTGGCCGAGCACCTTGGAGACCGGCGCGCGCCCGAGGCGCAGCACCCAGTCCGGGCGCAGCGCGCGCGCCACGGCGGGGTTGCGCAAGAAGGCATCATAGGCGCTGATGCGATAGGGGCCGATAGGCGTCTCGCCGAGCGCGCCGCCGCGTAGCCCGGAGAGCGGATCGACGAGCACGGGCAGTGCCAGGGCTTCGGCGCAACGCCAGAGCGCTTGCGACAGACTCGGCTGCGTGGCCCGACTCACCGGCGTGCGCGGCTCGGCGCCAGGGCCGCAGAGGATCAGGCCCCGGCCGGCCGGCCAATCGAGGCGCTTCACCTCCAGTCCAACCGTGCCAAGGCCCGCTTGGGGCATCACCCGTTCAGCCAAGGGCTCGGCGCAATCGGCCTCTGGCACCAGCGGCTCGTCGAACGGCAGATTCAGATGCACCGGCCCCGGCCGCTTGCTGGAGCTGACCAGCGCCACGCGACGGCCGAGCGCGTACTGCGCCTTGAGCGCCGCCGGCGCTGCTTGGGGCAAGCCGAGATCATGGAAGGCGCGCACGAAGGCGCCGAACAGCCGCGTCTGATCGATGGTCTGATTGGCGCCCCAGCCGTGCAGCCGTGGCGGGCGATCCGCCGACAGCAGCAGCAATGGCAGCCCGGCCTCGGAGGCCTCGATCACGGCCGGATACCAATGCGCTAGCGCACTGCCCGAGGTGGCGAGCAGCGCCACCGGGCGCAAGGTCGCGCGCGCCAGTCCGAGGGCGAAAAAGGCGGCGCTGCGCTCGTCCAGGATCGGGGTCAAGCGGAGCCGACCAGCGGCCTCGAGGCGCTGCGCGGCGATCAGCAGCGGCGTCGAGCGCGCACCCGGCGAGAGCACCAGTTGCTCCAGCCCGGTTGCGACCATCCCCGCAAGCAGCGCATAGGCCCAGCGCAGGTTGAGGCAGCCGATCGACAGAGTCGATACCGCATGCGCGGCTGGCGCATCCGTTGAGATCGGCGGTTGCCGTGCTGACTGGCTCACGCGTACTGCAATGCACTGAGCATGGCGCGCAGCTTGGCCTCGGTCTCATCCCACTCGGTCGCGGGATCGGGGCCGGCGACGATGCCCGCGCCCGCGTAAAGCTCGGCGCGGTTGCCACAGACGCGCGCGCAGCGCAGCAGCACCCACAGCTCACCACTGAGATCGGGCTCCAGGGTGCCCGCAGCGCCGGTGTACCAGCCGCGCTCGAATGGCTCGCCCTGGGCCAGCCAGGCGCTCGCGCTACGCCGAGGCTGGCCGTTGGTGGCGGGCGTGGGATGCAGACGCTCGGCCAATTCAAAGAGATCGATGCCGGCATCGACACGGGCGCAGATCGGGCTCCAGAGATGCTGCGCATTACTCAACTGCATCAGCTGCGGCTCAGCCGGGGCCTGGATGTCGCGACAACAGGGCTGCAATGCGTCGCGGATCGCATCGATGACGAACCGATGCTCGCGCAAATTCTTGTCCGATGCCCGCAAGGCCTTGCCCAAGGCGGCATCGGCGGCGGTATCCTCGTCGCGATCTGCAGTGCCAGCAATCGCATCGACTTCGAGCAAACGGCCCTGCTGACTGAGCAGACGCTCCGGCGTTGCGGCGATAAAGCTCGAGCCATGCCGACGCAGGTTGACCACCTGACAGGAGGGAAACAAACAGCTCAGCGCACCGAGCAGCCGATCGACATCGAAACCGCGAGTACCGGTCACATCCAGGCGCCGCGACAACACCACTTTCTGCAGTGAGTCGGCGTCGATCGCGCGCAGCGCCGCATCGACCAGCTCCGCCCAGCCTGACCGATCCGGCTCGGCAAACTCGCGGCTGAGACTCGCCGCCATGCGTGGCCCCTCGACCGGACGATAGAGCAACGGCACCAGCGCATCGAGCGCCGCGCTCCAGCGCTGTCGTAGGGCCTCGGCCGTGCTCTGGTGGGGGGCCGAGAGCACCAGCGCAGCCGCGCCGTCACTGGCCCGCACACCGACCTCGGGTACCCAGAGCAAGGCATTTGGCAGATGATCCTCGATCATCGGCGATGGGTCGGAATTTGCCGCGAAGCCGAGCATCGCAAAGGCCTCGAAGCCGGTTTCGTCGGGATCGGCGCGATGCCAATGGGCGCGCAGTGCTCGCCCCGAGGCGGCCAGATGACGGAGCCGATCGGCGCCTTCCGCGCGCCATTCGGCGGCTATGCCATAGCCGGCGCGCAGCTCGTTTCGATGCACATGGCGAAACTGGAACTGCGCCCCGGCGAGCTGCGGCAACGCGCTGGGCACGCGCGGGAGCGCCAGCAGCAGCGAGACCAGACCCGGCCCTGCAGCCTCGCCGGCCCCTTGCGCCGAGGCGAGCGGCAGCATCGCGACGCTCTCGGCGAGCCTGGCCTTCAGTTGGTCAAGCACTTGCAGTGGAGCGAGCACGTCAACACGTGTCCTGCGGGCGGGCACGGCCTAGCTTGAGCCGCGATGCCCGGTCGGCCAAAGGAGGCTGGCGCCCGAACCGCGCGCGGCGAAACGCCTGCCGCCCTAGCCTCAATCCTGCTTCGCCCAAAAGGCGTCCAGCGCCGCGACGCAATCGGCGGTGCGCTCCCAGTGCGGAATACCCAGCGTCGGCTCGATGCGCACCGCCGTCCAGTTCGGATGGCTGGCGACGAGTGCGGGCAACAGATCGAAGCCGACATTGGCATCGCGATCGTAGAGCACGAGCACCGGCACCTGGAGCTTCGCGTACAGCGTCTCGGTTGCTTCTCGGCTAAACAGTTGACCGGCGAGGAAACGATAGGGCGCGTGCCGCGCGTCGACCTGGTGCGAGGTCGCATAGGCGTACTCGACCATCGCCTCCGGCGGCTTGCCGACATAGCTGCGCTGCAAGAAGTAGCGGATGCTCGCACGCTTGGTGAGCAACCGATACAGCCCCTGGCCGAGTCCGGGCAGGGTGAACACCCCATGCATTGCCCGGCCGACACCGCCGGAGGGCAGCTTGCGCGCGCTAAAGCCGGTCGGCGAGAGCAGACTCAGGCTCAGGAAGCGCTCGCTGGCGCTCAGCGCGGCGCGTGCGGCGAATTCGCTGCTGAGCGAGAAGGCGATCACATCCGCCGGCTTCTGCACCACGTTGGTCAAGAAGGCGTTGATCGCGTTGGCATAGAGTTCCGGCGAGTAGGGCCGATCGCTGCGATCGGAGAAACCGAAGCCCGGCAGCTCCGGCACATAGACCCGACGGGTGGTGCAGTAGTGATCGTAGAGCGGCTTCATCTCGAAGGCGCTCGGGGCGGCGTTAATGCTGTGCAGTAGCACCAAGGGCTGGCCGTCCTCGGGCCCGCCGACGTAGTAACTGATCTCTTTCAGATGCGAGGTCGCAAAGCAATCGCGCGTGGCCTCCAAGGCCTCGGGCAGTTCGACCTGCCGGCGCATCGGTGCCTCATCGACCCTTGTGTGCTGGCCGAAGCCGTCATCGACACGCGCTCCCGTGACTACGGACATGGGATTCACCTAATACTTTAGAGTAGCGAAAGTTTCCAGAAGCAGCCGTTCAAGGCCGGTTCGACCCAGCGTGCCGGGCGCCGATTCAGTCGCGTGCGAACGCTGCCGATCTATCATCGGCGACCTCGACCAAGACCTCATTGCGGCGCAAGAACCCAGGCACGAAGGGGGCATTGTAGCGCGCGAAGATCGGCGCGCCGATGATTGTTGCGCCGCTCGCCGCGAGCGCCTCTAAAAGTGCGGCCTCCTGCTCACGGTAACGCGCTTCGCCCCAACCGCCACGATAGCGGTGGACAGCCAGCAGTCGTGTCGGCAGCCGCTGTAGCGAGACCCGCTCGTCGGCCGGCGCCGGCAGATAAGACAGCGAATATTCCTTCGGCATCACGAACTGGACTCGCCAGGCTTGCTCCGCCGCTGTCGCTGTGAGCGCAGATGCAGGCGCCTCATCCAGCGGCTGTTGATTGACAGGCGCCAGCATCGGCAGGTTGCGCCCTCCACGGTTTCCACCCTGGATGTAACCGACAAGAGGCTCGAAGGCGCGCTTGCTAGCGTGCTCGAAGTCAGCGCTGACTTGGACCTGGGCGACATTGAAGGGGGGATAGCGGCGCAGCTCGAACCCATCGCCCTCGGCGACGACCTCGAAATCGGGCTCTGGCAATGAGACGAGCGCAATGGCTATCATCACCAGCGGGATCAGGGCCGCGATCGCGATCAGCGCTTTGCGTTTCATGTCAAGCTTCAAAACCGGTCTGTCAACGAGCTGACCGGCGATTCAACCATGCCGAGCGCACGCGTGCGTTGTCCACCGTCAAACCGGCGCGGGCCACGCACTTGGTGCTCGGGTGCGCGAGACAAAAAAACGGCCGCCGCAACGGAGGGGTTCCGTCGAGGCGGCCGAAGAGGCTTGCTGCCCAGAAACAGGTGTGATGCGTACTGATTCGCTCATCACTGAGCAGTGAGTATCGCCGCAGCCGACGCCCAACGTATTTCAGCATATACTTATGCTGTTACAGTGTGTAACAACAAACCCCAGAGAACGCCCCGAAATTGGTCATGAACAGCGACGACCTAAGCGCGAAGACGCAGGTACTCGTCGTGGACGACGATGCCTCGCTGCGCGAATTGCTTCAGGACTATCTGCAGCGCGAAGGCTTCAAGGTCAGCGGTGTGTCAGATGGCGTCGCCATGTTCGCGTGGCTCGGCGAGCGCGAGCCGGACATCATCATCCTCGACCTGATGCTCCCCGGCGACGATGGCCTGACCCTCGCCCGGCGCTTGCGTCAAAAGACCCAGGTGCCGATTATCATGCTCTCGGCGCGCGGCGATGAGATCGATCGCATCGTGGGCCTCGAGGTCGGCGCCGATGACTACCTGGCCAAGCCCTTCAACCCGCGCGAGCTGCTCGCGCGCATTCGCGCCGTGTTGCGCCGCCCCGCGCACAACGGCAGCGATGGCGCGGGCGCCAGCCAGGTCAGCTTTGGACCCTATCGCCTCGAGCTGGCCAGCCGCCGGCTGACCCGCGACGGCGAGAGCGTGGCCCTCACCGGCAGTGAATTCGATCTCTTGCGCATCTTCGTCGAGCATCCCAATCGGGTGCTCGACCGCGATCGCTTGCTCGATCTGCTCAAGGGCTACGAGCGCAATCCGTTCGATCGCAGTGTCGATGTGCAAGTCGCCCGTCTGCGCGCCAAGATCGAGCCGGATAAGAAGGCCCCCTGCTATATCCGCACTGTGTGGGGGCGCGGTTACATCTTCACGCCGGCTGGCGAAATCTGAGCCCTGACACGACCCGCATGCGCTCGCGGCCCGGCTCACTCTTCACCCGCGTGCTGCTGACGCTGGTGTTGAGCTTCGGCAGCTTCGCGCTGATCACCTTCGGCTCCGCGCTCTACTACGTGCTCTACCCGGTCGTGCAGCGCTCCACGGCCGATCTGGCCGCCTTCATGGAACTCTCCGCGCGCACCCTGACCCTGCTCCCGGAACCGGCGCAACAGGACTATCAAGCCAAACTGCTCGATGAGTACCAGGTGCGGCTGCTGATCGGCTCGGCACCGCCGCAAGGGCTCGACGACTATTTCTATCCTTATGTCGTGCGCTTGAGCCAGGCGCTGAGCCGACGGTTGGAGCAACCGGTGCGCATGCAGAGCAACCTGATCGACGGTCGTCGTTGGTTCTGGGTCGATCTGGACACCGCTTCGGGTACCGTCTGGGCCGGTATTCCCATCGATCGCATCGGCACCCGACCGATGATCGGCGTGGTCGTCATCTGCACGCTCGCCGTCTTGCTGGTGCTGCTCACCGCCACCATCCTGGCCAGACGCGTCACCGCTCCGCTGACGCGACTTTCGCAGGCCGCCGAAGAGGTCGCCAAGGGCCGATCGCCACAGCCCCTGGCCGAAAGCGGCCCGCGCGAGCTGGCCAATCTGGCGCGCCAGTTCAACGAGACCAGTCAGCAGGTACGAGAGCTGCTGGCCGACCGCACCGTGCTTCTCGCGGGCATTTCGCATGATCTGCGCACGCCGCTGACCCGGCTGCGGCTCGCGCTCGAGATGCTGCCCGAGGAGACCGACCCCGCACTCAGTGCCCGCATGCAACGCGATATCGAGGAGATGAGCGCGCAGATCGGTCAGGCCGTCGAGCTTGGCGGCACCTTGGGCGCCGGCGAGCGCCACCCGGAAAACCTGGCACAGCTCATCGGCGAGGTGGTCGGCAGCCAACCTCGCATCCTTTGGCGCCCGCTCGGGCGCTGTATTCACTCGGTCAACGCGCAGGCACTCAGGCGTGTGCTCGGCAACCTGATCGAAAACGCATTGCGCTACAGCCATGGCACCGTCGAGATCCGACTCGATTGCCGCCACCAGACGCCAGCGTTGTTCGTGCTCGATCGGGGCCCCGGTATTCCGGACGACGAGCGCGAGGCGGTGTTCCGCCCCTTCTACCGGCTTGAGCGCTCACGCAACCGCACCACGGGCGGTTCCGGGCTCGGCCTGGCGATCGCGCGCCAGCTCGCGGTTGCCAATGAGATGGAGATCGAGCTTGCGAATCGCGACGGCGGCGGCCTGATCGCCAGCATCCGGCTGCCGATGCCGCGCGCTGGCGATGATACCGAGTCGGTGCACTGATGACGCGCGTGCTATCAGCCGCTCAAGCTGGTCACCGCTGCGCACAGTGCGAAGAGCCCAGGCGCTGTGAGGGCCGTCGCTTCCGGCTCAGGGTCGGCGACATCCACAGTTGACGCACCGAGCCACGACACCTAGATTCAGCGAGACACGCGCTAGCGCGCACGCCATCCCCCCGACCCGATCGAGCGCCCTCAGAGGCGTCCGCCAGAGGAGTGAAGACCCATGCTACAAGCGGGTGACCAGGCCCCCGAGTTCTCCCTGCCCGACGCCGACATGGAGCGCGTCAAGAGCGTCGACCTGTTGCGCGAGCGCAACCTCGTGCTCTGCTTCTATCCGAAGGACGACACCCCGGGCTGCACCATGGAAGCGCTCGAGTTCACCGACCTGCAGCCGGAGTTCGAGGCCTGTGGTGCTGCGATCGTCGGCATCAGTCGCGACACCTGCGCCAGTCACGGCGCCTTTCGCGACAAATACGGCCTCACCATGCGCCTGCTCGCCGATACCGATGGCGAGGTCTGCCAAGCCTATGGCGTGCTCCGCGAGAAGGAGAAACATGGTCAACGCCTACTCGGCATCGCCCGCACCACCTTCGTCATCGGCCGCGACGGCATCATCCAACATGCCCTCTACGATGTGGTGCCCAAAGGGCACGCGCGGCGGATGTTGGAATTGGTCCAGAACAGTTCGGCGCCTTCATCGCAAGACGTCTAGCGCCGTATGCACAACCAGCTCGCCGACCATGAGCAGGGCGCCATTCTCTACGACTTCCTGCACTGTCGCGGCGGTGCCGAGCAACTGACGCTCGATCTGCTCGACACCTTCCCAGGTGCCGATCTCTGGGTCGGCTACCGTGATCACCGGTGGTTTCCCGACCAGCAGCTTGCAGGTGGACGCCTGCGCAACCTTCGGCTTCCGGCGCGCTTTCCGGGGGGGCGCACCTTGCTCGGTTTGCTCGGCTTTCGCTTCGCGACGCGCCGTATCCACAACTATCCATGGGCGATCTTCAGCGGCTCGACTGCCGTGGAAGCTGTCCACCATCGAAGCCAGGGGCATAACCTCTATTACTGCCACACCTTGCCCCGTTTCGCCTATGATCTGCGCGCCTATTACGAGGCGCGACTGCCGTTTTGGGCCCGACCAGCGCTCCGCGCCGTGGCAGCCGTGATGCGCTACCGCTATCGAAAAGCCCTGAGGAAAATGGATCTCGTTATCGCCAATTCGGAAAATGTTCGCGGCCGTCTGCGGCGCTACCTCGGCCAGGAGGCCCGCGTCATCCATCCCCCATGTGATGTTCACGGCTTCGGCTGGCAGGGACAGGCGGATTACTATCTCTCAACGGCGCGTCTTGAGCCCTACAAACGCATCGACCTGCTGATCGAGGCCTTTCGGCGCCTCCCGCAACATCAGTTGCGCATCGCCTCGGGCGGCAGCGACGAGCGTCGTCTCCGACGCCTCGCGGCCGGTACCCGTAACATCGCCTTCACCGGCTGGCTCGATGAGCAGGCCTTGCGCGACCTGGTGGGCAACTGCATTGCCACCTTGTATATTGCCGAGGATGAGGATTTCGGCATGTCACCAGTGGAATCGATGGCTGCGGGTAAACCCGTCATCGGCGTCGCCGAAGGAGGGCTTTTGGAAACCGTGATTGATGGCACGACCGGACTCCTGATCGCTCCCCCCCCCACACCAGATAAGATTATTCATGCGGTTCATGCGCTGAGCGCCGCGCGCGCAAGCACCCTGCGAGCTGCCTGTGAGCGGCGCGCCCAGGGCTTCGCCAAGGCGGCCTTCGCCGAGCGCATGCGCCAGGCCGTGGCCGAGGTCATGGATGCCTGAGCCAGGCACAAGGCGAGCAGGCACCGGAGACGAATGCGCAGAACATCGCCCGCTGCGTGTTCTACAGGTCTACCGGACCTATTTCCCCGATCCGCAGGGGGGGCTCCAGGAGGCGATCCGCCAAGGCTGTCTGGC
Source organism: Chromatiaceae bacterium (assembly GCA_003562815.1). Taxonomy (GTDB): domain Bacteria; phylum Pseudomonadota; class Gammaproteobacteria; order Chromatiales; family Chromatiaceae; genus Lamprobacter. The sequence goes on along the minus strand of PWTO01000094.1, from coordinate 25,958 downwards.
CACCCGGCCCTTTGGCATCCAGCATCGCATCTTCACGCTGAGCCCGAGCGCGACCCCGCAGATCATTCGCCGCCCGGAGGGGCTGGTTTATCGGGCGCACCAACACATCGAGATCACCTCCTCGGGATTCTCGCTGTCGGCATTGGCGCCTTTTCGCGCGCTGGTGGAATGGGCGGATATCGTCCACTATCACTTTCCCTGGCCGTTTGCCGATCTGCTCGATCTGATCGGGCGCGTGCGCAAGCCCAAACTCGTGACCTATCACTCTGACATTGTGCGCCAACAGGGGTTACTCCTGCTCTATCGCCCCTTGATGAGTCGTTTCCTGAGGCGCGCGGACCGGATCATCGCGACCTCGCCGGCTTATGCCGCTTCGAGCAGTGTGCTACAGGCCCATCGCGACCGGCTCGAGATCATTCCTCTCGGCCTCGATGAGCAAGCCTATCCCGAACCAAGCCCAGCGCAAGCCGAGGCGATAGACGCCGAGTTTGGCCGCGATTACTTTCTCTTTATCGGCGTGCTGCGTTACTACAAGGGTCTTGATACCCTGATCCAGGCGGTGCGCGAGACCTCCTTGCGGGTCGTCATCGTCGGCGATGGACCGGAAGGCCCCCGACTGAAACAGCGCGCTCGCGAGGAAGCGTCCGCCAACGTGCGCTTCACCGGTATCGTCAGCGATGCCGAGAAGGTGGCGTTGATCCGTCACTGCCGAGCGATCGTTTTTCCTTCCAACGCTCGCTCCGAGGCCTTCGGCATCACGCTGCTGGAGGGCGCCATGCTCGGGCGCCCGCTGATCTGCACCGAACTCGGCACCGGGACCACCTACATCAACCGCCACGGCGAGACGGGCCTTGTCGTTAGGCCGAACGACGCCGAGGCGCTGCAGCACGCCATGCAAAGACTCCAAGACGATCGCGAGTGGGCCGATCAGCTAGGCCGAGCCGCTCGCCTGCGCTTCGAACAGCTGTTCTCAGCCCCAGCATTGGGGGCGCGTCTCGCCGAGCTGTACCAACGCCTGGCGCAGACAAACAGGGCCAACGCCAACTAGCGCCAGGTGCACTCAGACAGCATCCGGCAGCCGCAGCCGCGCTACCGGTTCACCACCGATCAAATGTGACTGCAGAATGTCTTCCAGATCCTCATTGTCCACATAGGTGTACCAAATCCCGTCGGGATAGACGACGGCCACAGGCCCCTCGCTGCAGCGGTCCAGACAGCCGGCGGTATTGATGCGTACCCCACCCGGACCCGCTATCTCCAACTCCTTGCTGCGCTTCTTTAAGAAGTCGCGCGACGCCTGGGCGTTACACTGTGCACAACACTGACTGCCGTCGGCGCGCTCATTGACGCACATGAACAGATGATATTTGTAATAGGTCACAATCAGAGGCTCCATGATCGAAGTGATTGGCCAACACCGCTGGCAACAAGCCTAGAGCGTGCGGCCCGAACGCCAACATCGCAACGCGCGTTCAGCCAAGACGCCAAGCGACCATGAGGGATAGCTCCGAGCCTCAGGTCGCCACGCTGCTCAGCTTAGCCGACCAATGCGTGAAATGTGGCTACTGCTTACCGCATTGCCCAACCTTCAAGCTCGCGCAGGACGAAGGCGAGTCACCGCGTGGGCGCATCGCGCTGATCCAGGGCTGGCTCAGTGGCGAGATCGCCGATGGGCCAAGACTCGCGCGGCATCTGAACAATTGCCTGGAGTGCCGCGCCTGCGAGCCGAGCTGCCCCTCCTTGGTGCGCTATGGCGCCCTGATGGATGGCACGCGCGCGCTGCGCGAACAGCGCCGCCCGCGCTGGCGGCGCTGGCAACGTCGTGCCGCGCTCGGTCTCTTGACCCGGCCCGATGGCCTGCGACTCCTCGCCATGCTCGGTATCGGCTACCGCTGGCTGCATTTGCCGAGGGGATGGATCAATGGCCTCGGCAGGGTCTGGCCGGCTATCCGCGTGCTCGATCCCCTCGCGCGCGCGCTGCGCTGGCCAAGATTGCCCGCTTCATTCAGGTCCGTCCAGTCCGCGCCAGCCCGATCCGCATCTATCCAGGCCGAGATCGATGCAACCAGTCACCGGCCGATTCTGTTCCGCGGCTGTGTCGCACGCCTGACCGACCAGCCCTTGGAGGCGGCCGCGCAACGGTTGCTCGCGCAGCTTGGCCATCCGCTCGAGGTGCCCAGCCACCAGGTCTGCTGTGGCGCCATCCATCGCCACAACGGCTATCCAACGCAAGCCGATCAGCGCCTCGCGCTAAATGCACGGTGCGTTGGTGAGCGCGTCACCATCGGGCTCGCCAGCGCCTGCGTCGCCGAGCTGCGCGAGCACGGTGGGTTCAACGCCATCGAGGTCTGCCGCTACCTGCTCGATCAGCCTTGGCCGGCCGGGCTTCGGCTACGGCCCTTGTCGGCCACGATCGTCGTGCATGAGCCCTGTTCGCACCGCAATCAGCTACGCGATCAGGGCGCCATCTATCAATTATTGCAACGCATCCCTGCGGCCACTCTGACCCCGCTCCTTGGCAACGAGACTTGCTGCGGCGCCGCTGGAACCTATCTTACTGAGCATCCAGAGACCGCGCTCGCCCTAGCCGCGCCCAAGATCGACGCCTTGCGACAGCTTGCGCCAGACTATCTGGTCACGACCAACACCGGCTGCGCCTTGCATCTGGCCGCGCGACTGCGTGAGGCTGGCCTCGCGATCCCGGTCTTGCACCCGCTTCAGCTCATCGAGCAACAACTTCCCACCGACGCCTAAGGAGCATTCCTCTCTATGAACACCCGTGATTACAGCCCCATCGATCGCGCGCTGATCGGCATGGATCAAACCCTGCGCACCCTGTTCGGCCGCCCGCCCGTGACCGAGCGGGTCAATCCCGGCAAAGCCCAGGCCGAGGTCGACCTCACCGCTCAGGAGCGCCGCCACATCGGCTGCCTGATGCGGATCAACCATACCGGGGAGATTTGCGCGCAGGCGCTCTATCAAGGTCAGGCCCTGACCGCGCGCGACACCGCCGTGCGCGAACGGCTCGAGCGCTCGGCGCACGAAGAAAACGATCATCTCGCCTGGTGCGAGGAGCGGATCAAGGAACTCGGCGGCCGCAAGAGCCTACTGAACCCGCTCTGGTACGTGGGCTCATTCGCGATGGGCAGTGCCGCTGGCATCGCTGGGGACCAATGGAGCCTCGGCTTCGTGGTCGAGACCGAACGCCAAGTCGAGGATCACCTCGACGAGCATATCACCCAGGTTCCGGCCGATGATCACCGCACCCGCGCGATCCTCGAGCAGATGAAGCTCGACGAGGCTCACCATGCCCGGGTCGCCCAGACCGCCGGTGGGGCCGAGCTACCCGAACCGGTCAAACTCGCGATGCGCGCGGTCTCCAAATTGATGACGCACAGCACCTATTGGGTCTGAGCTGATCACTAGGGCATCTTCCAGGTCTCGATCTCGCGCGAGAGATTGCGACCGTAGAAGATCTCCATCATCTCGCGCCGCACCAAGCGCTCGATCCGCTCTTGCTCCTTGTCCGAGAGGTCTGCGGCGGTGACGCAAAACAGATAGTCGCTCAAGTCGAAGTGGTTGACGACCATCTTGGTGTGGAACAGATTCTCCTGATAGACATTCACATCGATCATCTGGAAGCGATCCTTGGTGTCGCGCGAGAGATAGTTCTGGATCGAGCTGATGTTGTGGTCGATGAAGTGCTTGCGCCCGCCAATATCACGGGTGAATCCGCGCACCCGGTAGTCCATGATGACAATGTCGGACTCGAGCGCATGGATCAGATAATTCAGCGCCTTCAGCGGCGAGATCAGGCCGCAGGTCGAAACATCGATATCGGCGCGGAAGGTACTGATGCCACTATGCGGATTGCTCTCTGGATAGGTATGAACCGTAATGTGGCTCTTGTCCAGATGGCCCACCACGGCATCTGGAAAGGGTCCGGGCGTGGCGGTATTCAAGACCTCCTCCTCGCGCACAGCTTCCTCGGCGATCAGCATGGTCACCGAGGCGCCCTGGGGCTCGTAGTCCTCGCGCGCGATGTTGAGCACATTGGCGCCGATGATGTTGGCCACATCGGTCAGAATGCCGGTCAAGCGCTCGGCGTTGTAGGCCTCGTCGATGTAGTCCAGATAGGCTTGACGCTGCTCCGCCGTGCTGGCGTAGCAGACATCGTAGATGTTGAAGCTCAAGGACTTGGTGAGGTTGTTGAACCCTTGCAACTTCAAGCGTTTATGCATCTTCGGCATGACTGATCCCTCCAACGGCGGGCGCGAAAGGCGCGATTCTAACCCCTCAGCCATCGGCGTTGCGTAATTCGTAATCGTGCGTCACGGTCGCGGTTGCGCCAAGCATGATCGATGCCGAGCAATACTTGGTGGCGCTCAGCTCGATGGCGCGCGCGACGCGGCGCTCGCTCAGCGCCCGACCAGTGACGATGAAGTGGGCATGGATGCGGGTGAACACCTTGGGGTCGGTCTCGCTGCGCTCGGCGCTAAGTTCGACCACGCATGCGGTGACCTCCTGCCGCGCTTTACGCAGGATCAGTAAGACATCGAACTGCGTGCATCCGCCCATGCCGAGCAACAGCATCTCCATCGGTCGCGGCCCGAGGTCGCGACCGCCTGCCGCCGGCGGCCCATCCATCAGCACCCGATGCCCACTGCCAGCGGTCCCCTCCATCGCCGCCCCATCGACCCATTTGACGCTTGCCTTCATCAACCCTCCCATTAGCCCTCGCAAGGGCGTCCCACGCGCTCCACTCTTCATGCGGGCGAAGCCTAGCACGGATCATGCGTTAGCCAAGACTTGCTAGACTGCAATCACCCATTGCCACAAGGGGCGCGCGCCCATGCTGAGTCAGCCGCCGCAAGAGCCACCCTGGCTCAAACCGTTTTTGAGCTACTGCCATACCAAACACCACGAGAAGCACATCGATTTCATTCGCCCCGGCGAGCCGGCAAAAAGCCTGTACTACCTGATCGACGGCTCGGTCACGGCGCTGATCAAGGACGATCAGCGCCGTGAACTCACCCTTGCCTACATCAACAAGGGCGAATTCATCGGCGAGATCGGCCTGTTCCAACCCCTGACCACACGCAGCGTGATCGTGCGCACGCGCGAACCCTGCGCCATCGCTGAGATCAGCTACTCACGCATCCAGCAATTACTGCACCGCGAACTGCGCGAGCACGCACTGACGCTGCTGTTGGCGATCGGCGAACAGCTCGCACGGCGGCTGCGCAAGACCAGCCGCCAAGTCAGCGATCTCGCCTTTCTCGATGTCACCGGTCGGATCGCCGGCGCCCTGCTCGAACTGTGCAAGCAGCCGGACGCCATGACCCATCCAGACGGGATGCAGATTCGCATCACGCGTCAAGACCTTGGCCGCATGGCCGGCTGCTCGCGCGAGATGGCCGGTCGGGTTCTGAAAGCGCTTGAGGAGAAGGAGCATATCAGTGTGACCGGCAAGACCATCGTCGTCTTCGGCACCCGCTGAGCGAGGACGCGGATGCTGTTCGGCCGAGCGCTTCAGGGCGGCGCAAAGAGCGCACCGAGGGTCTGCCCCGGATCATCGGTGCGCATCAAGGACTCGCCCACCAGGAACGCATGCACGCCGTTCGCGCGCATCAGCGCGACATCCTCGCGGGCGTGGATGCCGCTTTCGGTGATCGGCAGGCGCTCCGTCGGAACCTGTGCGCTCAGGTTCAGTGTGGTGCGCAGATCGACCTCGAAGCTGCGCAGATCCCGATTGTTGATGCCCAACAGGCGACCCGGCAGCGCCAGCGCACGCTCCAGCTCGCGCACATCATGGACCTCGGTGAGCACATCGAGTCCGAGTTCCGTGGCCAGCGCGCCGAGTTCGGCCAGGGCGGCATCCTCAAGACAGGCGGCGATCAGCAGGATGCAGTCCGCGCCCAGCGTCCGCGCCTCGATTACCTGGTAGGGATCGACGATGAAATCCTTGCGGATCACCGGCAGCGCGCAGGCGGCGCGCGCCGCGATCAGATGCGCGTCATCGCCCTGAAAGAAATCGCGATCGGTCAGCACCGACAGGCAACAGGCACCACCGGCGGCATAGGAGCGCGCGAGCCAGGCCGGATCGAAGTCTTCCCGAATCAAGCCCTTACTCGGACTCGCGCGCTTGATCTCGGCGATCACCGCCGCCTCGCCAGCGGCGACACGGCGGTGCAAGGCCTCGGCGAAGCCGCGCGGCGGATCGGCCTCGGCCAGGCGCGCTTGGAGAGCGGAACGCGGCAGCCGCTGCGCACGCTCGGCGATCTCCTCGCGCTTGCGTGCAACGATGCGTCTGAGGATATCGGGCGTCTCGCTCATAGGGTCTTGGCCAGGGCGAGCAACGCCTCGAAGCGCTGGCGCGCGGCGCCACTGGCGATGACCGCATCGGCCACGCGCACCCCTTCGGCGAGCGAGTCGGTGACATCGGCGGCGTAGATCGCCGCGCCCGCATTGAGCGCGACGATATCGCGCGCGGCGCCGGGCTGGTTGTCCAGCACCGCCATCAGCAGCGCCAGACTCTGCGCCGGATCTTCGACGCGGATCGCGTCCAAGCGTGACCGGCGCAGGCCGAAATCCTCGGGCGCGATGCTATAGCGGCTGATCACGCCCTCCTTCAGCTCGGCGATATCGGTGCGCTCGGCCACGCTGATCTCATCGAGACCATCGCGCGCGTGGACCACCAGCACATGCCGCGAGCCCAAGCGTTGCAGAACCTCGGCCAGGGGCATCAACAAGGTTTCGGAGAACACCCCGAGCACCTGCTGACGCACGCCCGCCGGGTTCGTCAACGGCCCGAGCACATTGAAGATCGAGCGAATCCCCAGGTCGCGGCGCGGTCCGATCGCGTGCTTCATGGCGCTGTGATGCGCCGGCGCGAACATGAACCCGACACCGACCTCGCGCACGCAGCGCGCCACCTGTTCTGGCCCCAAATCCAGGCGCAGCCCGGCAGCCTCGAGCACATCCGCCGCGCCCGATTTCGATGACACCGAGCGATTGCCATGCTTGGCGACATAGCAGCCCGCTGCGGCGGCGACAAAAATGCTCGTGGTCGATACATTGAAGGTGGCGGAAGCATCGCCGCCGGTGCCAACGATGTCGACCGTCGGCGCCAGTCCATCGAGATCGACACCGGTCGCCAACCCGCGCATCACCCGCGCGGCGGCGGCGATCTCGGTCACCGTCTCGCCCTTGAGCCGCAGCGCCACCAAAAAGCCCGCCACCTGCGCCGGCGTCGCCTGTCCGGTCATGATGGCATCCATCGCCGCAGTCATCTGCTCATCGTCGAGATCATGACCATCGACGACCTGAGCGATCGCCTGTTTGATCGACATTGTCTTAAGGCTCTCCTCGTCAGGAACATGCAGGGAGGCTAGGGTAAACCATTCCTCACTTACCAATACAGAATTCGCTGAAGATGCGCCCGAGCAACTCGTCCGAGCTGAGCGCGCCGGTGATCTCGGCAAAAGCCTGTTGCGCGAGGCGCAGATCGTCGGCGACCAGCTCCGGTGCCGCCGTTCTACACCAGACCGCGCGCGCTTCGAGCAGTCGCTCGCGCCCGAGGCGCAGTGCCTCGACATGACGCCGGCGCGCCGAGAATTCGCCAGCGCTCGCGCCTTGATAGCCGGCAACGGCTTTGAGATGACCGCGCAGCGCATCGAGACCGGCGCCGGTCAGCGCCGAGCAGCCGATCTCGGTCTGGCCCTCGGTCGTGGTCGTCGATCCCGCCGGGCGCCCGCTGCGATCGATCTTATTGCGCAGGAGGGTCACTGGCACCTGCGGGGCCAAATCGAGTGCGTCAAGATGCGCCCGCACCGTGCCCTGCTCAGAAGGCACGGTATCGTCGATCAGCACCAGCAGATGATCGGCCTGCTCGATCTGCGCCCGCGCGCGCCGAATCCCTTCCTGCTCGACTGGATCGGTTGACGGGCGCAGGCCGGCCGTGTCCACCAGCCGGAGCGGGAGCCCGTCGAGCTGAATGTCGGCGCGCAGCAGATCGCGGGTGGTGCCTGGAATCGCGGTGACGATCGCCGCATCGGTGCCGGCGAGGGCGTTCAGCAGGCTGGACTTGCCGGCATTGGGTGCCCCGGCGATCACCACCAACAACCCGTCGCGGATCAGCTCGCCTTGATGGGTACTCGCCAGCAAGGCCTCGGTAGCCTCGATCAGCGTCGCGAAGTCGGCCTCGCCGACCCCAAGCTCATCGAGATCCTCGTCGGGAAAGTCTAGCCCGGCCTCGATCAGCGCGCGCAGGCGAGTCAGATGCTCGACCAGCGCCTCGACGCGGCGCGAGAAGACACCCTGCAGACTGCGGCTGGCGAGGCGGGCCTGGGTCTCGGTTGCGGCCTGGATCAGATCGGCGATGGCCTCGGCCTGAGCCAGATCGAGCTTGCCGTTGAGAAAGGCGCGCTCGCTGAATTCGCCAGGTCGGGCCGGGCGCGCGCCCACTTCCAGCACGCGCGCGAGCAGAAGATCGAGCACGCGCGCGCCGCCGTGGCCCTGGAGTTCGAGCAGATCCTCGCCGGTGAAGGAGCCGGGGGCCGGAAACCAGAGCGCGAGCCCCTGGTCGATCAGCTCGCCATCGGCGTCAACAAAGCCGTGCAGCGTCGCCCGGCGCGGCTCGGGCAAGATGCCAGCGCCAAACAGCGCGCGACCAATCCTGCCGGCCGCCGGCCCAGAGATACGCACGATGCCGACCGCGCCGGTGCCCGGCGCGGTGGCAATCGCGGCAATGGTGTCGCCCGTCATTTCCCCTTCTTTGCGCCGCCTCCACCATGCGCGGCCTGCTCGACCTTGCGGGTGATGTACCACTGCTGCGTGATCGAGAGCAGATTGTTCACCGTCCAGTAGAGCACCAAGCCGGACGGGAAGAAGGCGAAGAACACCGTGAACACGAACGGCAGCGCCATGAAGATCTTGGCCTGCATCGGGTCCGGCGGCGGTGGGTTCAGCTTCTGCTGCACGAACATGGACACGCCCATGATCAGCGGCAGGATGTAGTAGGGGTCGGGCTCGGTGAGGTTATCGAGCCAGAGGATGAAGGGCGCATGGCGCAGCTCGACGCTCTCGAGCAGCACCCAATAGAGCGCGATGAAGACCGGGATCTGCACCAAGATCGGCAGACAGCCGCCGAGCGGATTGATCTTCTCCTTCTTGTACAGCTCCATGAAGGCCTGGTTCAGCTTCTCCTTGTCATCGCCATAGCGGTCCTTCAGGGCCTGGATGCGCGGTGTCATCTTGCGCATGTTGGCCATCGACTTGTAGCTGGTCTCGGAGAGCTTGTAGAACGCTCCCTTGATCATGATCGTCAGGATGATGATCGACCAGCCCCAGTTGCCGACGAGCGAGTGGATCGCGTTCAGCAGCCAGAAAATCGGCTGCGCGAGGATGGTCAGCCAGCCATAGTCGACCGCCAGATCCAGGCCCGGTGCGATCTCGGCGAGCCGATCCTGGAGCTTGGGCCCGGCGAACAGCTGCGTCTCGAAGGTGTGGCTGGCACCGGCCGGAATGCTGAGCGCAGGCGAGTAGGCGCCGATGATGTATTGGCTGCCATGATCGACGACCTTGGTGTAGAAATGCTGCTCGACACCGCTCGGCGGAATCCAAGCGGCCATGAAGTAGTGCTGGATCATCGCCACCCAGCCATCGGTGATGGTCACGTCCAGCGGCCGCTTGCTGATATCACTGAAGGATTCCTTCTTATACTTCACCTCCGGGCCGTAGTAGACACCGCCGGTATAGGTATGGATGAAGCTTGACTTGTTCGGGTCGTAGAGTTCGGTGCGTTTCAGTTGCTGGTAGTCGCGCACCGAGATCGGCATATCGCTCTGATTGATGACCTCTTGACTCGCGTGGACGAGATAACGCCCGCGCTCGAAGCGGTAGCGCTTGACCACGCGCAGTCCGGTCTCGTTCTCCCAGAACAGCTCGACCAGCAGTGCATCCTCATCCTCGGCCAGGGTATAGCGCGTGTTGGCCGGCGTGAACACCGCGCCATGCGTCGGCAGTTCGCTATTCGGTCCACCGAGCAGACCCGATTGGACAATGAACAGATTCGGCGTTGTCGGCTTCAGCAGCTGGAATGGCCGCGTCGGATCATCGGCTTCCTGCTTGTAACCGAGCAGGTGGAGCGATTGGATGGTACCGCCGCGCGGCGAGATCTCGGCGCGCAGCACATCGGTCTCGACCACGATTGGACCCGCGTCCAAGGCCGCATCGCCACCCGTGCCCGAAACACCAGGGGCTTCCCGAATGGTTGGGGCCTCAACCGCCGGCGCATCCGGCGTATCGGCGGGAGGACCGACACCCTCGCCGCCGCCCGAGTCAGCGGAGGAAACCTCGGTTGTCTGCGGCGCGGTGGCGGGTGGCGTTCCGTAATCCTCGACCCAGGCCTGATAGATCAGGAACAGGACGAAGGCGAGGGCCAGAATCAAGATCAGGCGCATGTTTTCCATGAGGGGGAGACGACTTGCGCTAGCGGTTGGTGGAGGAATGAGAGTGAGGGGTCGGCGACGAGGTGCGCGCGGGCGGCACGAGATCGACGCCCCCCGGATGCCAAGGATGGCAGCGCAGCAAGCGTCGGCAGCCCATCCAGGTGCCGCGCAGCACCCCATGCTGTTCGATCGCCTCAAGGGCGTATTGCGAGCAGGTGGGGTAAAAGCGGCAATGATTGCCGAGCAATGGGCTCAAAAAGAGCTGATATCCGCGCAGCAACCCGCGAGCGAGGCGGCGAGCGATCATCGGGCTAACTCCTGCCAATGCGTTGCGAGCGAGGCGCGTAGAGTGGCGTTGTCGGCATCCACGGCGGCGCGGCGACAGAGAACCACCAGATCCGCACAAGGCAGCCCGGGCCTGGCATGACGGAAACTGTCACGAATCACGCGCTTGATCCGATTGCGGGCAACGGCGCGCGGGGCATTGCGTTTGGAAATCGCCAGTCCAAGCCGAGCGGCCCCAAACGCATCCCGATCAGAGGCCCGGGCGAGGATGGTGAAGTAGCGGTCAGCGCAGCGGCGCGCGTCGGCGAAGACGCGCGTATAGCTTTTGGAGTCGAGCAAGCGCGCCGAGCGCGGGAAGGCGAACGTCGGCACGCGTGAAGACTGCGGCGGCACCTGATCATGATCCGTCTCGGCTCGCGCTCGTTGGTCCAACAAGGCTAGGGCGTCAACCGCGCACGGCCCTTGGCACGGCGTGCCTGCAACACCTTGCGGCCATTGCGCGTGGCATTGCGCGCTCGGAACCCATGAGTACGCGCACGCTTCAGGCGGCTCGGTTTGAAGGTCTGTTTCACGAAAAGTCTCCACGGATAGGACCCGCTAGAGCGGGATCGGCCAATAATCGTCAGGGTTGTTGTTTCGGTGCTCGTTGAAGCTCACACAGGGACGCCGGTGGGCGCGTGAACCTCAGCGGGAGCCAGCATCGAGCATCGGGCGCACAAGCCCCCCGCCGTACGCGCCCGCAGAGCAAGACCGCCCATCTTAGAACGCGCTAGGGGATGGGTCAACGCCTAGCGCGCTTTCAGCGTCACTCGCGACCCCAGGGGTTCCTGTGGATAACGCTTGGATAACGCTCCCTGCGACGACTAGACTGAGGCATCGAAGTCGCCACCCAAGCGGCGCCCAACCAACCAACGATCAACAAGGGGATCGGCCGATGCCGAAGCTCTGGGACCAGTGTACGAACCTGCTAAAACAGGATCTCACTGACTCTGAATTCAACACCTGGATCATGCCGCTGCAAGCCAGCGAGGAGGATGGACGACTCCGGCTGTTCGCGCCCAACCGGTTCGTCAAGGACTGGGTGAAGCAGCATTACGAAAAACAGATCGCCACCCACTGCCTCGGTGTCAGCGAGGGCCGTATCGAGCATGTGAGCTTCGAGATCGGGGCTCTGCGCAAACGCCAGGAAAACGACGCCCGCGCCGTCAACGCCAGCGCGGCGGACGCCGATTCGCTGCTCGAGAAGCGCCGCGCCGATGCCTGCCTCAACCGTGCCTTCAACTTCGACTCCTTTGTCGAGGGGAAATCGAACCAGATCGCGCGGGCGGCATCGATGCAAATCGGGCAGAACCCCGGCACGGCCTACAACCCACTCTTCGTCTACGGCGGGGTCGGGCTCGGCAAGACGCATCTGATGCACGCCATCGGTAACGCCATCATCGAGGCCAATCGCGAGGCCCATGTGATCTATGTCCACTCCGAGCGCTTCGTCTCGGACATGATCGGAGCGCTACAGCACAACGAGGTCGAGAAGTTCAAGCGGTTCTACCGGCGCGTCAATGTGCTCCTGATCGACGATGTGCAGTTCTTCGCCGGCAAGGATCGCTCACAGGAGGAGTTCTTCCACACCTTCAACGCCCTGTTCGAAGCCCAGCAACAGATCGTGCTCTCGAGCGACCGTTTCCCGAAGGAGGTCAGCGGCCTCGAGGAGCGCTTGCGCTCGCGCTTCGGCTGGGGGCTGACGGTCGCCATCGAGCCGCCAGACCTCGAGACCCGTGTCGCCATCCTCAACACCAAGGCGACCATGCTGCAGATGGAGCTGCCGGATGATGTCGCCTTCTTCGTCGCCAAGCGGGTGCGCTCCAACATCCGCGAACTCGAGGGTGCCCTGCGACGCCTCGCCGCCAACTCGCGCTTCCTCGGGATCCCGATCACGGTCGAGTTTGCCAAGGACGCGCTGCGCGACATGCTGGTGGCACAGGACAAGCAGGTCTCGATCGAGAATATCCAGAAGACCGTCGCCGCGCATTACCAGATCCGCGTCAACGATCTGCTCTCCTCGAGCCGCTCCCGCTCGGTGGCGCGTCCACGGCAGGTCGCCATGACTCTGGCCAAGGAACTCACCAAGCACAGTCTGCCAGAGATCGGTAAGGCCTTCGGCGGGCGCGATCACAGCACCGTGATTCATGCCGCGCGCAAGATCGCCGAGCTGCGCGCGGGCGACACCATGATCGAGGAAGACTATAAGATCCTGTTGAGAACCCTACAGAATTAGCTGTGGATAACCCGTGCATGGTTTTGCGGGCGGATTTTATCCACAGGCCATGCACAACAAAACAACGTCGTTCCAAACAGGTTTTATCAGGTGCTAGTCGATTGTTGTATCAGCAGTTTCGGCTGGTTTACCGAGTTATCCACAGAGCCTATTATGACGACTATGTATATATTTAAGAGAAGATAATGATGAAGATTGCGGTCGATCGGTCTGTTCTGCTGCCGGCGTTATCGGTGGTCGGTGGCGTTGTCGAACGGCGTCAAACCTTGCCCATCCTCGGCAACCTCTTGCTCACCGCCGAGGATGGCTTGCTGCGGTTGAAGGGCACGGATCTCGAGATCGAGATCAGCAGCACCGCCGTTGCCGAGGTCGAGGAAAGCGGTGCGGTTACCTTGCCAGCGCGCAAGCTGATCGATATCTGCCGATCCTTGCCAGAGGACGCGCAGATTCAGATTAAGGCCCAGACGGAACGGGCCAGCGTCACCTCCGGGCGCAGCCGTTTTATGCTCAGCACCTTGCCGGCGGCCGATTTCCCTGCCATGGAGGTTCCACCAGCGCGAATCGGACTGCGCATGGAGCGTGAGACCCTGCACCGGCTGCTTGAGAAGACCTCCTTCGCCATGGCGCAGCAGGATGTTCGCTACTACCTCAATGGCGTCTTGCTCGAGCTATCGACGGAGCGCGCGGTCGCGGTCGCCACCGATGGTCATCGCCTGGCCAAGGTCGTGGCAGCCCTCGCCAGCGATGGCGAAGGGCTCGGTGTCGAACCGCAGCAGGTCATCGTGCCTGCGAAGACGGTGTTGGAACTCAAGCGCCTGCTCGGTTCGGCCCAAGACGAGATCCAGATTGAGTTGTCGGATCGCACGCTGCGAGTCGCGCTTGGCAAGACGCTGGTGGTCTCCAAGCTCGTCGAAGGTCAGTATCCCGATTACAACCGCGTCATTCCGGCGGATCTCGAGCGGCATGCCACCATCGATCGCGACCGGCTCAAGGGTGCGCTGCAACGCACAGCGATCCTCTCGAACGAGAAATACAAGGGCGTGCGCGTGACCTTCGATACGGGACGTCTGGGGCTGCAAACCCAGAATCCCGAGAAGGAGGAGGCTGAAGATGAGATTGAGATTGAGTATGAGGGCGAGTCGGTTTCGGTCGGTTTCAATGTTGCCTATGTGCTCGATGTGCTCTCGGCGGTGGATGCCGAAACGGTCGAAATTCGCTTCCGCAGCGCCGAGAGCAGCGCAGTCTGGCAGGGGCTCGGGGCTGAAGATGAGATCTTTGTCATCATGCCCATGCGGCTCTAGGTCTGGCGCTCCTGCAGGCGCTCATCCGCCTTCGCGCGCGCGGACCTTATCGACGCACGCCATGCCATTGGAACGCGTCCTTATCCAGCGCTTCAGGAATCTGCACGCGGTCGATATCGAGATCGGCGATGCGTTGAGCTGGGTTGTTGGCCCCAATGCGGCCGGCAAAACAGCCCTGCTCGAGGCGATCTACTGCCTCGGTCGCGGGCGCAGTTTTCGCGGGCGACGCTTCGGAAGCCTGATCGAGCAGGGGTTCAGTGCGTCGCGGATCCAAGGCTGGGTGCGCCACCCGTTGGGCGCATCGCGCATCGCGTGGTCGAGTAGCGCCGATGAGCGGGCTCAACACCAGGGCTCGGGCTCCACGCTGCCTGTCCGACTAATCTGCGAGTGGACGCATGCGCTGGTCGATGGCGAACCCGCGCTGCGCCGGCGTTTCGTGGATTGGAATCTGTCTCTTTGGGAGCGCTCGGCGCCAGCGCTCTTCTCGCGCTATCGGCGTCTTGCGGCGCAACGCAATGCTTGGTTGAGGTCCGGGGCCGGTTCCTCCTTTGGGCCCCCGGTCTGGGATCGGCCCTATGCCGAGGCACTGGCGGCGGTCTTCGAGGCGCGAGCGCGCTTCTTCGCGGCCTTGGTCGAGGCTTTTCATCGGCTGAGCGCCGAGGCGGATTGGTTGACCGAGATCGAGCCCCACTGGGACGGACTGGTCGCTGATCGGAGCGAATTGCTGGCACGGCTGGAGCAGATGCGCGCGGCTGATCGCGATCGGGGTTTTACCTATCTGGGTGCTTCACGCGCTGATTTTTCGTTTCGGTCTCGGGGGCAGCCTTGGCTGGCGTCGCGTGGTCAGGGCAAGGTGGCGGGGATCATGATCCAGCTTGCCGCCGAGGCGGTGGTCTCTGCGGCCGACGGGCGTGCCGCCGTCTGGCTGGTGGATGATCTCGATGCCGAGTTGTCCCCAGAATGGAGCGCCCGGATCATGGCTTTGCTCAGGCGCCAACCTGGCCAGATCTTGGTCACCGCCCTGCCGGGCAAGATGCCTATCGACGCCTCTCGCGCAGCAGAGGATGCCGTGTTCCACGTGGAACATGGACGCGTGGAGCCTGCCGACATGCACCTGTCGTGAGTGCATAAAAGGCCCTCACCGCGTTCCACGTGGAACACGACTCGCGTGGAGCGACAGTCTTGAGCCTCGGGTACCGCTGCTCGACGAGCCGCCATCAAGCCCCCCGGAATCAGCGCCATCCGTGTATAATCAATCGGTTCCGGCGCGTTTCTCACCGTTGAGAGGCGTTAATCCGGGCGCTACTGATCGCTCAGTCCAGCCGAATTCACCACAGGGGCGCACCTGTCCTTGATCCGCCGGCGTCGCCGACCAGGCCTGATCAAGGCGCGGGGCCCCTGTTCGATAGCACCATAGATTGACCCGCGTATGAGCTACGATTCCTCCAGTATCAAGGTTCTTCGAGGCCTTGATGCCGTCCGCAAACGTCCCGGGATGTACATCGGCGATACCGATGATGGCACTGGGCTTCATCACATGGTCTTCGAGGTCGTCGATAATTCCATCGACGAGGCCTTGGCTGGCCACTGCAGCGAGATTCTGGTGACCGTTCATGCCGACGGCGCTGTCTCCGTGATCGATAACGGCCGTGGCATTCCGGTCGATATCCATACCGAGGAGAACCGCTCCGCCGCCGAGGTCATCATGACCGTGCTCCACGCCGGCGGGAAGTTCGACGACAACTCCTACAAGGTGTCCGGCGGTCTCCATGGCGTCGGCGTCTCGGTCGTCAACGCCCTCTCCGAGTATCTGCGCTTGCGCATTCGCCGTGATGGCATGGTCTACGAGCAGGAGTTCGCACTCGGCGTGCCGTCCTATCCGCTGAAGGAATGTGGACCCTCGCAAACCACCGGTACCGAGATCTATTTCAAGCCCTCGCCCACCATCTTCACCGACCTTGAATTCCACTACGAGATCCTCGCCAAACGCCTGCGCGAACTCTCGTTTTTGAACTCCGGCGTGCGGATTCGCCTCAAGGATGAGCGCACTGACCGCGAGACGGTGTTCGAGTACCAAGGCGGCATTCGCGCCTTCATCGAACACCTGAACCAGAACAAGTCGCCGATCCACCCGAGCGTGTTCTACTTCACCGCCGAGCGCAACGGGATCGTCACCGAGGTCGCGCTGCAGTGGAACGATGCCTACCAGGAAACGATCTACTGCTACACCAACAACATCCCGCAAAAGGACGGGGGCTCCCACCTCGCCGGTTTCCGGGCCGGCCTGACGCGAACCTTGAATCAATACATCGAGCGTCTACAGCTCGATAAGAACCAGAAGACGCGCCCAGTCGGTGACGATGCCCGCGAGGGCCTGACAGCGGTGGTCTCGGTGAAGGTGCCCGACCCCAAGTTCTCGTCGCAGACCAAGGACAAGCTGGTGTCCTCCGACGTCAAGCCAGTGGTCGAGGCGCTCCTGAACCAATATCTGGATATGTTCCTCGAGGAGAATCCGGCCGAAGGCAAGGTCATCGCCAACAAGATGCTCGAGGCCGCGCGCGCGCGCGAGGCGGCGCGCAAGGCGCGCGACATGACCCGCCGCAAGGGCGTGCTCGATATCGCCGGGCTTCCGGGTAAGCTCGCCGATTGCCAGGAAAAAGACCCCTCGCGCTCGGAGCTGTTCATCGTGGAGGGCGACTCCGCCGGTGGCTCGGCCAAGCAGGGGCGCGATCGCGCCTTCCAGGCCATCCTGCCGCTGAAGGGCAAGATCCTCAATGTCGAGAAGGCGCGGTTCGATAAGATGCTGGCCTCGGCCGAGGTTGGCACCCTGATCACCGCGCTCGGCTGCGGGATCGGCCGCGATGATTACAACCCGGACAAGCTCCGTTACCACCGCATCATCATCATGACCGATGCCGATGTCGATGGCGCACACATCCGCACCCTGCTACTGACCTTCTTCTATCGGCAGATGCCCGAGCTGATCGACCGCGGCTATGTCTATATCGCCCAGCCGCCGCTCTACAAGGTCAAACGCGGCAAGCAAGAAGACTACCTGCTCGACGATGCCGAAATGAGCGCCTCGCTGCTGCGCACGGCGCTTGAGAACACCGTCCTCTATTGCGAAGCCGATGCCCCCCCGATCAGCGCCCTCGGCCTTGAGTCGCTGATGAGTGATTACCAGGTGTTCCGCGCCATGCTCACGCGCATGGCGACCCGCTACGATGTCAGCTTTCTCGGCGAATTGCTGAACATGCCGCGTCTGACCCCAGAGGCGCGCCAAGATCAGGAATACATGGCCGGCTGGAGCGCGGCGCTCGAACAGCGGCTGCGCGCACAAGCGGGGCCGGCTATCGATTACCGGATCAAGGTCCGCAAGGCCGAGTCCGGGCAACCGGCGGGCCTGTCGGTGATCCGGCTCGTGCATGGGATTCCAGAGACCCGCGAACTCGGCTTGGACCTCTTCGACTCCGCCGACTATCGACGGATCGCGACCCTGGCGGAAAAACTCGAAGGCTTGATCAAGCCTGGCGCCCGCGTGGCGCGCGGCGAGCGCGGCCGTGAACTGCTGACGTTCGGCGAGGCTTACGACTGGCTGCTGGCCGAAGGCCGCCGTGGCTATCACATCCAGCGCTACAAGGGCCTCGGCGAGATGAATCCCGAGCAGTTGTGGGAAACGACCATGGACCCGGACAGCCGTCGCCTGCTGCGCGTCACCATCGAGGATGCGGTCGCGGCCGATCAGATTTTCACCACCCTGATGGGCGAGCATGTCGAGCCGCGCCGCGACTTCATCGAGCGCAACGCCCTCGATGTGGCCAATCTCGATATCTAGCCCGAGGAGCGCCCGATCCGCGCGCCGCGCTCATGCCTGGCGCGCGCCGAGTCGATTGCGTGTTCGGCCAAGCTGCGGGTCGTGGTTCTGATCCAAGCCTCGACCCGCTGATTGATCTCCTGGGCGCTCAGCCCCTGAGTCTCGATGGGTGGGCCAATCACCACATCGATCATGCCAGCGCGCTTGCGCAGTTGGTGCCGTCCCCAGAAGCAACCGGCATTGTGCGCGATCGGGACAACCGGCACACCCGTGCGCGCGGCCAGGATGGCCCCGCCGAGCCCGAAGCGCTTGCTCTCGCCCGGAGCCACGCGCGTGCCCTCAGGAAAGATCACCAAGCAATGCCCACGCGCGAGCCGTTCGGCACCGACCGCGAGCAGTTGCTTCATCGCCCGCCGCCCGGCGGAGCGATCGATCGCGATCGGCTCGAACAGCGACAACGCCCAGCCAAAGAATGGGAGCCGCAACAGTTCCTGTTTCATCACCCAGGTCTGGGGCAACGGCAGGATGCTGCCCAGCGCGATGGTCTCCCAGGTCGATTGATGGTTGCTCAGGACGAGCTGGCCGCGACCCACGTGCAGATGCGCCCGTCCCCGTACCCGATGCTCGATGCGACAAAGACGGCGCAAGGCCCAAAGCACCGTTCGCTGCCAATGCAGACTGAGGGCGGTTAGCCGTTGTCGCGAGCCCCAAGGGGCGAGAAGCAAGATCAGCGTGCCGTAGCCGACGACGCTGAGCCAGAGAAAGGCCTCGAAGAGGATAGCGCGGAGGCGATCCATCGATGCGGTAGGGGTCAGGCGTGTTCGAGCAAGCCGTCCACGGCTGCGGCGAGATCATCGAAGATCGCAATCTCGGCGGCGAGCGCCGGCGGGAGGTTGCGTTCTGTCTCCTCGCCCTGACCGGTGCGCACCAGGATGGGCCGGGCGCCGACGCTCGCGGCGGCGTCCAGGTCGCGCCGGGAATCGCCGATCACCGGTGCATCACTGAGGGAAATCCCGGTCCGCCGGCGAATCTCCTTCAACAAGCCGGCCTTGGGTTTGCGGCAATCGCAGTTCTGCCCGGGAGCATGCTGGCAGAACGCGATCACCTCGACGCGACCGCCCACCGCGTTGAGCCGTGAGCGCAGGGTCTGATGAATGGCATTGAGGTCATCCAGATCGCAGAGGCCGCGCGCGATCGCCGATTGATTCGTCGCCACGGCGACGGTCACCCCGGCATTGTTCAAGCGCGCGATCGCCTCCAGACTGCCCGGGATCGGCTCCCATTCGCGCGCCGACTTGATGTACTCCTCGGAGTCGTAATTGATCACGCCATCGCGATCCAACACTACTAGCTTCATCGCGCCCTCTTCACGTCGCGTCCCCCTCGCCTGGATTCAGGATGCTTGCAACAAGGAAATATCGGCAACGCCGAGGAACAGGGTCTCCAATCGTTGCAGGATGGCGAGACGGTTTGCTCTGAGTTCGGGCTCTTCGGCCATCACCATCACCTGCTCGAAGAACTCATCGAGCCCCTGCCGCAGCCCCGCCAGTTCGCTCAGGGCCGAGTCGTAGTCTTGCTGCGCGAGTAAGGCGGGAACCCGCTCCATCATCGCATCGATCGCCGTGACCAGCGCGCGCTCGGCCTCATCCCGTAATCGGGTTGGATCGATCCGCTGCTCGCCAAGTTCCTCGGGCGAGGCCTTGCGCAGAAGATTGCGCGTGCGTTTGTTCGCGGCCGCCAGCGCGGCGGCTTCCGGACGTCGCCTGAAGCCCTGAACGGCGTGAATGCGCCGATCGATATCCACCGGCTGCGTCAGCCCAAGCGCGAGCACGGCCGCGATGACATCTTGATCGGCTAAGCGCTCGCTATCGGCATCCGCGTAATAGCGCTTCAGCCGGTCGATGCTGTACTGCAAGACCTCATCAATGCCGCTCGCTGCGTTGATCGAAGCCGGATAGCCGGCTGCAGCACGTTCGAGTAAGGCCCGTAGATCCAGCGCGAGCGGCGTCTCGATCAGCAGTCGCAGAACCGCGATCGCTGCTCGCCGCAGCCCATAGGGATCTTTGACGCCAGTTGGGCGCTGGCCGATGGCGAAGATCCCGACCAGGGTATCGATCCGATCGGCGATCGCGATCGCGCGTGCGAGGTCAGTCTGCGGCAACCGATCACCCGCGTGCTTCGGCCAGTAATGCTGCTCGATGGCTTCGGCGATGGCGGTCGGCTCACCCGCGCGTTGCGCGTAATAGCGCCCCATCACCCCTTGCAAGCTGCCGAACTCGCCGACCATCAGCGTGACCAGATCGGCCTTGGCCAGGCGCGCGCCGCGTCGCGTCGCGTCAACATCGGCGCCGATCTCGCCAGCGATCCAGGCCGCGAGCGCGGCGACCCGCTCGGTCTTCTCCAAGAGCGTGCCGAGCTGGTGTTGGAAGACGATGCCCTGCAGCGCGGCAACCCGCTCGGCCAGCGGCGTCTTGAGATCCTGCTCCCAGAAGAACTTGGCATCGGCGAAGCGCGGACGAATCACGCGCTCGTTACCGGCCCGCACCTGCTCTGGCTCGCGGCTCTCGATATTGCTGACGGTGATGAAACAGGGCAGCAATCGGCCCTCGCCATCGAGCACCGGGAAATATTTCTGATTGGCCTGCATGGTCTCGATCAAGACCTCGGGCGGAACCTCGAGGAAATCCGCTTCGAACCGACCCAGCAGGGCGACCGGCCATTCGCAGAGCGCCGTGACCTCATCGAGCACCGAGTCGTCGATCATCGCCTCACCGCCAGCCTCGGCCGCGAGCGCCTCGACTTGCTTGCGGATCGAATGGCGCCGGGTCTTGCTATCGGGCTCGACCCGCGCTGCACGCAGGGCCGCGAGATAGTCGCCCGGCGCGGCCAGATTGATCGCCTCGGGATGATGGAAGCGATGACCCTGGGTCAGCCGATCGATGGCGAGTCCGAGCACCTGACCCGGCACCAGCGTCTCGCCGAGCAGCACGCACACCCAGTGCACCGGGCGCACGAATTCGACACTGCGATCGCCCCAGCGCATCCGCTTCGGGATCGGCAACGCCGCCAGCGCCTGCTCGATCGAGCCGGGCAGGAGTGCGGCTGCCAGCTCGCCAGTCACCTGCTGCCGGTAACACAGCCACGCGCCCTTGGGCGCCTCCTCTCGCTCAAGGGCCTCGACCTCAACGCCACAGGACTGAGCGAAGCCGAGCGCGGCTTTGGTCGCAGCCCCTTGGGCATCGAAGGCCGCCTTCACGGCCGGTCCGCGCCGCGTCACCTGCTCATCGGGTTGTGCTGTCGCAACCGCCTCGATCATCACCGCCAGCCGCCGGGGACTGGCGAAGGCGCGCGCCTCGCCGTGGCCGAGCCGGGCCTCGTCGAGCTGCTTCAGCAGCATGTCGCAAAACGCCTCGGACAGGCCCGCGAGCGCGCTCGGCGGTAATTCCTCGGTGCCGATCTCGACCAGCAGATCAGCGACTGGGATCGAACTCATGCGGCCTCCTGGCGGTTCGCGGTGACAGGGACCATCGGAAAACCGAGCGCCTCGCGGCTCTGGTAGTAGGCCTCGGCCACAGCGCGCGCGAGGGTGCGCACGCGCAGGATGAAGCGCTGGCGCTCGGTCACCGAGATGGCCCCGCGCGCATCTAGCAGATTGAAGGTATGCGAGGCCTTCAACACCTGTTCATAGGCCGGCAACGGCAGGCCCGCCTCGACTAAGGCTTGGCTCTGGCGCTCGCAGCCATCGAAGGCCGCGAACAGCGCCGCGACATCGGCCTGCTCGAAGTTATAGGCCGACTGCTCGCGCTCGTTTTGCAGGAAGACATCGCCATAGGAGACTGGCCCGGTGGCCGAGTCGGTCCAGCGCAGATCGTAGACGCTCTCGACGCCTTGCAGATACATCGCGATGCGCTCCAGCCCATAGGTAATCTCGCCGGTCACCGGGCGGCATTCGAGCCCGCCGACCT
Source organism: Chromatiaceae bacterium (assembly GCA_003562815.1). Lineage (GTDB taxonomy): Bacteria > Pseudomonadota > Gammaproteobacteria > Chromatiales > Chromatiaceae > Lamprobacter. Next base: position 3,867 of record PWTO01000094.1, on the reverse strand, counting down.
GTTGGAAATAGGTGAACTGGGTCACCTCCATCCCATTCAGCCAGACCTCCCAGCCCAACCCCCAGGCACCGAGCGTCGGCGACTCCCAGTTGTCCTCGACGAAGCGGATATCGTGGACCAAGGGGTCGATGCCCAGCTCGCGCAGCGAGTCCAGATACAGTGCTTGGATGCCATCCGGCGAGGGCTTCATCACCACCTGATACTGATAGTAATGCTGCAACCGGTTCGGATTCTCGCCATAGCGGCCATCGGTCGGCCGCCGCGAGGGTTGCACGTAGGCTGCGTTCCAAGGCTCGGGGCCGATCGAGCGCAGGAAGGTGCCCGGATGGAAGGTTCCGGCGCCCACCTCCATGTCATACGGCTGCAGGATGACGCAGCCTTGCCGACTCCAGTAGCGTTCGAGCCTGAAGATGAGTTCTTGGAAACTGATGAAATCGTCCGTCTGAGGGCGCAACGCGAACTCCAGCATGGGCTAAAACCACACAGTATAGCGATCACCGCTGCCTCTGGACCACCGCAAGCATCGCCCTCATCAGCGCGCCCCTGCCGTTATAATCGACACCCATCAAGGCTGCGCCCGCAGCGACCGCATCGGCATGCCCTTATGGAAACCAATCATCGCCAGGCGCGCTCCCAAGCGATCAAGCGGACCTCCCTCGTCGGCGCGCTCGCCAATCTGCTCCTCGCTGCGCTCAAGCTCTCGGTCGGATGGTTCGGACACTCGCAGGCGCTGATCGCGGACGGCATCCATTCCTTCTCCGATCTGCTCTCGGACATTTTGGTCTGGTTCGCTGGCCACAAGGCGGGCCAGGCCCCGGATGCCGAGCATCCCTATGGCCATGGCCGCTTCGAGACGGTCGCCACACTCGTGCTCGGCTTCCTGCTACTGGCAGTCGCCATCGGCATCATCTGGGATGCTGGCCAGCGCCTGTTCGAGCCTGAGGCGTTGCTGCATCCCGAACCGATCGTGCTCTATGCCGCAGCACTCTCGATTGTGATCAAGGAAGCGCTGTTTTGGTACACCCGCGCCTACGGCTTGCGCGTGCGCTCCGATCTGCTGCTCGCTAATGCCTGGCACCATCGCTCCGATGCCATCTCCTCGGTCATCGTGATGATCGGCGTTGCCGGCACCCTCGCCGGCCTCCCCGATTTGGATGCCATCGCCTCGGTGCTGGTCGCGGTGATGATCGCCAAGATCGCCTGGGAGCTGGGAACCAGCGCCACCCGCGAACTCGTCGACACCGGCCTCGGTCCCGAGCGTCTGCGCGAGATCAGCCAAACCATCCATCGCAGCACCGGCGTGCGCGACGTTCACATGCTGCGCACCCGCACCCTCGGCGGCAATACTTCAGCCGATGTCCATGTGCTGGTCGATGCCGACATCAGCGTCTCCGAAGGCCACGCGATTAGCGTCCTGGTGCAAGAGCGGCTGATGGAGACCATTGATCGCATGTCCGATGTCACCGTCCACATCGATCCGGAAGACGACGAGCGCGCGTACCCGACCAGGGGCCTGCCGATGCGCACCGAAGTCCTCGAGCGCCTCGACCAGTACTGGAAGCCGATTCCCGAGGCGCTGACCCGCAAGCGCGTCCTTCTGCATTACCTCGATGGCGCGATCACGGTCGATCTTTTCTTCCCGCTGCGGACCTTCATCGATGACACCGCCGCCCGGGAGCTGCAACACCGCTTGCGTACCGCTATTCAGGATGATCCCGACATTGCCGACGTGCGCCTCTATTTCGGCTGACGGCTGTCCATGCCCCCTTTCGGTGCAACACGAGCTAAGGTATGGTCTATTTGTGTGCGCAGCCGTGGCTGCTCGGCGGGCTGCTCGACGCTCGGCTGCGTGCAACGACCGTCGCTCAGACAATGGCATATAACCTGCTAGCGACTGAGCGAGCGAACACCGGGTCGATGAGCGATCGATGACCGGCGCCGCCTAGCGTTCCATTCTCAAGCCCAAGACCAATCGCGGGAGATTTCGCAGATGTCCGCCACTGACGTGTTGAAGACGATTAAAGACGAGGACGTGAAATTCGTGGACCTTCGGTTCACGGATACGCGCGGCAAGGAGCAGCACGTCTCGCTGCCGGCCCGTATCGTCGATGAGGCCCTGTTCCAGGATGGCAAGATGTTCGACGGCTCCTCGATCGCCGGCTGGAAGGGCATCGAGGCCTCGGACATGGTCCTGATGCCGGAGGCCGCGACGGCGGTGCTCGACCCGTTCTCCGACGAGAAGACCCTGATCGTGCGCTGCGACATCCTCGAGCCCGCCACCATGCAGGGCTACGAGCGCGATCCGCGCTCGGTGGCCAAGCGTGCCGAGGCCTATCTGGCCTCCACCGGCATCGCCGACACGGCCTTCTTCGGCCCCGAGCCGGAATTTTTCGTCCTCGACGATGTGCGTTGGGGTATCAGCATGGCCGGGGCCTTCTACAAGGTCGATTCCGAGGAGGCCGAGTGGAACTCCGAGCGCGTCTTCGAGGACGGCAACATGGGCCACCGCCCCGGCGTCAAGGGCGGCTATTTCCCGGTGCCGCCGGTGGACTCGCTCAACGATCTGCGCGCCGCCATGTGCTTGGCGATGGAAGAGATGGGCGTGCCGGTCGAGGTGCACCATCATGAGGTCGCCACCGCTGGCCAGTGCGAGATCGGCACCCGCTTCGACACCCTGGTCAAGCGCGCCGACATGAACCAGATCCTCAAATACTGCGTGCAGAATGTTGCCCATGCCTATGGCAAGACGGCCACCTTCATGCCCAAGCCGCTGGTCGGCGACAACGGCAACGGCATGCATGTGCATCAGTCGCTCGGCAAGGATGGCCAGAACATCTTCGCCGGCGACAAATACGGCGGCCTGTCCGATACCGCGCTCTACTACATCGGCGGCATCATCAAGCACGCGCGCGCGCTGAATGCCTTCACCAACGCCTCCACCAATTCCTACAAGCGCTTGGTGCCCGGCTTCGAGGCGCCGGTGATGCTGGCCTACTCGGCCAAGAACCGCTCGGCCTCGATTCGCATCCCGCATGATGCAAACCCCAAGGCCACGCGCATCGAGGTGCGCTTCCCGGACAGCACCGGCAACCCGTATCTGTCGTTCTCGGCGATGATGTTGGCCGGCCTCGATGGCATCCAAAACAAGATCCATCCCGGCGACGCCATGGATAAGGATCTCTACGATCTTCCTCCAGAAGAAGAGAAGTCCATCCCACAGGTCTGCTATTCGCTCGATCAGGCCTTGCAAGCGCTCGATGCCGACCGCGAGTTCCTCACCGTCGGCGGCGTCTTCACCGACGATGTCATCGATAGCTATATCGCGCTCAAGATGTCCGAGGTCACTCAGTTGCGGATGAGCACGCATCCGGTCGAGTTCGACCTCTACTACAGCCTCTAATCGACCAGCCAGCCTGCGGGCAAGGACGCCTGCGTCTCCGCTTCCCCCTTTCCCCCTCCCCTTCCGTTTCTCCCTGTTCAAACCTGGTGCAGCCCAGCACACCCACCAGAGGCGATAGGCACTAAACTAGTGCGACTGTTTCAACGGATGGGTGCCGATGGCGCCTGCAGCTCCTGATCCGAAAAGGCCTCCGTCATCTGGCTCGGTGTTTGCTTGATCGATGGAAATGACTGATCCAGCGGGTTTTAGATCAGGCGCCCACAGTGAGACCGATGAACGACATCGAGAGCGGAGTCAGCCGGCTTGGCACCATGATCCTCGACAACCTGAGCACGGCCGTGCTGCTGTTCGATCGCGATCTGCGACTGCGCTATATCAATGCCGCCGGTGAGAACCTGCTCGCCGTCAGCGCCAAGACCGTGCTCGGCGAGGCCGCAGGTCATCTGGTTCTCTGCCCTAGCGATGCG
>PWTO01000135.1 GCA_003562815.1 Chromatiaceae bacterium | reverse complement strand
TGGGCAGGAAGTCGCCCCGCCAGAGGGTGGCGTGCGGGAAGGCTTCGAGAAAGGTGCGCACGATGCTCGCGAACAGGGGTTCCGAGATCTGGTAGAGCGGAATCCATTGGGCAAACAGCCCGCCTGCGGCTCAGCGCGCGCGCACCGCGCGGAAATGCTCCAGGCTGTAGAGTCCGCCGACTCCGACCTTCCAGGGGATGAAGAGATCGCCGACGATCACATCATACCGTTCGTGGCTGGCGGCCAGGTGGTGGCGGCCGTCCTCGGTCAGAATGCGGACCCGCTCATCCTCGAACAGGCCGTTGCTCCAAGGCGCAAAATACAGCCGCGCGGCGGTGATGGCGTCTGGTAACAGCTCGGCGACCTCGACCCGTTCGACCGCATGGTGCAACGCCGCGCCGGCGGTGATGCCGGTGCCAAGCCCGAGGAAGAACACCGAGCGCGGTTGCGGATGCAGCAACAGCGGGATGTGGCCCTGACGGGCCTCGTGCGCGCGCCCGCCGCTGCCGCCGAGGGTGTAGTGATTATCGACCTTCAGACGCAGATCCGTGTCCCGGCGAATGACGGCGACGGTGCCGGCGCCGCTTTCCCAGAACTGTAGCAGGCTCTCGCCACGACCGAGCGGATCGACCCGCACCACCGGCAGCCGCGAGGCATCCAGCACCGAGAGCAACGCCACCAGACCCAGCACCGGAGCCACGATGGCGGCGCGCCGACCCCTGCGCGCGCGTGCCGGCTGCGCCGCATGTACTGGCTGCGCCGGCTGTGGCGCGCGCCCCGGCTGTGGTCGCGGTGCGCGCGGCAGCAGGAGCGCCGCCGCGAGATAGAGTGCACCCAATAATTGAATCGACCGCCACAGCCCCAGCCAGTCCAAGAGCAGGAAGCCGGCGCCGAGGGCGCCGGCGATGGCACCGAGCGTGTTCAGCGCGACCAAGCGGCCGACGATGCCGCCGACATCGCCCCCGGGTTGCCCGGCGATCCGCATCAGGTACGGAAAGAGCACGCCCAGCACCAGTGTTGGCACCAGCAGTACGATGGCGACACTGGTAAAGGCAGTGGTCAGGTAGCCGCTCCAATCGGTGCCAATGCCGAGGTAACCGAGACCATCGCTCAGGTGCGCGAAGGTCAGCGGCGTGCTCGCCACCAGCAGGCCACCCGCCGTCAGCAACCAGGGCAGCAGCCGTTGCGGCGCGCGCGTCAGCCGCGTCAGCCGCGCCAGCCCGGCAGCCGCCAGGGCGCCGAGCGCCAGGGCGATGAGGAACAGGATCAGGACGATGGCAAAGCTGTAGACCGAGTTGTGCAAGACCTGCGCGAACATACGCGTCCACAACACCTCCAGCGCCAGGGTGACGAAGCCAGAAAGCAGGGCGAGGGCGGCGATCCAGGGGACCGGCAGCGTGCCTGACTCCTCGGCGCTTGCCGGCTCAGTGTCTGTCTGCGCCCCTGCTGGCGCTTCGAGCGCCCAGCGCCGCGCCAAAGCGAGTGCCAAGCCCCCAACCCCGAGCGCGAGCAGCATCGCGAGACCATGGGTCCAGCGCCAGCCGACCCATTGCGGCAGCACGAAGGCCGCCGCATAGGCACCGAGCGCCGCGCCAAGGGTATTGAGCCCATACAGGAGCGGCACCTGACGGCCCATGCGCGCCGGTTGCCGCACCAGAAAGCGTGACAGCACCGGCAGGGTGCCGCCCATGAAGAACGCTGTCGGGAACAGGAGCAAGAGCGCCAGCCCCAGCTTCAGCAAGCGCAGCCAGCCCGGACTGGCCAGCGCCCAGGATTCATAGAGCCAGCCATAGATCCCGTGGAACGCAGGCAACAGCAACAGGGAACCGGAGGCAGTGATGCCGACGGCAATCTCCAGCAGACCATAGACGCGCAAGGGCTGGCGCAGGCGCTGACAGAAGCGACCGAAGAGCGCGCTGCCGGTGGCCAGTCCGAGGAAGAAGGCGGCGAGGGCAGTCGCACTGGCCCAGGCTGTGCTACCGAACAGCAGCGCCAGCTCGCGCATCCACAGGGTCTGCAACAGCAAACCAACCGCGCCGGAGACGAAGAACAACACCAGCACGCCGGCCTGACGGCCAAGCCCGGTCAGCGATGGCGTCGCCGTGCATGACTCGCAGCTGCGTGGATCAGGGCTCTGTTTGACAGACATCAGGTTGCTAGGTAGCTTAGATTAAAGTTACGACATAACATTATGTTTTTCTCATGATCCCTAGGCAAGCCCACGCACCGGAGTTTCGTATGAACGCCCCCCGCATCCGTTTCCTCCTGCTAGCCGCGCTCTTGGCGGCGTTGCTCGCGACCAATGCCGTGGCCAGCGACAGCGATGTCGCCGAGTTACGCGCGACACTCCAAGACATGCGCGTCGAGTACGAGCAACGCATCCAGCAGCTCGAAGGCCGCCTCGCGACGGCCGAGCGCAACGCCCGCGAGGAGGCCCGCCAGGCCGCCGAGCGTCGAGCGGCGTCACGGCCGATGAGCGCTCCGAGCGCGAGTGGCGCTGAGCGCGTTGCGCGTTCGGGCACGCCGAGCGCGGGCAGCTTCGAGGCGCTGACCACGGGCACGGCCTTCAATCCGCAGATCTCGGTGATCCTCGATGGGAACTATTATCAGGACGATGCCGATGGCGCTGGGGCCGGCTGGGTCGGCTCGGCCTTTCAACCCTCGCAGCCTGGGCATGGACATAGCCATGATGGCGGCGGCGGGCATGCGCATGCGATGGCGGAGCAGGGCTTCAATTTCCGCGGGGCCGAGATCGCCTTCACGGCCACGGTGGATCCGTTTTTCGACGCCGCCCTGTACCTCGGGCTCGATGGCGACGGCAATATCGATGTCGAGGAAGCCTATCTGCAGACGCGTGCGCTGCCGGCCGGCTTGCGCCTGAAAGCGGGCAAATTCCTGAGCGATTTCGGCTACACCAACAAGCAGCATCCGCATGACTGGGACTTCGTCGATCAGAACCTGCCGTATCTCAACCTGCTCGGTGGGCATGGTCTGCAAGACACTGGGGTGCAGTTGACCTGGCTGCCAGAGCTGCCGGTCTACACCCTCCTCGGTGTCGAACTCACGCAAGGCAATCAGGAGATGTTCGGGGCCACAGTCGGCGATGCGGAGCAGGCCGCGCTGAATCTTGGCGACACCAAGAGCGGGCCGAGGCTGTGGACTGCCTTCGCCAAGGTGGCCCCCGATATCGGTCGCAATCAGGCACTGCAGTTCGGGCTGTCCTACGCGCACAATCGCCAGCATCAAGAGGTGCATACCCACACGCACGCGCAGGATCATGGCCATGACCACGATGATCACGGGCATGGCCATAACGGCCACGCTGATCACAACGACCACGGCCATGCCCACAACGGCCATGACCATCACCACGAAGAGCTGCATCGCGCCGGCCTCGCGGGCGATGCCGATCTCTGGGGGCTGGATCTCGTCTACAAGTATGACGGTGGCGGTGCCTATGGCCAGGGCGACTTCCAGTTCCAGACCGAATATCTGCGCTCGATCAAGGATCTGCGGATGCGCTACAGCGATCACCCGGAGCAGATCGGCAGCCAACGCAAGTTCACCACGGATGGTCTCTATGCGCAGGCGACCTATGGCTTTGCGCCGCGCTGGAAAGCCGGGCTGCGCTACGACGTGCTGGGCCTGACCAACAAGGTCAGTGGCGGTAGCAACAGGGAGTTCGGCTCCTCGGATCGCTGGAGCCTGGATCTGACCTGGAACCTGACCGAGTTCTCGCGCTTGCGTGCCCAGTATGCCTATAACGATATCCTGGTGAACCGCGACGAGCGGGAGCGCTTCAACGCCTTCTATCTGCAGTTCCTGGTCAGCATGGGTACGCATGGCGCGCATGCCTTCTGATGCGTGCTTGACCTTGCACCTGTCCCACCTAATGCCTGATAGCAACCCGCCTGATGGCAACCCGATGATTCTTAGAGATTGTTTTCGGAGACTCTGATGTTTCGACGCCTCTTCCTGACGGTGATATTACTCAGTGCCGCCGCACCCGTTCTGGCACTGAATGTGGTAGCAACCAGCACCAGCATGGGCGCTCTGGTGCGCGCCGTGGCTGGCGAGCATGCCGATTTGACCGTACTGGTCGGACCGGATCAGGATTTGCACTATCTCGAAGCCAAGCCCACCATGATCCGCGCCTTGCGCAGTGCCGATCTGGTCGTGGCCGTGGGCGCCGAGCTTGAGATCGGCT
>PWTO01000004.1 GCA_003562815.1 Chromatiaceae bacterium | reverse complement strand
TGGCCTCACTGTATGACTACATTGCCCGGCTCTTGCTGGCAGCCAATCTGCACAACGATCAACAGAGCCTGGATGAGGCCGAGTCGCTGCTCGAAGAGGTGGCGACCGCCTGGCGTGAGATTGGCACCCAAACCGTCCCAGCGGCAGCACCTGACTGAGCAGACTGAGCATGGCTTCTTCCTCTCGCCAGACGCGTGCGTCTACAACGTCCGATCAGCAGCAACTGCTGGATGCCTATGAAACCCTCCTTGCCTGCTCGGGAAAGATGCTCAAGGCTGCTTGCGACTCGGATTGGGAGGGACTCATCGAGCTGCAAGGCACCTATCTGGCCCAGATTGAGACCCTGCAGCAGGGGTGGGACGAGACGCAGGTGACGCTCGACGACGCCGGGCGGGCGCGCAAAGCTGAGCTACTCGAACAGTTGCTCGATCAGGATCGAGAGATCCGCAAACGTCTGCACGACCGGCGTCAAGAACTCACCGGCATGATCTTAGGTTCGAAACACGAACTGGCGTTGACGCGAACCTATGGCTACTATCAGGAAGTCTCCGATGCCGAGTCGGAGATCATTGAGGCGACGCAGCGTTTTAAATCATCGTGAGTGGCATCAACACTCTGATCGACACCCTGATGCATCAGGTGTTGGGGAAACGGGTCGAGACCCAGCTACCGCGTGACCTCAATCCGCCAGTCAAACCCATGTCGCCCTCTGATGCGCCGTCGGCGGTGCGCAGTGATTCCCGTCTTGACGCGCGCCAGAACGCCCCAGTCAGGCAGCCCGGACGCGCACCGCGCGATGTTTCGAACACACCGCTCAAGCAACCGCGCGGTGGCGGGCGGCAAGGAACACCCTCGGCGCAGGTCAATTTTACGCCCACAGCGCGCTCTATTGCCGACCTTTTAATGCGCTTTCCGGTCTCGACATCGACCTCAACGGTGCGTGTGTCGCAGCCCTTATTCCCGAGCAATACCCAACCTGCGCCGACTCAGGTCGCGCAACAATTACAGACTTCGGTGCGAGAGAGCGGTTTGTTCTATGAGTCGCATCTCGCGCGCTGGTATCGCGGCGGATTCTCACGCGAACAGCTCCAACGCGAGCCACAGATGTGGCGCACATTGACCACGAACCAAGCTCAGGCGGCGCGGCCTGCTGCCGCGCAAGCACCACCGACAGCGGCTGCCGCAAGTCAACCCGGCCAGGCCCAACCCGCCGGGCAGCAGGCCGCGCAAGCACCACCGGCAGCGCCTGCCGCAAGTCAAACAGGTCAGGCCAGTCAACCTGCCGGACAGCAGGCAACACAAGCACCACCGGCAGCGCCTGCTGCAAATCAACCCGGCCAAGCTCAGCCCCAGCCCGCCGGGCAGCAAGCGTCACAAGCACCACCAGCAGCGCCTGCCGCAAGCCAACCCGGCCAGGCCCAGCCCGCCGGGCAACAAGCCGCGCAAGCGCCACCGACAGCGACTGCCGCAAGTCAACCCGGCCAGGCCCAGCCCCAGCCCGCCGGGCAAAAAGCCGCACAAGCACCACCGGCAGCGCCTGCCGCAAACCAATCCGGCCAGGCCCAGCCCGCCGGGCAACAAGCTGCGCAAGCACCACCGGCAGCGCCTGCCGCAAACCAATCCGGCCAAGCTCAGCCCCAGCCCGCCGGGCAGCCAGCCGCGCAAGCACCACCGGCAGCGCCTGCTGCAAACCAATCCGGCCAAGCTCAGCCCCAGCCCGCCGGTCAGCCAGCGACTCAAACACCAACAGCGACGGCCTTAGCCGCAACCGCAGCCCGCGAAGGCAACGCGCAGCAGCAACAGGCTCAGATCGCAAGCGCCGAGATGGCCGCCCTGCGCTCGGCTCCCCTACAACGTGGCAGCGACCCCATCCACGAGAGCTTGCAAGGACTGGTACGTCAGCAGCTCGAAATGCTGGCAACACCAGTGCTGCGTTGGGAAGGCGATGTCTGGTCCGGCATCTTCATGGCCCTGATGATTCAACCCCCTCCTAGGCGCGATGACGAACGCCAGTCACAGGGCGAAGACGCGCACGAGCAAGAAGACGACTCGGAGGCGGAGTGGCATTCCAGCATGACCCTGCGGGTCAGGGGATTGGGCGACGTTGGGGTAAAGCTCTGGCTGAGCGAATCTCGGCTCAATCTTGAGCTGAGCACCAGCGATGGCGAGGTGCGCTCAGCGCTTGCCCAAGGTATCGAGCGGCTCAAGTCACGACTCCAAACCTATGCGGCGTTGAACGACATTGAGATTCGTCTGCGCTCGGTCGAGCCAGAGGCGACACCTGAAACGGAGTTAGAACCGGAACCAGAACGAACATCCGCACCAGCACCAAACGCCGACACCGTCGCTGAAACTCGCACATGAGCGAGACCGGCAACGATGATCGACTGCGCGCCGTCGCGCTTGCCTATCGCGAAGGCGATGAGGCACCGCGGGTGCTGGCAAAGGGCTATGGCGAGATCGCCGAGCGCATCATCGAGGAGGCAGAGCGGCAAGGCATCTATGTCCACGGTGCCCCGGAATTAGTCGGATTACTGATGAATCTCGATCTCGATGAACAGATTCCGCCCAGTCTGTATCAAGTCATCGCCGAGTTGCTCGTTTGGGTGCGCGAGATCGCCGACGAGCACGAACGCCCGGCGCACTCCAAATAAACGACCCCACCGCAAGCGGCAGGATATCGAGATCGAGCGAGATATAGCGCCCCAAGGGGCGGGGAAAACGAACCCAGGCTAGGCGCTAAGCAGCGCGGCGCCGAGGTCTGGCACGCGTCGATGGCGGCGTCAGATCCTCCGGGGTCATCGATGCCATCCAGTCGGCCGCCTCGGCGTAGCGATTGCCGGCCAGGCGTTCCTCGACCTCGGGCGCGAGCCGAAACACCGCAACCGCCTTGCGCAAGCGTTCGGCCTCGGCTTCGACCTGGTCGGCCGCTTTCGCGTCCTGTCGCACCAGATCGGCATTCTGCTGGATGACCTGATCCATCTGCGCGATGGCCCGGTTGACCTGCTCGATGCCCTGACTCTGCGCTTGCGCCGCCGAGGCGATCTCGTCCACCAGCCGGTTGACCCGATGCACTGTGGTGAGGATCTCCTCAATGGTCTCGCCAGCCTTGTCCACGCGCGCGGCACCGGCATCGACGCACGAGGTCGAGGTTTCGACCAACGCGCGAATCTCCTTGGCGGCATCCGCGCTGCGTCCGGCCAGTCCCCGCACTTCGCCAGCCACCAGCGCGAATCCTTGGCCCTGCTCGCCGGCGCGCCCGGCTTCGACCGAGGCGTTGATGGCGAGCAGATTGGTCTGCTGCGCGATGCTGTCGATGATCTCGATGATGTCGGTGATCTGGCGCGAACCCTGGCTGATTTCCCGCATGGTCGCGACCAATTCGGTGATCACCTCACTGCCGGTACCGGCGGTGCGGGCCGCCTCGCGCACCAGGCGACTGGCATGGCGGACATGTTCGGCATTCTGTTTGACGGTGGCCGACAGCGTTTCCATGCGCGCGGTGGTCTTTTTCAAGCGCGCCGCTTGCTGCTCGGTACGCGCCGAGAAGGCGTTGTTGCCGCTGGCGATATGGCGGGCGCCACGGTAGACGCTGTCGCTGCTCAGGCGCACCAGGGCCAGGGTGCGCGACAAGCGCTGCTGCAGCCCTTGCACGGCGGCGCAAAGCTGGCCGATTTCGTTGTTGCCGAGGCGCTCCAGGGGCACCGAGAGATCGCCATAGGCCATGGCGTCGAAGCCGGCGACCACCCGCTCCAGCGGGCGCAGAACATTGACCGTGACGCCCCAGAGCACGATGATGGCGGTCAGGACGGCCAGCCCGAGTAAGCCGAACAGCGCCAGCCGCGCCCAGTCGGCAAGCACGGCAAAGTCCTGCTGGCGCTCGCTGCCGAAGGCACCGGCATGGGGTGCGAGCTCGACGATGGTGCTGGTGGCGCGATCGAGCACAAACAACCCGAGGCCGCTGAGGAGAATAATCAGCAGCAGCAGGGCGCCGAGCGCCAACAGCCAGCTCAGTCGCATGGTTAAGTTGTGCATGCGCGACGCTCTGTCTCAGTCGCCGACTTGGTCCACCAAGGCCATCTCCTTGCTGGTCAGGAGTTTGTCGATATCGACCAGCACCAGCATGCGATTCTCCAGGCTGCCCAAACCGCTGAGGAAATCCGAGGACAGGCTCATGCCAAGTTCCGGGGCGGGTTTGATCTGATCCGGGGTCAGGGTCAT
>PWTO01000029.1 GCA_003562815.1 Chromatiaceae bacterium | reverse complement strand
CGCTACGAGCCACGCTTAATCCGCCAGAGTATCCGGCTGCGCGCTGAGGTCGATCCGGATTCGATGAGTCATAATACCCTCATCCTACATATCGCCTGTGAGCTGTGGGCGACGCCCGTGCCGGTCGAGATGGTCTTGCGTACCGCGCTCGATTTCGAGAGCGGCAAGGTCTCGGTCACCGAGGTGGCAGGCCGGAGCGGTCTCTGATGGATGCGAGATTTCTCGATCTCTACAACCGTGAGCTGCGTTATATCCGGGAGATGAGCGGTGAGTTCGCCGCGCAGTTTCCCAAGGTTGCGTCTCGCCTCGGCTTGGATAGCTTTGAATGCGCCGACCCCTACGTCGAACGGCTGCTCGAGGGGTTTGCTTTTCTTGCCGCCCGTGTCGGCTTGAAGCTCGAGGCCGAGTTTCCGCAGTTCACGCGCCATCTCATCGAGGTGGTCTACCCGCATTTCTTAGCGCCAACGCCGTCGATGGCGGTGGTGGAGTTCATTCCTGATGCCAGCGAAGGGTCTCTGAGCGAAGGCTTTCAGGTACCAAGCGGGACGCAACTTCGCAGCGTTCTCAGGAAAGGCGAAACCACACCCTGTACCTATGTGACGGGGCATGACTTGACCCTGTGGCCACTGCACGTCGAGCGGGCCGAATACATCGGCTCAGCGAGTCTGCTGCCGGAGGTGAGTGTCCCAGGGCAGGCAGCTCCACGGGCCGGGGTTCGGCTGCGCTTGTCGATGACAGGCCATGGCAAGATTTCCGACCTTGCGCTCGATGAATTGGATGTGCATCTTGCGGGGCAGGATGCACTGCCAATGCGATTATACGAGTATCTAGCCGCGAGGACGGTCGGCGTTGCGGCGCGCCCAGCGACATCGACAAAGAAATCGGATTGGTTGGTCTCGGAGCAGTCCAAGCTGCAACCTCTCGGATTCTCGACAACGCAAGCGTTGTTACCGGTCGAGGCCCGCGCCTTCGATGGCTATCGGCTGCTGCACGAATATTTCGCCTTCCCACAGCGGTTCATGTTCCTGCGTGTGAGCGGCCTGAAGCGGCTCATCAGACGCACAACGGATAAGGCGATCGATCTCGTGTTTCTCTTCGACCGGGCTGATCCAGCGCTCGAGCAAGGTGTCTCCGGCTCGATGTTTCGCCTCAACGCGGTTCCTGTGATCAATCTGTTTCCGAAACGCATGGATCGCATTCACCTCAATAACGCCGACAGGGAGTTCCATCTCGTCGCCGAGCGTACGCGACCGATGGACTTTGAGGTCTTCGCGGTCAATGCAGTGAATGGCTACGGGCGCGCGAAGGATGCCGAACGCGAATTCCTGCCTTTTTACTCGGCTCGGCATCGCACGTTTCATGCTCAACCCAATGCCTATTTCAGCGTGAGGCGGGAGCAGCGTCTGCTCGCCTCTCGGCGCCAACAGCGTAATATCGGACCGCGCTCGAGCTATATCGGTTCGGAGGCCTTTATCTCCCTAGTCGATCCCAACAATGCCCCCTTTTCCTCCGATCTCAGGCAACTCGGGGTCGAGGCGCTGTGTACCAACCGCGACCTTCCGCTGCTGTTGTCGTTGGGCTCGGGATCGACTGATTTCACTTGGGATTTCAGCGGCCCCGTGGAAGCCACGCGCTGTATTGCCGGCCCGAGCCGACCGCGTCCCTCTCCACTGGAAGGTGAGCAACACTGGCGGCTGATCAGCCATCTTTCGCTGAATTATCTCTCGCTCGTCGATACCGAGAGCGGTTCTGGCACACAGGCGCTTCAGGAATTGCTCAGTCTCTATGCGTTTGTCAACGAAGCGCAGATCCGCAAGGAGATCGAAGGCATCCGTGACATCCAGACCAAGCCGATTCATCGCCGCGTCTCACACCCGCAGGGCAGCACCTTCGTGCGCGGCTTGGAGGTCAGTGTGCTCTTCGATGAAACCTTGTTCGAGGGCACGGGTTGTTTCCTGCTTGGCGCGGTTTTGGAAGAATTTTTGAGTCGCCATGTTGCCATCAATTCGTTTACTGAAACAGTTCTAAAGACGATTGAGCGCGGTGAGATCATGCGTTGGCCAAGACGTGTCGGGCGTCGCCAGATCCTATGAATAAAGACGCGCCTGATACCTCGATCTACAGCTTGGATTTTTTTCAGGCATTGCGTTCGCTCGAGTGTCAACATCCCGATCAACCGCGCCTTGGAACCTCGTGGACACCGCGAGAGGAACCGCTGCGGATCGGTCAAGAGTGTTCGATGGCCTTTGCGCCTTCAAGCATCACTTCGTGGACCGAAGCCGACGCGGATACACCGGCTCGGCTCGGCGTCGCATTCCTCGGTCTGCTCGGTCCTAATGGCCCCCTTCCGCTGCATTTGACCGAGCATGCGCTGGAGCGTCAACGGCGCCACAAGGACAAAACTTTTCTACGCTTCTTGAATCTCTTCGAACATCGCTTTCTGATCTTTTTCTATCGCGCATGGTCCGGCTCCCAGCCGGCGGTGAGCTATGACCGCCCCCAAGAGGATCGCTTCGCCAACTATGTCGCCTCCCTCATGGGGCTCGGCTTCAGGTCTTTGCGCAATCGTGACGGCATGCAGGACAACGCGAAATTGCATTTCGCCGGCCTCATGCTCGACGGCTGCAAGCATCCTGAGGGTTTGGTATCCATTCTCCAAGGCTATTTGGATGTGACGGCTAGGGTGATCGAGCTGGTCGGAGAATGGTTGCAAATCGCGGTTGATGAACAGTGCCAACTCGGCACCTCGGTCACAACCGGCTTGGTTGGCGAGAATGCGATTATCGGCTCCTCTGTGTTTGAGTGTCAGCACAAGTTTCGCATTCAGCTCGGACCATTGACTATCGACCAATTCGAGGCTTTTTTACCAGGGCAGCCGAGTATGACCGCATTGCGCGCAGCGGTGAGAAATTATGTTGGCGATCAATATCGCTGGGATGTCCAGTTACTGCTCAAGAAAGAGGACATTCCGCCCATCGTTCTTGGCCGCACTCAGGCTCGGCTCGGCTGGACGAGTTGGCTGGGACATTGGACGCGTCAACAGGATGCCGACGATGTCATCCTCGACCCTGAATAGCACACGGACTAGCACGCAGAATGATTCAACCTCAACTTGATGTCAGTTAAAAATGTTCTGTCCGGAGTATCGAGCATGTCCGAGATTAGTCGTTCTGCATTGTTTTCAAAATTAAACTCTTTGGCCTTCAAAAGCATCGAAAGTGCAACCGCTTTCTGTAAATTGCGAGGGAATCCTTATGTCGAGCTTGTGCATTGGTTTCATCAGCTTTTGCAGTTGCAAGACTCAGACCTGCATCGCATCATCGCGGCTTATGAGATCAATCAGGCGCATCTGGCCAAGGATCTAACCGCCGCCTTGGATCGCTTGCCGCGAGGTGCCTCGTCGATCTCGGACCTGTCCTCGCATGTCGAGGAAGCGGTCGAGCGTGGCTGGGTCTATGCCACCCTGATGTTCCAGGACGCGCAGGTCCGCACGGGCTATCTCGTCGTTGGGATCTTGAAGACGCCCGGCTTG
The DNA here is from genome assembly GCA_003562815.1 of Chromatiaceae bacterium. GTDB lineage: Bacteria > Pseudomonadota > Gammaproteobacteria > Chromatiales > Chromatiaceae > Lamprobacter. The sequence goes on along the minus strand of PWTO01000029.1, from coordinate 698 downwards.
CGCAATGCCTTGCCCGCGATGTCCCAGGAGTTCAACAAGGTCAAGCTGGATGATCTCTGCGAACGCTTTGCAACCCTGGTGGACGGCTCCCCGGAGGATCAGCTCGGCCCCAGCGACGGCTCGCAATTGGCGAGTTCTCCCGGTGAGGCTAGTGGCGCGCTGGCAGCCGACCAAAGCGGCAAACAAGATGCGCTCGCGCGCTTTTCGATCGACCTGACCGAACGGGCGCGACAGGGCGAATTGGATCAGGTGGTGGGCAGGGATAACGAAATCCGGCAGCTGGTGGATATCCTGATGCGGCGCCGTCAGAACAACCCGATCCTCACTGGCGAGGCCGGCGTCGGAAAGACCGCAGTCGTCGAGGGGTTTGCGGCGCGGATCGCCCAAGGTGACGTGCCGCCCGCCCTCAAGGAGGTCTCGCTGCGCGTGTTGGATGTTGGCTTACTGCAAGCCGGAGCCAGCATGAAAGGCGAATTCGAGCAACGGCTGCGGCAGGTGATCGATGAGGTGCAAGCCTCGCCCAAGCCCATCATCCTGTTCATCGACGAGGCGCATACGCTGATCGGTGCCGGTGGTTCTGCGGGCACCGGGGATGCCGCGAATCTGCTGAAGCCGGCCTTGGCACGCGGCACCTTGCGCACCATCGCCGCGACGACCTGGGCGGAATACAAAAAATACATCGAAAAAGACCCAGCGCT
>PWTO01000194.1 GCA_003562815.1 Chromatiaceae bacterium | reverse complement strand
TTGCGGCGCTGTCGATTCGGGATCAACGCCATCAATCCGCCGACAACAGCACCGGCCCGATGCAGGATTGGCATCGGCACCCTAGCCAACCGCTTGACCAGCGCGCGCGCCGCGCGCTCGCGCCAGCCCAGGCGGATCGCTGTTGGGCAGGAGGAGGTGCCGGCGTCTGAGCGGCGTGCTCGCTGACTCGATTTCACAGTGGTTTCCAAGACGGCGTTGATCGCGGATGTCGGGGCTGACTGTTGGCGGTCGAGGATACCCCACCCGCCGTCGATCAAGGCACCCCGGCGCAAAGTCGTAGGCTAAGACTTTCCATCGCGCCGCCAGCGCGGCGCATACGGCATGCCTCGCGCCTCGCGCGGACGCGAGAGCGGGAAGGGTGGACGTGCATCGACGCAGGTCAAATAGCCCGCGACATCACCCATCAAGGCGGAGACATACTCGTTGAAGCGACGCAGTATCGCGAGCGGTCGGCCGGTGGCGACGATGGACAGATACTGCAGGATTGCGATCGCGAAGATGCTGTAGTTCAGCACCTCGAACAAGAGCGCGTACAGCAGCATGAAGACCCCTTGCAGGAGGGTCAGGCCGGCTCGGATGAGCAGGTTCGGGTGATCGGCGAATGGCGGCCAGCCATCGTCACCGGCGTTCGTGGTCGCGGTGGAGGTGTCTGGCTGCGCGTTGGCAATCGGAGTGTTGTCGTCTTGTGGATGCATGGATAGCCTCAATCGGTTGGATTACAGGGTGCCGGTACCGGCATCATTCAGCCAGTGACGCGCCTGATCTGGCCCTGGCACGCCGCCGGCATGGACGACGACGCCATCGACGACGACGCCGGGTGTCGACATGACACCGTACCCCATAATCGCGGCGATATCGGTGACCTTTTCCAGTTCAATCTCGACGCCGGCCTCGGTCGCAGCCTGGGCGATGACCTTGGCGGTGATCTCGCAATTGCGGCAGCCCGAGCCCAAGACCTTGATTCGTTTCATAATGGATTCACCTCGTTGATCAGATTGAAGCTCCAGCCGACGAGCACGAACGAGACCCCGAGCACGCCAGCGAACAGCGCCAGCGCCGGCCAGCGGATGACCTTGCGCAGGATCAGCATCTCCGGCACCGAGAGCGCGGCGATGCTCATCATCAGCGCCAACACGGTACCGACGGCGACACCCTTGCCGAGCATCGCCTCGGCGACCGGGATGACGCCAGTGGCATTGGAATACAAGGGAATGCCGACCAGCACCGCGCCCGGCACCGCCAGCCACTGACCGTCGCCGAGATGCTCGACCACCCAGTGCTCCGGCACGAAGCCGTGGAACAGTGCGCCGACGCCGATGCCGATGAACACCCATTTCCAGATCCGGCGCAGGATCTCACGCACCTCGGCGACGGCGAACCGATGCCGACCCCGCAGGCTGGTGTCCGGGCGTAGGGCGGCGGTCTCGCCTATCTGGATCTTCCAGACATAATCCTCGACCCAGCGTTCGGGCTTGAAGCGCTGCATGATGATGCCACCAAACCACGCGACCATCAGCCCGGCAGCGATGTAGAGCAGCGCCAGCTTCCAGCCGAGGATGCCGATCAGTAGCACCGCCGCGACCTCGTTGATCATCGGCGAGGCGATCAGGAACGAGAAGGTCACCCCGAGCGGGATGCCGGCCTCGACGAAGCCGATGAACAGCGGCACCGAGGAGCAGGAGCAGAACGGCGTCATCGCGCCCAGACCCACGGCCAGGCCGCGCGCCTGCCAGTCGGGGCGATCGCGCACGAACTCGCGCACCCGCTCCGGCGAGACCAGCGCGCGCAGCAGGCCCATGAGGTAGATGATGATGACCAAGAGCGCGAAGATCTTGGCCACGTCCATGACGAAGAAGTGCAACGCCGCACCGGCGGCGGACTCGGGGCTCAGACCGAACAGCGAATAGGCGACGAGATCGCCGAGCCAGGCGAAGGGATCAAGCATGGAGAAGCTCCATCAGTGGTGGCTGGATCTGGGGCGAAGACTAACCGCATTGATCGATCACCGCAGACGATCCGGCGCTGGGAAACCGAGGGGAAGCTGCAAGCCAAGCGGCTGCCGTCGGGACATCGGTATTTCGACGAGTCCGACGTGCGCTTGATGCTGGGCGGAGCGCCGAAGACCCGGGACGTGGTGGTCTACTGCCGCGTCTCCAGTGCTGGGCAAATCGCCGAGGAAAGCGGTTGCGAGATCGTCGTGGTCAACCAGGACGCCCTCTCGCCCGAGCAAGAGATGGTCGAGGATCTGATGGCGATCATCCAGACTTTCAGTGGCCGGTTGTCTGGAATGCGCAATACAAGCAGATGATCAAGGCCGATTACGCCGAGATGGCGATCAGCGCGCCGAAGGACATGTGCGAATGAAGGTCACGCGCATCCGCAGAGGTTCTGCGGTCGTTGCGGTGTCAACTGTGGTGCATCAGGTGAACAAGGTCAACACCCCGGTATAGCCATAGAGCCGATTCTGCGAGAGTTCGCCATTGGCGAAGAAGCCCACCAGCGGAAACTCCCCCAACTCGTTGCGAATCTGCTTCAGCTCCTGCGAGTCGTCACCGAACAGGTTGGCCCCTCGGCCGAGGCAAGAAACATAGACGCCGCCGCGCGGCGGTGTCTTCAAGCGCGCCTTGAGGTGGCCGAGCATACGCGAGAGGTCTTCGCTCGCGGTGTTGGCATCGCGGCGACAGAACATCAGCTCCTGCCCTTTTTCGACCAGATCGCCGATCCCGATCAGTCGCTTCTCCATATCGACGCCGATCAGATTGCGCACCAGATAGTCGCCGGTATCGGAGCCGGCGATCGGCAGGCCGGCGAAGATGTAGCCCCCCACGCGCGAGATGTCACGCGCCAAGACCTCGCCGATGTCGTCCTTGAACACGTCTAGCGCCGGACGCCCATCGAGTTCGACGATGACATTGCGTTGACAGGCGGTAATGCGCCGATGCGGCCCAATCGGCGAGCAGCCCTGGGACAGTGCGGTCTGAATGCCAATCGCTTCGGTGAACATGACGCCGGTCAGGCCACCTTCGGTCGGCTCATCGGCGATCACGCGGGCATTTTGCTGGCTGCTCGCCAGCCCCCCGACCAGGAAACCGGTCACGGTGCGCTCGGCCAACTGCCGGATCAGGCTCTCGGTGAGCGGATTCGACGGATCGGCATGCACCAGGCCCATGAACGGCTGGGCGCTGCCGAGCCAGGCGCGCTGTGCGGCATCGAAGCCGTCGAGATCCTTGACGATGGGCGCAAAGACCCGGAACGAGTCCTCCGGCAGATCGGCGATCATGGCCGCGATTGCCGGGCGTTCGTAGTATTCGACCCCGGTCGCGCAGATGCCGATGCCCACCGCGCCGACCCAGTGCTCGACATCGGTCGCCTCGCGCAACGCATCCAGGATCGCATCCAGATGGGCGTTGATCGCATCGCTGACGTAGAGAAACCCGAGCCGCCCTGGCGCGGCGCCTAAGCCGGCGATGACGCGCTCGAGGGCCAGGTGCCAATCGTCGTCGGCGGCGTGGGCATAAGGAAAGGGTTGCATCATCGGTCTCGGGCTCGCTCAGTGACAGCTTGGGGCTGGCTCAGACCTCGGCCAGGTCGCCTTTTTCCTGCAGCCAGGCGCGCCGATCGGCGGCGCGCTTCTTGGCCAACAGCATATCCATCAAGGTGGCGCTGTCATCCCCTGGCTCAACCGTCAATTGCACCAATCGGCGCGTATCCGGATGGATGGTGGTCTCGCGCAACTGCGGCGGGTTCATCTCGCCGAGGCCCTTGAAGCGCTGCACGCTGACCTTGCCCTTGAGCTTCTCGGCGGCAATGCGATCCAGCACGCCAATACGCTCGGCGTCATCCAGTGCGTAGAAGACGCGCTTGCCGACATCGATGCGGAACAGCGGCGGCATGGCGACGAACACATGGCCGGACGCGACCAGGCGCGGGAAGTGCTTGAGGAAGAGCGCGCAGAGCAGCGTTGCGATATGGGCGCCATCGGAGTCGGCATCGGCGAGGATGCAGATCTTGCCGAAGCGCAGCCGGCTGAGATCGTCGCTGCCGGGATCGACGCCGATGGCGACGGCGATGTCGTGCACCTCCTGCGAGCCCAGCACCTCGGCCGGGTCCACCTCCCAGGTATTCAGGATCTTGCCGCGCAACGGCATGATGGCCTGGAACTCGCGATCGCGCGCCTGCTTGGCCGAGCCGCCGGCGGAATCGCCCTCGACCAG
>PWTO01000150.1 GCA_003562815.1 Chromatiaceae bacterium | reverse complement strand
CGAAGGTCTGTGCCGGAAGATAAGCGCAATCGGGACAGGACGGTACATGCGCAGCGCCGGGAAAAGCGTAGACGACTTCGATGCAGCCATAGGCGCAGTTGGTCTGCACCGCCCCACCGCTGACCGCGACGATGTGGTCGGCCGGCGGTAGATCATAGGCGTGCATGAGGGTGCATGCTCCGCCCTGCTGCACCTGCTGGCAGGTCTCGATCTCGGGTAGATGGACTGGACGGGTGCCGGTCTGGAATTGCGTGTCGATCGCGCAATCGCCGAAGCCATTGGCCAGATTGGCCATCTCGTCGATGACTTGGTCGGTCTGCGACCAGACCGGATCAGCGCGCAGATCGGTCGCCGAGACCCCGACGTTGGTGTAGAGGCTTTGGAAGGCCTCGGCTTGTGCGCCTTCTTCGCCGAGCAGCGTTGACTGCGCGGCGCGGCCGCGGGCGGTCAAGCCCTCGGGCTGGCCGTAAAGGGCCGAGAAGTCCGCTGCGCTGCCGGCCGAGGCGCCGGGGAACAACTCCTCGGTGCTGACGGACTGGGTCTCGCCGTTGACCTGGAACCGGAGTTGATCGCCCTCCAGGGTCGGCAGCGCAAACCTAGTGGCCTGGCCCTGACCGAATGCCTGTCCGGCTCGCCCCAGATCGGCCAGCTCATCCCCCCAGACCAGCGCCCAAGGGGTCCAAGCGATACAGAGGCAGAGCAGTCCGACGAGGACTCGATGCCCAATCGATGCCCCGGCGGACGGCCGGCAATCAGTCCCCGACGCTTGATGCGGCGAGGTCACGTCGGCGAGCAACCGATTCAGCATCCCGTCAATACCCGACTCAGAACGTCGCACAACAATCCTGCCAGCGCCAAAGCACATAGAGGTGATCCTCACCAGGACCGGGATAGGTACGATGAATCCCCCACCGAAATGGGCTTTCGCCGATCACATGCGCGCTGTTGGCCTCCGGCAGCGGATAGAACATCGAGAGCTTGTATTGGCTCTTCGGCAGGAAGGGCGCGAGCGGTGCCTCGCAGAGCGCGCCATCACCCATGGTCTGCCGGGCCAGACCGCGTCGATGCAGCGCTGCCATGACCCGGGTGGCCGACAGCGAGGTGGCGCGGACCCGCGAGCCCAGCGTCGGCTGCGCGCCGGCGAAGGGATAGATCAACCCCCAGGTGCCGGCACACCAGAACAGCTCATCGATCGGGTTGCCCGCACTCGCCGCCACCCCATCGGCCAGACAGGCCGCCTGCGCTGCCGGAGACGCCAGCCAAGTCGCCTCGGGATGGGCGAAGAACCCCAGCTCGGCGTTGTTCCAGGTCGGGTCCAGCTCGGTGAAGTGCAGCAGGTCCAATTCGCTGAAGCCATCGGGGTTGCAGCGATCATCGAAGAACAGATCCAACATCACCAGCAGCGGGAAGGCGTAGACATGGACGTTGTAGAAGGCCGCCTCGCTGTCATCCAACTCACCCTGGCCGCCGCTGCCGAGCAGGCGCACATCGCCAAACGGCAGGCGGATGCCGCCCAGGGCCGGAGTACAGGTCGGATTACGGACCAGCTCGATGATCCGCGCTGGCTCCCAGAGGCCGAGGGTGAAACCGGGACGGGGGACGCCAAGCCCATCGCGACAGACACAGACCGAGGCGTCGCTAACACCCTCAGGCACCCGACCCCCGCCGATCGGCATCCCGGCGATGCGCACCGGGAACAGGCAGGACCAGCAGATATCGGTGATGAGCTTACCGCTGAGCAGCTCGGCATCCGGGCAGGCGGCGTCGGCGGCTTGGGTGGGTGACGTCTGTGCGAGGGTGATCAGCAGGATCAGCAGGGTGCTGAGGCTGCCGAGCTTGCAAACAGTGAGGCCACTGAGGGCTCTGAATGGTTTGAGCCCTCGACAGCCGGCTGGGTAGAGAGATCGCGTCACGGGGTCGTCTCCGCCGGCGTGGCGTCACTCGCCAGGCCATCGGCAATCTCCTGATCGACTAGCGCTGCTGTTGGCCTGCGCATCGCCGTCTCGGTGACGCGAAACCGCAGTCCCTCGGCCTCGACCACGGCGGGCACTCGCTGCAGGGCAAAACGCTGACGCAGCATTGGCGTGAGCAGGAACACCTGTCGGTCGAGCTGCGTCATGACCTGCTCGAGTCCGGCCCAGCCACGCTCACGCGGCAGATCAGTGATCAGAAACTGCGTGGCCCTCGGTGAGGGCTCAGCGGCGCGTTCCTGCGCAAAGGCCATTTGGCGTGGATCGGTGGCGTCGAAGACCACCAGGCGCTGGGTGAACGGCAGCTGCGCGAGTGGATTGACGGTGTCTCCGGCCTTGACCAGCAACGTACCGTCTGGCAGTTGGATGTCCGCTGCCGCAGTGAGGGTTGGATCGATCCAGCGGGTGCGCTCTTCGGTGGCGGTTGGCAGGCGCTCCAGGTGCAGACGACCAAAGGCCCGCTCGAGGGCGCGGGCCTTCATCGCGGTCAGATCGAGTGCGGCCAGGCGGCGCTCGAACTCGACGAGCAGATCGGGCTCGCGGATCTCAGTGACCGGGCCGCGCGCGCCGAGATCGCGCTGACGGCCGGCGTCTAGGGCCTGCTCGAGCCAGCCGGTGCTCATCAGACCAGCGACCCGAGCACGCTCGGTCCAATCGGTCCCATCCCGCTCCAACAAGATCAGCGTCGGCACCGCCGTGATCCCGTAGGTCCGAAAGGGCGTTGGATCGAGCAGCACGTTCGGGGGCGGATCAAGACCCTCGAGAAGCTCTCGCAAGCTGGCGGCAAAGGCGATCAGCGATTCGTCCTCGTCGACGCCACGGAACAGGATGCGCAGCTCGGATCGACCACTGGCTAGGGAGAACAGCTCGCGCAACGATGCTTCGCCGAGGGAGCGGGAGGCAAAGAGCAGGTAGCTTCGGGATGGCTCGTCCGTCGCGGGCTGGGATGGATCGGAATCGGCGGACTCAGGAACGCTGGAAGGACTGTCATCAAACGCGCAGTCTGTCGCCAGGGTCTCGCAGATCGACGCTGTCAGGTCAGCAGACCCGAGGTGTTGACGAGCGTCTTCCAGCACAGCACGCAGGTCGACGGGATCGGTCAGGCCCTGCTGTGCGTGCAGGTCCGAAGGCACTCGCAGCCACGCCGGCAACGGCTGACCTTCAACACGCTGCGCAATGGCCTGGGCCTGCGCCCGGATGGGTGCCAGCGCCTGATCGACGCCTTGCGCCTCTGGATCGATCGGCCCTTCGGCATCAGCAGCGGCAGCGAGGCTAAACGCGGTCAGCACGCCGCCGGCCAGGATCAGGAGTTGGCCAACGCGAGTGGACAACGAGGCGGTCGAGACCGCTGATCCATTTGCACGGCAACAGCAGGCTCGCCAGAACCGAGCAAGAACCGCAGCAGCATCAAAACAACGCATACGCCCGCCCCTCCACCCGCTCGATCGGTAACGTCCCCCAATAGCGGCCATCGAAGCTGTCGCGCGTGTCGCCCATCACCCAGAGGTGTCCGGGCGGTACCTCGAACTCCGCACGCTCGAAGGCATGCACCGACTGCTGCAACGTCGTCGCCAGCGCCGGATCGCTGTTCGGCCATCGGGAGCCATTGATCCGCGTTCCTTCGGCATCGACCGCCACGCGATCACCCGCCACGCCGATCACACGCTTGATCACCGTCTGCCCGACAGTGAAATACGGCGCCATCGCCTCGGTCGCAGCAAAGGCCACCAACTGCCCAGGCTGCGGCTGCCGATCCCAGGTATCGATCAGATACCAGCGATACGGCGGCAGACAGAGCGCCTCCTGATCATCGAGACCGATGCGAAATCGCCCACAGAGCAGACTGCCGATCACCAGGATCAGCGTCAGCACCGCCAGGGCCTGCAGCGCAAACCGATCCCAGGGCTGGCGGTGACGCGGTGGGTTCCGATGCGTGCTCATCGGCCTGTCCCCTCGCTCAGTGGCAGATACAGCTCCGCCGGTGCGGCCAGCACCGCCTGTTCATCGAGGACCAGAAAACCACGCTCGGCCAGACGCTCGGAGAACACCCGAATCTGCCCCGCATCAAGCCCGGCGCGCACCGCCTCGGCCACCGACAGGATGACCACCGGCGGTTGGCGTGCAGCGTCTCCCGCAAGTGCGGCCAAGCGCTTCTGGCTGATCCCCAGCCCCACCACGGCACCCGCCAGCACCGCCCCGAACAGCAGCGTCAGCGACCAACGCACGGGCGTTGTCAAAGGCGCCATCGCGGGCTCATGGCCAGCGCCTG
>PWTO01000281.1 GCA_003562815.1 Chromatiaceae bacterium | reverse complement strand
GGGCTCGCATAGATGGCATCAAGCGGCTCGTCAGCGAGGCGGCTGGCAAGACTCTCGACCTGCTTGCACCCCATCTCGGAGAGCGGCACGTCGGTTGCGCCCGAGAAGCGATCCTCGGCAGTCAGCTCGGTCGCACCGTGGCGAACGAGAAAAAGTCGCGTCGGCATGGTCGTTACTCGGTTGGTTCTTTGACATCCGCTAAATGCGGTCGCGGTTTCGGATCGCAAAGCCGAACGCAGATGTGCACAATCCTACCTCGGGCCGCCTACCGTGTAGATCGTTGGACCATTCCCGCCCTGCGTGCCGATTTACGGCGCGTTCGACCAGCGCCGGAGCCTATCGCGCTGGGTGCGCAAGTTTGTGGCGAGAATCTGGTTGAGGATATGGCCCTCGCAACGGATACGGATGCGAGGATCCTCCCCACGGCCACCCGGATGACCCGCATCCAGGGCCAGCTGGATCAGGCACTGTTTTGAATAAAGAGCGCCCTGGACGGGCCGCAAGTTGTCTATTTCCTGGATCACCTCGCGGACCCGCCAGTATCCCGCACGCCAGGCCTCACGCAGCCCGTTGGTGTACAGATCGCCCGCTATGTAGGACGGCGCGATCGGTTGAGGCAGACTGATATAGGGGAGTGGGCTATTTACCGCGTGGATCGCGCACCGGGCCAGGCAGTTGACATAGCCGCCGATGCCCAACAAATATGTAACGACTTGATGGGACCGACCCACCCCCTGGGACGTCCCGCGCAGGATCATGATGGCGCCACCCACCACCGGCCCGGCCTCGGCCCCCATTGCCATGCCGGCGCCTCTCGTGGCTGCGGAGTCGACCGCTGCATTGGCCACGTCTGCACTGCTGTTCGCAGTGGCGCCGGAAATAGCTAGGGAAGTCGCCGCACCGCCCGGAATGGCGACTTTCAGCCCGTCGGCCAGCGCCGAAATCAAGGTAGCCGCACGACTGGCCTGAGCACGCACCTCCTGGGTACGCGTTTCGGGCTGAATCGGGCACTCGGGTGCCATTCGGCGCACGATGGAAACGAAGCGACCATAAAGTTGTTCGGTCGTCATGCTTGCGATACCCGCCGGTGTGACAAGAGCTAAGCGATAATTGGGAATTTATGCCTCCCGCTGTGATAGAGCAAGACCGAGCGTTCGAGAAATGCCGACAGGGCTGGCCGAGCCGGCCAGTACCTGAACGTGGCGAGCATCTAGACAGCCATGACCGACCGCCACTTCATCGCTGCACGAGTTCGACCCGCCGGTTCTTGCTGCGACCGTCTTCGGTCTCGTTGCTTGCAAGCGGTGCTAGGGGGCCTACGCCGGCAGGCACGATGCGGGCGCGCTGCACGCCGTGGCGGCTGACGAGCGCATCGACGACAGCGGCGGCGCGCGCCCTCGATAATGTCATGTTGGCCTCGTGGCTGCCCACGTTGTCGGTATGCCCGACGACGTAAACCGACACGTTCGGGTCGTTGACGAGCAGCTTGGCCATCTCGGCCAGGGCGGGGTCGGATTCCGGCTTCAGCGTCGCCTTGCCGAAGTCGAAGTAGATGTTGTCCAGGATCACCTTGCCCGTTTCGGAGATGCTCTTGGCCATTATCGTGGCATCGATCATGCGTTGTTCCATCGCGCCGACATCCACGACTTCGACCAGGATGATCGAGCGCAAGTAGGTATCCGCAAAGTGCTTGAAGTTGTTTCGTGCGATGTACAGTCCGACCCAGGTCGTGCCTGCGGCATTACGGACGGCGAGGTAATGGTCGTCGTGCATGCCGGTGAAGGCGGACCTTGTCTTGTCCCCGGCATTGGAAAGCCGCCGGTCGAGCGTCCACAGGATGTTGCGCGCGATGCTGTTGTTGCTCCCGCACTCCCGCCCGGAGCAAGCATACAGCGTCTCGAAACCGCGTTCCTCAAGGGCGGTTTGATAATTGCGGAACACCTCCAATGTGCTGCGCTCTTGAGGCGCAACGTAGAGCAAGCGGGTTCGCGAACCTTCGAGCACCTGCTCCGTCTCGCCCTGCCACTGCCCATTGCGACGCACCGCAGGTCCGGTGGGGAGCGCAAAACGGTCGAAGCGCTTGGTCTCATGCCCGAGAATCCAGCTACCCTCATAGCGGGGGATCTGCTCGTGATCGCGCGCGTCAGCAACATCGCTCTGCGCCATCGCGCTCAATGGCCTGGCAAGCACCAGCAGCGCGGCCAAGGCAATCGCTCCACGCCTAGCGCGGGAAACCCGTGATGGCCGCAGGCCAGTGCAAGCGCCGGCAGTATTCCAAAAAGGGGCCTTCTTCATGTATTCAGCCTCGCAAGAATCGGAAGTCAATAGAGAAAACGGACCAACGGAAACGGGAGGATGCAAAACAGTCACAGTGCGCCGAGGTGCCAAGATGACACATCCTGGCTACCAAAGCGCCCTCGAGATCGATCCTTCCCTGCAGCTGCCTGTCGGGTCCAGATCCAGCGCTAGAATCCCCATGTCCTCGCAGGCGAACACGGCCGTAAGGTTCTGCCCTCGATCTCCATAGCCGCAAATCAGGACATGGCTTCCAGGCCTTGCCGGCGATTCGACCTGGCTAGGCTCGGTGGGTAGAATAAAGTGCCGTGCGCAGCAGGAGGCAAATCATGAAGAAACCTTTGTTTAAGAAGCTTTTATTCTCTGTTGGGTTGGCATTCTCATGCCTAGCGCTGGCCCAGCCGGACGCTGCCACACAGAAAACGAACCGGCCCGATACCGAGGTTCTGCTGCGCGCCGACAAGCCCGGCCCCATGGGGCGGCCGACCTTTAACGCGCCACGCGAGGAGGAGCGCCATCAGATGATCGAGCGCCAAGTCGAGCAGCGCGGTGTCACCGACGAGGCCGTCCTGGACGCGATGCGCTCGGTGCCGCGACACGCCTTCGTCCCCCCGGATCTCCGCGACCGGGCCTATGCGGACAGCCCCTTGCCGATCGGGCACGGGCAGACCATCTCGCAGCCCTACATCGTCGCGTTCATGACCGAGACCCTGCAGCTGGCCCCGGGCGACCGCGTGCTCGAGATCGGCACCGGCTCCGGCTACCAGGCCGCGATCCTCGGCGCCATGGGCGTCGAAGTCGTGACCATCGAGATCGTCCGACCGCTGGCCGAGCAGGCCGCCGGCCTGTTCGAGCGGCTTGGCTACGACAACATCACCGCGATCCAGGGTGACGGCTACTACGGCTACCAGGCGCTCGCGCCCTACGATGCCATCATCGTCACGGCGGCCGCGCAGCATGTGCCACCGCCGCTCATCGAGCAGCTCAAGCCCGGCAAGCGCATGGTGATCCCGGTCGGACGCGCCGGCTGGACCCAGAATCTGCTGCTGGTGACCAAGACAGAAGACGGCAAGACCCAGACGCGCAATCTGATGTCGGTGGCCTTCGTGCCCCTAACCGGCGAACGAAACGGCGAGCGCTGAGGTGCCCGAAGCAGCGCCCAGACCGCTGCACCTGATCGCCGTCGGCGTCTTAGCCGGCTCGGTGCTGGCGTTCGAGATCGTGCTGTTGCGGCTGTTCGAGTTCAGCCATTGGCATCACTTCGCCGGGCTGACCATCGCGCTGGCGCTGCTCGGCTTCGGTGCCTCGGGCACGCTGCTCAGCGTCATCGGCGAGCACGCGGGCCGCTTTGGCGACCGCTGGCTGGTCCTGTCGCTGCTGGTCGCGGCGCTCGGTTTCCTGGTGGTGCTGCTGTTGCATGCCTGGGTCGCACTGCGCCCGCTCATGGCGATCTGGGACGCCTCCGAGCTGTTGCGCCTGCTGGCGATCGACTTCGCCGCCTTCATCCCGTTCTTCGGCGCCGGCCTCGCCTTGGGGCAGGTCTTCGCGCGCTGGCCCCGGCACGCCGGCTGGCTGTATGCGGCCAACCTCGGTGGCTCCGGCATCGGCACCCTATTCGCAACGCTACTGCTGGTCGCGATGATGCCCGAGGCAGCGCTGGCGCTGGTCGCGGCGCTGCTGCTGGTCTTCTGCGTGCTGTTCTCGGTGCTGCGCCGCATCCGGCTCGGGATCATCGCGGCCGCCGTGCTCCTGGTCGCGGCGTCCTGGCTGGTCCTGAGCCCGCCCGAGCCGGCGATCTCCGACTTCAAGGCGCTCGCGCGCGTGCTGGCGCTATCGGATGCCCAGATGCTCGAGCAGCGCCCTGGGTTGGCTGGACGCCTGACCCTGGTCCGCTCAGCCAGCCTGCGCTCGGCGCCGGGCCTGAGCCTGAACTGGACCGGCCGGGTGGCGGCCTCGGATGCGGCCATCGTCGGTAGCGACCGGCTGGTGCCGATCGAACGCGATTATCGACAGGCGCCGGAGCATTCGGAGGCCTCGCTGGCCGCGCTGGCCCTACAGATGCGCCCCAATGGCCGGGTCGCGGTGCTCGGCAGCAGCACTTGGGCGACCCCCTCGCACGCGGTCGACCGGCCATTGAGCTGGGTCGAGCCCGACCGCCGCTTGCCGGCGCTGGCCATCGAGCGCGGCCTGGTTGTCGAGGCCATCCAGGACAGTCCTTTCCGCTTCCTGGCCACGCACCGCGATTCGTTCGCCGTCATCGCGCTCGATCGCACCTTCGAGGGCTCCGGCGCCGCAACCGAAGACTATCTGCTTACGCGCCAGGGTCTGCGGGCGGCGCTCGCCCGACTCGACGACAACGGCCTGCTGGCGATTCCGCTGAAGATCGATTACCCGCCGCGGCAGGGGCCGCGCATGCTGGCGACCATTGCCGCGAGCCTGCGCGCGGCCGGCGTCGATAAGCCAGCCGACCACGTCGCCGCGCTGCGCGGCATGCAGGCGCTGCTGATCCTGGTCTCGCCACAACCGCTGACCGACGCGGACCTGGATCTGATCCGCACCTTCTCCGAGCGCTGGAGCTTCGACCGGGTTTGGTATCGCGGTCTTCGAGCGGAGGATGTCAATCGCTACCACCTGCTCGACACGCCGGTCTTCTTCGAGGCCGCCCAGGCCGTGTTCGGCGATACCGCCCTGCCCGAACAGGCGCGCTGGTTCGAGACCGGCGCGGTCGGCATCGACCGGCCTTATTTCTGGCATGCGATGCAGTGGTCGACCATCCCACGCTTGTTCGAGATACTCGGCGCGCAGGCGGCCAGCTACCTGGACTGGACGTTGGTCATGTCGGCCGTGACGCTGGTCGTCGCGACATTGGCGGCCGCGCTGTTGATCCTGGCACCGCTGGGACGAATGCCACCTGCCTCGGCGGCCTTCACGCGCACCGAGGTCATTGGCTATTTCGGGCTGCTGGGGTTCGGCTTCATGCTGGTCGAACTTGCGCTGCTGCAGCGCACGATCGCCTTCGTCGAGCTGCCGGTGCTGGCTGCGGCGGTGATCTTCGCCGTCTTCATGATCGGTGCCGGCATCGGCAGCGCGATGCCCACGCGGCGCTGCGGTGCCGACGCCTTGCCGCCGATCTTCGGCGCCTTGGCGATCGGCGGCGGCATCGCGCTGCTGGCCCTCTGGTGGCCCGGCCAGCCCCTGCTGGCACTGCCGCTGTTCGCGCGCATCACGCTGCTGGCGGCGTTGCTGTTGCCGATGACCTGGGCCATGGGCCGGCCGTTTCCCTGGGCGCTGCAGCACCTGGTCGGCACGCGCAGCTGGCAACCCTGGAGCTGGGCGATCAACGGCTTTGCATCGGTGCTGGCCGCATCGACGGCGACGCTGCTCTCGGTCCAAGCCGGTCAGCCGGTCACGCTGCTGGCCGGCATCGGCTGCTACCTCGGCGCCTGGCTGATCGCTCGGCGCGGGGCCGGACGCCTGGAAGGCTTGAGCAGGCAGGATACGATGGGATTGTGATGGCGATGCAAGGCTCAGGTGGGATCGACTCATTGCTGACAGGGATCGGCCGCTTCCCGTGCTTTGCGCGGCGGGTGCTGCGGCATTTCAGCCACAATCGCGGGCTGTTGCTGGCCGGCGGCGTCGGCTACAACATCCTGCTATCGATCATCCCACTGTTTGCGGTGCTGGCGGCGACGTTGTCGCATGTCGTCAGCGAGGAACGCCTACTCGATGTCATCGCGCTGCAAG
This sequence comes from Chromatiaceae bacterium, assembly GCA_003562815.1. Lineage (GTDB taxonomy): Bacteria > Pseudomonadota > Gammaproteobacteria > Chromatiales > Chromatiaceae > Lamprobacter. The sequence goes on along the minus strand of PWTO01000281.1, from coordinate 36,659 downwards.
CGCGTCTGTTGACGCCGGGCCTCTCGGAACAGCTGATCGAGACCTTGCGCTCGCTGCTCGATCGACGCCAACTGATCGGCTGGGTTGGCTTTGGCGTGATGCTGTTCTTCAGTTCGCTGGCGTTTCGGATGCTGGACGATGCCGTGGCGATCATCTTTCAGCGCCACCAGCGCTCGGCTGAGCGTCGCGCCTGGGTCGCCGCACTCCTGCCCTATATGTACGTCGCCGTGCTCGGGGTCGCACTGTTTGGCCTCACCGGCTTGGTGGCGATCCTCAACGCCATGGGCCGCACCGACCTGAGCCTGCTCGGGGTGGCGTTGCCGTTCTCGGCGGCTGCCGTGTTTGGGGTCTGGGCCTCGACCTTCTTCGGGGTTGCCCTGCTCTTCGCCTCGATCTACAAGATCCTGCCAGTAGTGCCGGTCGATAGCGTGCGCGCACTCGTCGGTGGCCTGGTCGCCGCCGCACTCTGGGAGATCGTGCGCTTGATCCTGGTCTGGTGGTTTGCGAAGGTCTCCATGGTCAACCTGGTCTACGGCTCCCTCGGCACGGTGATCGTGCTGCTGCTGAGTCTGGAGGCGGCGGCGGCCATCCTGCTGCTGGGAGCCCAGGTCATCGCCGAACTCGAGCGCAGCTCGGAGGCCGGGTTGCCCTGGTACCAGGAGCCGGACGCAGGCGACGAGGCGGCTCAGGAATGCGCCCGGTCACCTAACCGGCAAAAGGCAACCTAAAGCATGCCCTCAGGGCGACGGAATCGGCGTCAGCGCCTCGGTCTCATTGATGAACACAAAGGCATCGTAGCGCCGAGGCAGCACCGTTGGCACATAGTTGCCGGGAACCTCGCGCTCGGGTTGGTAGACCACGCCGATCGCGCGATGACCATGGCGCTGGCGCAGCGGCGCCGGGATCGCGTCATCGAACAGGAACAACAAGTCCTCGCCATCGCCGGCCGCGCGCATGGCGGCCTCGATGCTACCGGGCGCCGCCGGTGGCGCGCTCATTCGCTCCATCGGCGCCTCCCAGGCGCGACCGGCGAGCACGCGGCCGCGCTCGGTGCCGAATCCAACCGCCGCGACCTGCTCCGGCCCGAGTCCCTCGCGGGCGAGCTGACCGATATTGCGCCGTTGCCGGCGTGCCATATCGGTCGCGCGTGCATCGCCGACATGGGTGTTATGCGCCCAGACGATCCCTTTCGCATCCGCGCCATAGAAGGCGAGCAGGCGCTCTAGGGTCTGATAGAAGTGATCGACCCGAGTATTCCAGGACTCGGGGCCGCGTCCGGCCATGCCGCCGTAATGCTTCTCGGCATTCTTCACCACCCAGGCCATCTGCTTGAGGTGGAGATATTCGGCGGCATCGATAGCCAGGTGATCGCGCTGTTCCTGCAGGCGTTCGACCACCGCGCGCGCGTTGCCGCCAAGCCCTTCGTCTCCACGCTGAAGGCGGCGTACATAGGCGCGGGTGTCTTCGAGCAGCGCATCGAAGGGCGCGTACTGCTCGCGCAGCCACTCGGCCTCCTCGGCGTCGAGGGCGGCCATGGACGCCGGCAGCTCGCGCAGCGCATCGGCTTTACCATAGACATCGATGCCATAGAAGCCGACCCGCTGCTCGGGTGGCAGCTTGGCATTGTGCGTCTTGAGCCATTCGATCAGCGCGGCGGTCTCCTCGTTGGCCCACATCCAGGTCGGCCAGCGCTCGAAGGTGCGCATGATCTCGCGCGCGCTTGCCGCGTCCTGGTCGTAGCCTTTCACATAGCGATTGAGGCGGTAGAGCGCGTTCCAGTCGCCCTCGACGGCGATGAAGCGAAACCCATGCTCGGCGATCAGGTCGCGGCTGATCTCGGCGCGCAGGCTGTAGAACTCGGAGGTGCCGTGGCTGGCCTCGCCGAGCAAGACCACCCGTGCCGGGGCGATCCGCTCGATCAATGGGGACAGGTCGGGCGGTGCGCCGAGCGGGATCGCGATCTCGCGCAAGGCGGCGACCAAGGCCTCCTCGGCTGCGGCGACCCCCGAGCCGAGCATCAGCAGCAGCACCAGCAGGCATCGGTGTAAGGTCTCACGAGGCGGGTTCATCGGGCGCATGATGATGTCCTCCACTTGGCGAATCGGTGACAAGCAGATTAGCATCCTGCCAACCATTCTTGCTCAAGAGGTTACTACTGCATGTTCGTGCGCGCACTCACTCTGCTATCCGTTTTATTCGCCCTCGCCGGCCTGACTCAGGCCAATGACTCGACCCGCACCCTGCCCGATTCAGCCACCGCCGAGCGCTCGCCGAAAACTCCATTCAGAGCGCGCGGCAATGAGCCGGGGTGGATGCTCGAAGTCAGCGACGCGCAGCTGCAGCTCTCGCTCGATTATGGCGCGCGTGAACTCGAGGCCACGCTGCCGGCACCGGTCGTCACCGACGTCACGCGGGTCTATCAACTGCCCGAGCAGAATCTAAGCATCCGCATCAGCGAGTACCCATGCAACGACAGCATGACTGGCATGCCCTATCCGAGCACTGTCGTGCTCGAGTTCGAGGATCGGCGCCTGAGCGGCTGCGGCGGCGAGCCACACGCCTTGCTCGAAGGAGACGAATGGACGGTCCGCTCGCTCGCTGGCAAGCCGGTGCCGGATGGGGTCTCGGTCACCCTGCGCTTTCTCGACGACGACCGCATCGCGGGTAGCAGTGGTTGCAACCGCTTCATGGGCGGCTATGCGCTGACCGGCGAGGGGCTCTCGTTCGGCCAGATCGCCGGCACCATGATGGCCTGCCCCGCGCCACAGATGGAGACCGAACAGCGCTTCCTCGCGTTGCTGCAGGCCGTCAACCGCTTCGAGATCACGCCCGACGGCGGGCTGCTGTTGATCACGACTGACGAGAAGCGCCTCAGCGCTGAGCGCTGAGGCGCTTTCCGGTCGTTACCGATTTAGCCGTTGATGGTGTCCGCCAGTGCCCGCACCTTGATCGCTTAAACCTGACTGCGGAACTCGGGAACCACGCGTTACCATGAACAGCCCCAGCGACCTCGCGCCAGTGTTCGCCTTCGACAACAGCTACGCGCGCTTGCCCGAGCATTTCTATGCGCGCGTGCTGCCAACGCCGGTGGCCGAGCCGGTGCTGCTGCGGCTGAACCGAGCGCTCGCCGAGCAGCTCGGGCTCGCGCCCGCCGCCCTCTGCAGCCCCGCCGGAGCGGCGATGCTCGCCGGCAATCAGATCCCCAACGGCGCCGAGCCGATCGCCATGGCCTATGCCGGCCATCAGTTCGCGCAGTTCGTGCCCAGTCTCGGCGATGGCCGCGCGATCCTGCTCGGCGAGCTGATCGACCGCGACGGGGTGCGACGCGACATCCATCTCAAGGGCGCCGGGCGCACGCCCTTCTCGCGCGCGGGCGATGGGCGCGCGGCGCTCGGCCCGGTGCTGCGCGAATACCTGCTCGGCGAGGCGATGGCTGCCCTCGGCATCCCGACCACGCGCGCGCTGGCGATGGTCGCGACCGGCGAGGAGGTCTATCGCGAGCGCATCGAGCGCGGCGCCCTGCTGGTGCGCGTCGCCGCTGGCCATGTGCGCGTTGGCACCTTTGAGTACTTCGCCCGGCGCGGCGACACCGAGGCGGTGAAGACCTTGGCCGATTATGTGATCAACCGCCACGATCCCGCCTGCGCCGAGGCCGAGCAGCCCTATGCAGCGCTGCTTGAGCAGGTCGTCAAGCGCCAGGCCGAGTTGATTGCCCAGTGGATGCTGGTCGGCTTCATCCACGGCGTGATGAATACCGACAACGTGGCGATCTCAGGCGAGACCATCGACTACGGCCCCTGTGCCTTCATGGACAGTTTCCATCCGCAGACGGTCTACAGCTCCATCGATCACTTTGGCCGCTACGCCTGGGATCGGCAGCCGCGCATCGGCTACTGGAATCTGACCCAGTTTGCCAACTGCCTACTGCCGCTGCTCGGCGCTGACGAGGACGACGCCAAGCAGGCCGCGCGCGCCGCGCTCGACAGCTACGGCAAGGCCTTCGAGGCGCGTTATTACGGCGGCCTGCGGACAAAAATTGGCCTGCTCGACGCGCGCGCGGGCGATGAGGATCTCGCGCTGGATCTACTCGGGCGCATGGCCGCGCAACAGGCCGACTTCACCAATACCTTTCGCGCGCTCTGCGACGTCGCTGCCGCCGATCCAGCGCGCGATGCCCCGGTGCGGGCGTTGTTCGATGATCCGAGCGCGTTCGATCAATGGGCGGTGCAGTGGCGCACGCGCCTTGCCACCCAGACCCAGCCAGACAGCCAGCGCCAGGCGATCATGCGCGTGGCAAATCCAGCCTACATCCCGCGCAATCATCGCGTGCAGCAGGCGATCGATGCCGCCAATAAGGGCGATCTCGGGCCGCTCGAGCGGCTGCTCGAAGTGGTCTCGCGGCCCTTCGCAGAGCAGCCGACACAGACCGAGTACCGGCAGCCGCCGCGCCCCGATGAGGTCGTCGAGCGCACCTTCTGCGGAACCTGAGAGGCGGTCTGTTCATGGACGGCCTGCCGCCGGCATGCGCAGGTGCAGACAGGTGCGATCCTCGGCATCCGAGGTGCTCATGCTCAGCGTAAAGCCCATGGTGTCGGCCATGAGTTTGGCTGAATAGGTGCCAATCCCGGTGCCATTGGCCTTGCCGTGGGTGCAATATTTGGCGAAGAACCGTTCGCGCATCGGCGCCGGAACCGCGCCTCGGTTGCAGATCGCGAGTTGCACCTGGTCATCGGTCGCGTCAGGCGCACGGATGTCCAGGCGAATGGTCTCGCCGGGCGGCGAGGCCTCGACGGCATTGGTCAGCAGATTGCCGAGCATCGACAGCAGCAAAGGTGCATCGGCGGCGATCTCACACCGATTGGCGGCGGCCGCCTCCAGCGAGCGCATCTGGCCATTGCGGCAAAGCGCCAGGCGCAGTTGCTTGCGGCTCAGCGGTTCGGCGATGAAGGCGCAGGCGGTCTGCACGATCTTCATCAGATCGACCTGATTCGGGCTGTAATGAAACTGACCGCTCTCCATTTTGAACAGATCGAGGGAGCGATCGATCAGCGCGAGCATGTCCCGACCGGATTCACGAATCAGGTCAATATCTTTGCGTTGTTCCGCGCTGAGGTTGTCGTCCATCAGCAGCAGCTCGGGCAGATTGATGATGGCATTGAGCGGCGCTTTTAGGTCGTGGCGCATCATCCGTTCGACATCTTCCCTGATACGTTCGAGTTCCTTGCGATCCTTGATGTCTTGCTTGACCGCCACATAGTTGCGCAGCACCCCCTGCTCGTCGAATACCGGCGAGATGGCGGTGTCCACCCAGTACACCTGCCCCTGTTTGTTGTGGTTGATCAGTTCGCCGCGCCAGGTCTCGCCGCGTTCCAGCGTGGCCCACATCTGCCGGTAGAAGGTTTGACTTTGTTCGCCTGACTGAAGAAAACGTGAATTTCTCCCGATCGCTTCCTCGCTGGTGTAACCGCTGAGCTGGGTGAAATGCGGGTTGACATGGAGAATGTCGCCCTGGGGGTCGGTCACGGTGATGGACACCGGCGCGTGTTCCACCGCTCGCATCAAGGTCCGCAAGCGCGCATCCTGCGCGCGTTGCTCGGTGACATCGAGCGCGATGCCCTCGATCAGCTCGCGTTCGCGCTGCTGATCGAAAATCCGGCAGGCATGCACCTCGAGCTGGCGCCAGCCGCCGTCCGGGTGACGAAAACTCAGCTCAAAACGCGCGTTGCCGTTCGTGCGCGACAGCCACAGCTCCTCGCTCACTGTCGCCAGCGATTCGGGCGACCAATCGGCCAGCTCGCGCCAGGATCGCCCCATCGCCTCCTCGACGCTCGCGCAGCCGAGCAACGTCCTGCAGCCTTCGGAGAGGTACAACAGCCTGCCATCGAGCGCATTGGTGAAGAAAAACAGTCGATCCCCCAACTGGGAGGTCAAACGCGCGAAACGCGCCTGGCTTTCGTGCAAGGCGATCTCGGTTTCTTTACGCTGGGTGATGTCGACGATAAAGGTGACTTTACGCGCAAGACCATCCTCACCGAGGATTCGGACGGCATCGGCGAGCACATACCGACTGGTTCCAGCGCGATCCATGACGGTCCACTCACCACGAATTTCCGCTCCCCCGGCGATGAATTGATCGTGCAATTCGATCAGCCGTTGGCGCGCCGCCGGATGGACGATTTTGGTGAAATGCTCGCCGATCAATTCAGCCGGCGAATAGCCATAGAAGGTGCAGTAGGCCGGATTGGTGTACTCGAAAACCCCCTGTTCGTTGGTGATGCAGAAGGCCAGCGGGGTGGCCTGAATAATCCGCATCATCATGCGATCGCTGGTGTGATCGCCGATGAGTGGGAGCACCTGGTGCAGGGTCGCCTGCTCGGCCAGGCCTAAGCGATGGATGGTGTCCAGATGCGCGCGCATCCAGGCATAGAGGGGCGCGATCTGCTGCCAGACATCGGCATCCAACAGGTCTGCTGATGCGTTCTGCCAGGCCGCTAACTGTGCCTCCCAATACCCCAGCTTGAACCCATGCGCCTGATAGGCAGGCAATACCCAGAGCACCGTCTCCAGCAGACGCGAGGCATCGTAATCGGCGAACAAGGACGCCATGAACGCGCCATGATGGCGGTGATTACGGTGCATGTGAGCCTGATTCGAGACACCAATCAGCGCATCCAAATCGGCACGCGCCAGCATCAGCGCATCGACCCGCTCGACAATGCGCTCGCAGCGCTCGGCGAATTGATGCGCCGCCGCCGCGTCGGGAGGCGCGATCGACGCTAACAGGGCGGCAAGGTCGTGTTTGGTCATCAGTCGTTGCGCGTGTCTTGTTATCTGCATCTGATTCTGTTTCGTTAACAAACTGATCGGGCCAGTGGCTTATCGACGCTCAGCAACGTGATCGGCCGCGCCGTGCGCCAGCCATCGAAACGCCCGAGTGGCTCGGCCTGGGCCACACTCACGCGCGTCAGCTCGCCGCCGATGCGCGCGCGCCAGGCAACCAGCGCCGATTCCGTCTGCAAAGTGACGGCATTGGCCACCAGCCGCCCGCCGGGCTTGAGTGCCTGCCAGCAGTGCTCGACGACGCCCTCGACGGTGAGACCGCCGCCGATGAAGATGGCCTCGGGCGCGTCCAGCCCCGCCAGCGCCTGCGGCGCGCGGCTCGCCACCAGCTCGAGCCCCGGCACCCCGAGCCGCTCGCGGTTACGCGCGATGAAGCCACAGCGCTCGGCATGCGACTCGATCGCGATCGCCCGGGCGCTGGACTCGGCGCGCAGCCACTCGATGCCGATCGATCCGCAACCGGCGCCAACATCCCAGAGCAACTCGCCCGGGCGGGGCGCCAGCCGCGCCAGGGTCAGGGCGCGCACATCGCGCTTGGTCAACTGCCCATCGTGCTCGAAAGCGGCGTCCGGCAGCGCGCCGCGCCGGGACAGCGGGCGCAGGCCCGGATCGGCATGGCAGCGCACCCCGACCACATTGAGCGCGGCACAGGGCGACGGCTCCCAGTCGGCGGCGAGGCCCTCGCGACGCCTCTCATCCGGCCCGCCAAGGTGGGCGAACAGGCTGAGCCGGCTGGCGCCATAGCCCTGCGCGCACAGCAGACGTGCCAGTTGCGCCGGCGTCTCGCCATCGGCACTGAGCACCAGCAAGCGCGCGCCCTCGGCCAGATAGAGGGCGACGCGCGCGAGCGGGCGACCGTGCGCCGGTATCACCCGTACCTGTTGCAATGGCCAGCCCAGGCGGGCTGCGGCCAGGCTCATCGACGACGGCACCGGCAGCACGCGCAGTTCCTCGCGCGGCAGGCGCTCGGCCAATGCCGAGCCGATGCCGTAGAACATCGGATCACCGCTCGCCAGCACGCAGACCCGCTCGCCCCGGTGCGCGAGCACCTGATCGTAAGCCTGCGTGAAGGGTCGCGGCCAGGGCCGGCGCTGCTGACCCGCCTGGGGCGGCCACAGCGCGAGATGGCGCTCGCCGCCGAAGACCACCGCCGCCGCCGCAAGCGCCGCGCGCGCCTCGGCACCAAGGCCGCGTGGGCCGTCTTCGCCGATGCCAACCACCGTCAGCCATGCCTGATTGATCATTGACCCCCTCCAGGGAAACTAAAGCGAATGCGTCGAGCCCAAGACGGGTCTGGTCGCCATCGCGGCCAACGGTTAACCTTGTCCGTTTGGCCATTCGCCGACCGCCGCCTTGGCCCCGATTGCTCTCCCACAAGCCCATCCCGATGATGCACCATTCTCACCACGACGCTCATGTTCTCTCCCGCCATGCCTTCGCCCCCATCCGCCGCGCGTGGCGCACGCGCATCGACCTCTTCGCGTGGGCGCGCTGATGGCGGCGGCGATCGAGCCGATCCCGTCGGGGCGGCTGTTCGGACTGGGGGTTGGCCCCGGCGATCCGGAGCTGATCACCGTCAAAGCGCTGCGGCGACTGCGCGAATCGCAGGTGATCGCCTATTATGCCGGCCCGCACAAGCACGGCAACGCGCTCACCAGCGTCGAGTCCTGGCTACGCGACGATCAGGAGCGCCTGCCGCTGATCTATCCGGTCACCGGTCGCCCGCCGCCGCCGCCGTTCGATTACGAAGGCACCATGCGCGCCTTCTACGATGCCTCCGCCGAGCGCGTCGCCGAGCACCTGCGCGCCGGGCGCGATGTCGCCGCGCTGTGCGAGGGCGATCCGCTGTTCTACGGCTCCTTCATGTACCTGCATGATCGCCTCGCCGAGCATTTCGACACCGAGGTGGTGCCGGGCGTCTGCTCGGTGGTGGCCAGCGCCTCGGTGCTGCAAACGCCGCTGGTCTATCGGGACCAGACCTTCTTCGTGCTCGCCGGCACCTTGCCGGAGGCGGATCTGGAACGCTTGCTGGCCGAGACCCAGGCGGCGGCGATCATGAAGCTCGGCAGCAACTTCGAGAAGGTGCGGCGCGTGATCCTGCGGCTCGGGCTTGGCGGGCGCGCGCGCTACGTCGAGCGCGCGACCATGGCCAATGAGCAGATCCGCCCGCTCGCCGAGGTCGATCCGGCGCAAGTGCCCTACTTCTCGATGATCCTGGTGCCCGGCGAGCGCTGGCAGGGGGAGTAAACCCGCGATGCAAACGAACCAGCACAGCCACTCAAACCCCAAACCTCGCGGCTGGCTGCGCGTGATCGGACTCGGCCCCGGTGCACCGGCCCTACTCGCCCCGGCGGCGCGCGCGGCGCTGAGCGAGGCCGAGGAGATCATCGGCTACCGCACTTACATCCAGCTCGCGGGTCCGTTTCGGGACGATCAGCGCGTGCACGACTCCGACAACCGGGTCGAACTCGAGCGCGCCCGCCATGCTTTCCAGCTCGCCGCCGGCGGGCGCCGTGTCGTCGTGGTCTCCTCGGGGGATCCCGGCGTCTTCGCCATGGCCACGGCGGTGATGGAGGCGCTGGAGCAGGCCGAGGATCCGGCTTGGCGCGCGGTCGATCTGGACATTATCCCTGGCATCTCGGCCGCGCACGCCGCCGCCGCCCGTGTCGGCGCGCCGCTCGGGCACGACTTCTGCACCCTGTCGCTGTCGGACAATCTCAAGCCCTGGTCGGTGATCGCGCGCCGCTTGCAGCTCGCCGCCGAGGCCGATCTGGTGATCGCGCTCTACAACCCGCGTTCGCGCGCGCGGCCGCATCAGTTCAGCGAAGCGCTGGCGCTGTTGCGCGAGCGGCGCGCGCCCGAGACCGCCGTGATCTTGGGCCGCTCGATCGGCCGCGCCGACGAGCAAGTCATCGTCACGAGCCTCGCCGAGGTCGATCCCGCGCAGGTCGATATGCGCACGGTCGTGATCGTCGGTTCCTCGCAGACCCGCTTCATCGAGGCCGCCGAGGGCCGGCGCTGGGTCTATACGCCGCGCTGGTATCCGGCTGCGTCACCATGTGTCAATTGAATCTTGGCGCGAATATCAATCACGCGTCCGCAGGGCAGCAGCCTCACCTGCTCGCAGCAGGCGTCTGAGCAACAGCACCGCGAGCGAGATGACGATCAGGACGACCACGCCGATGACCGCCTCGGCGAGGTTGCGCTCGAACATGGATTCGCCGAGTAGCACGAAACCCGCCGCATAGGCTCCGGTCAGCAACATCGATACCCCGAAATGCAGCTTCAGCGGAATGCCGGAGAAGCCGAGCAGGTAATTCTTGATGAACAGCGGTAGGCCAGGCGTGACCCGCAGCAGCAGCGTGAACCGCAGGGCGTTCGAGCGCTTGCCGTCGAACGAGGGCAAGCGATAGCGCGTGCGCGCTAGCAGACGCTCCAGATGCGGACGCAGCGCGCTGTGCGCGATCCAGTGGCAGAGCAAGAGATTCGCGGCCAAGGCCAGAAGCGAGCCGAACAGCCCGAGCGCGGTGCCAAACACAGCGCCGGCGAGCACGAACAGCGGCGTGATCGGAAAACCCAGCGCCGGTAGCACGGCCGCCAGCAGGAAGAACGAGAACGGATCGGCCTCGCGCTTCCAGTCGAGGATGCGCTCATAGTTCCAGAAGAGCCAGAGCGCCAGCGAGAGCGCGGCCACCAACGCCACCGTCAAGAGCACGGCGCCAAGCAGGGAGCGATCGAGCCGCCAGGAGGCGTCGGACCATTTCATAGGCTAGTCCGACTTGCGTCGATAGGCGGAGTGGTCGAGGCGTTTTATCAGGTAGTAGCCACCGATCAGCGTTGCCAGCAGCGCCGCCATGCCAATCATATACATGGCTGGATCGCCTTTGCCCTCGAGGTCGAGCACGACGACCTTGCGCGCCAGCGCGGTGATGGCGATCAACAGCATCATCTCGACATGCACCGACTTATCGACCATGTACATGTAGATGCTGGCCATCAGTTCGACCGCGATCAGCACGATGAGGAACATGCCGAAGACCTCGAACAGCTCTTCGAGCCCGAGCAAGAAGCCATCGGTGCTGAACAGATCTTGGTAGAGGATGAAGCAGAGTTCGACCAGCGCGATCACCGCGACGCCAGCGATCAACAGCAGCAGCACGAACGCGAGACTGCGCTCGAAGTAATGGAAGAGCGCATGCAGGATCGGATGGCGATGCTTGGGCTTGGCGACTCCGAACAGATCCAGCCCCGGCAGCTCGGCGGGTGACGGACTCTTATGCTGATCACTCGCCGCTGGCGTCAGCCCTTCGCCGCCAGAGGGGATGATGCGCACTAGCGCGCCGGCTTGGGCGAAGGCGGCGTGGAGTCGGGCTGCGAGCGCGCTATCGATCCCGCGCTTGACGGTCACCGGCATGCCGCTGAAGAGCTGGGCGACGGCCGCATCGGTGAGTTTGAACAGCGCCTTGACGCGCGCGCGGGCTTGGCCTGGAGTGGTCCCGGGCGTCAGCTCGCCGGCAAATTCGAGGTCGAATCGTGTGCCGCTCATGATCAATGCTCAGCGTCCAGGGTTCAGTGCTCATCCCGCGCGCGCATGTGCGGGAACAACAGCACATCGCGAATCGAGGGCGCGTCGGTGAACAGCATCGCCAGGCGATCGATGCCGATGCCTTCGCCGGCGGTCGGCGGCAGGCCGTGCTCGAGCGCGCGGATGTAGTCGGCATCGAAGTGCATCGCCTCCAGATCGCCGGCGTCTTTGTCGGCGACCTGCTTGCGGAAACGCTCGGCCTGATCCTCGGGATCATTCAGCTCGGAGAAGCCGTTGGCGATCTCGCGACCGCCGACGAAGAACTCGAAGCGATCGGTGACGAAGGGATCCTCATCGCTTTGGCGCGCCAGCGGCGAGACCTCGGTCGGATAGGCGGTGATGAAGGTCGGCTGCATCAGCCGACTCTCGACGGTCTTCTCGAAGATCTCGATCTGCACTTTGCCCAGGCCGGCGCTGTCCTTGCAATGGATGCCAAGGCGCTCGGCCACCGCGCGCGCGCGTTCCGGCGAGTCGAGATCCGCATCGCTCAGGTCCGGGTTGAAGTGCAGGATCGATTCGCGCACGCTCAGGCGTTGGAATGGCTGCGAGAAGTCGTAGGTCTCGCCCTGATACGCGATCTGGGTGGTACCGAGCACCCGCTCGGCGAGCGTGCGCAGGAGATCCTCGGTCAGATCCATCAGGTCGCGGTAATCGGCGTAGGCCTGATACAGCTCGAGCATGGTGAACTCGGGGTTATGCCGCGTCGACAGCCCCTCGTTGCGGAAGTTACGGTTGATCTCGTAGACGCGCTCGAAGCCGCCGACCACCAAGCGCTTGAGGTAGAGTTCGGGCGCGATGCGCAGGAACAGCTGCATATCGAGCGCGTTGTGATGGGTGACGAAGGGCCGCGCGACCGCGCCGCCCGGGATCGCCTGCATCATCGGCGTCTCGACCTCGAGGAAGGCGCGCTCATTGAGATAATCGCGGATGCCTTGCACCAACCGCGTGCGCACCTGGAAGGTCTCGCGCGTGGCCTCGTTCATGATCAGGTCGAGGGAACGCTGGCGATAGCGGCTCTCGGTATCGGCAAGCCCGTGCCATTTCTCCGGCAGCGGCCGCAGGGACTTGGTCAGCAGCCGCAACCGATCGACCTTGAGCGACAGCTCGCCGGTCTTGGTGCGGAACACCTGGCCGGAGACGCCGATGATATCGCCGATATCCAGTTCCTTCTTGAACCAGGCGTACTCATCGGTGCCAAGCACATCCCGCTGCACGAACAGTTGCATGCGCCCGCTCATATCCTGCAGATGGGCGAAGCTCGCCTTGCCCATCACGCGTCGGCTCATCAGCCGGCCGGCGAGTTTGGCGCGCACGTTGCGCGTTTCCAGCTCGGCGCCGTCCATCGACTCATACTGGGCATGCAACTCGCCGGCGACCTGGCTGCGGCGAAAATCGTTCGGGAAGGCGATGCCCTGCGCGCGAATGGCGTTGAGCTGCTCGCGGCGCTGGGCGATCAGCTTGTTCTCGTCCTGCTGCGAGGGTGCGGCGCCCTGCTCGGTGACTGGTTCGGTGGCCGGCTCGGCGTCGTTCGGCTGCGTCTGGTTCATGGTTCCCAATCGGCGTGGTTGGCGGATGCGTGGCGCCTATCCGCGCGTGTCGTGGTGGTGGTGCGTATCCGCAGGCCCTGTCTCGGCCGGGCATCAAAGCCCGCTCTTGAGGCTCGCCTCGATGAAGGGATCAAGGCCGCCGTCGAGCACCGCCTGGGTGTTGCCGGTCTCGATATTGGTGCGTAAATCCTTGATGCGCGACTGATCTAGCACATAGGAGCGGATCTGGCTGCCCCAACCGATGTCGGACTTGCTCTCTTCCAGCGCCTGCTGCTCGCTGCGCCGCTTCTGCATCTCCAGCTCATAGAGCTTGGCCTTGAGCTGCTTCATCGCCTGGTCCTTGTTGGCATGTTGCGAGCGGCCATTTTGGCATTGGGTGACGGTGTTGGTCGGCAGATGGGTAATGCGCACCGCCGATTCGGTGCGGTTGACGTGCTGACCGCCAGCCCCCGAGGCGCGATAGACATCGATGCGCAGCTCGGCGGGATTGATCTCGATCTCGAACGAGTCGTCGATCTCGGGCGAGACGAACACCGCCGCGAACGAGGTGTGGCGCCGATTGCCAGAATCGAACGGCGACTTGCGCACCAGCCGATGGACACCGGTCTCGGTGCGCAGCCAACCGAAGGCATGATCGCCCTGCACCGAGACCGTGGCCGATTTGATCCCGGCCACATCGCCGGGCGAAACCTCGGTGAGTTCGGCCTTGAAGTCGTGCGCCTCGGCCCAGCGCAGGTACATGCGCAGCAGCATCTCGGCCCAGTCCTGCGCCTCGGTGCCGCCGGAGCCGGCCTGGATATCGATGAAGGCGTTGTTGGGGTCCATCTCGCCGGAGAACATGCGCCGAAACTCGAGTTCGCCGACGCGTTGTTCGTAGCCTTGCAGGTCGGCAAGCACGGCCGCGACCGTTTCGGCGTCCTCTTCCTCGGCGGCCATGGCCAGCAGATCGTCGGCATCGGCGAGGCCGTCATCGAGTTCCCGGGTGCTATTGACCACAGTCTCGAGCGCGGCGCGCTCGCGCCCCAGCGCTTGGGCGCGCTCGGGGTCGGCCCAGACCTCGGGCGCCTCGAGTTCGCGCAGAACCTCGGTCAGGCGTTCTTGTTTGCCGGCAACGTCAAAGATACCCCCTAAGGAGCTTGAGACGCTCCTTGAGGTCGGCGATCTGCGCGCGAACCGGGTTGATGTCTTCCATGAGGATCTCCGCTGGATGAAAAACGCGCCATGATACCCTAGCCTGGCCCCTTATCGCAGGCAAAAACAGTCATCCCCCATCGATCGTCTATACTGGAAGTCAGGCCCGTTTGCTGCAGGGGGGTGGTCACCTATGGCCCGTCTTCCGCGTTTCGTTCTTCCCGGTTTTCCGCAGCATGTGATCCAACGTGGCAATCATCGGATGATCCTGCGCGACGAGGAGGATTATTGGTTCCTCTGGGGCCGATTGGGTGACGCGGCGGCCAAGTTCGATTGCGACATCCATGCCTATGTGCTGATGCCGGATCATTTTCATCTGCTGCTCACCCCCTGGCGCGAGGATGGCATCGGCAAGCTGATGCAGTACACCGGGCGCTATTTCGTGCAGCACATCAACCACCGCTATCAGCGCCGCGGGACGCTCTGGGAAGGACGCTACCGCGCCACCCTGCTCGACCCGCAGGCGCTGCTGCTTCCGGTGAGCCACTACATCGAGACCAACGCCGTGCGCGCTGGGTTCGTCGCGCACGCGGATGAGTATGATTGGTCGAGTTATGCCGCCAACGCGCTCGGCATCGAGGATGAACTGATCAGCCCGCATGCGGTCTATCGTGCCCTCGGCGACACCGCCACGGAGCGCCAGCGGGCCTACCGCGCGCAAGTCGATACCGGCTTAAGTCAGGCGCTCATCGAGCACATCAGGGCCTCGACCAATAAGGCCTGGGTGCTGGGTGACGAGCGCTTCTGCCTGGCCATTGAAAACAAACTCAATCGTCGCGCGCGCCCGCGCCCGCGCGGGGGCGATCGGCGCTCAGCGGCCTATCGCCGTTCACTGCAGCAAGCGGCGACCTTACACTAGCGAGACACTCGCGAGACAATGAGACCCCTTTATGTCGAAGATTCACGTTGCGCGCCCGCACCGCCTTGGCCTTGAGGCGGCCCGCGCCGAGATCGAGCGCATCGCCGCTCGGGTGCATGACGAGTACGGTGCCGAGTATCACTGGGACGGTGATGTGCTTCATGTCAGTCGCTCGGGAATCGGGGGGATGATCGCGGTCGCCGATGACTCCATGGATCTCTGGATCGACCTCGGGCTGCTCCTGAGTCCGATGAAGGCGGAGATCGAAGACCGCTTGACGCGCAAGATCGACGAGATGCTGGCCCGTTACGATGTTGAGAACCCCGAGCCCTGATCGAGCCACGCGTAAAACATCAGAATTTATCGAGGAAAGTGTTCGATAGCACTGACTGGAAAGCTGTTTTTGATCATACTCGCCTTGTTTTTATGAGCGGTTCGGCCTATCCTGAGGGCCATAGGGGGTGCTGGTGCGAGGCCGCGCCTGACTCCAGGCGCCGGCACCAACAGAATCAGGTAGCAGGCTTAACACGCATCGAGGCAGTGCGATGAGCGGTCTAGAAGACACAGGGGTTTGGGCAACCGGGGGGGCGCGCATCGATCGGCGCCGATTCGTCACCACGCTGGGCGGAGCCACCGCCGCCGTCCTACTCGGCGCACCGCTGCCGAGCGCGGCGGCGCGCCACATCACCTTGCAGAGCCAATTGGTACGACTGGTCAAGCAACAGCGCGCGCAGGGGCTGATTCGCGCCGACGAGCAAACGTCTTGGTCGGTTTATGACTTCACCACGGCCAAGAAGCTGGTCTCCATCAACGAGGAGGTCCCCCGTCAGGCGGCCAGCATGACCAAGCCCTTCGTGGCGCAGGCCTTCTTCTACACCCTGCAGGAACAAGGCTCGACGCTGCGCTATACGGACGCGGTGCGCGAGACCATGGAGCGGATGATCCGCAACAGCAGCAATCCGGCGACCACCGAGATCATGCGACTGATCAGCCGCCACAACGGCAACAATGGTCCCATCGATGTCGAGCGCGTACTCAAGCGCCATGCGCCGGGCGTGTTCCAGCAGACCCGCTTCGTCGAGTACATTCCGGCCAACGGCCGCACGTATCTCAATCAGGCCTCAGCGCGCGATTACAGCCGCTTCCTCTGGGCGCTTTGGCATGACCGCATGCCGTACGCCCACGAGATCCGACGCATCATGGGACTGCCCAATCATAATCGCATCACACGCGGGGTCAGCAACATCCCATCGACGGTGCGCCTCTACCATAAGTCGGGCTCAACCGCGATGCTCTGTGGAGCGATGGGGATCGTCGAGAGCCAGGACCGGCGCGGTCGGCCGCGCGCCTATACCTTCGTCGGCATCATCCAGAAGAGCCAGCGCACCAACCATTACACCACCTGGATCACCAATCGCAGCAACGCCATACGTTCGGTATCGGGGCTGGTCTACGATTACATGCGCGAGCAGCATCAGCTGGCCTAATTCCCGGCAGCCGTCTGACGTCCTGCGGCTACAGCTCACGCAAACCCAGCACATCCTGCATGTCGAACTGCCCGCGCTCGCGTTCGGCGATCCAGCGTGCGGCGCGGCAGGCGCCGCGCGCGAAGGTCATGCGGTTGGTGGCCTTGTGCGCGATCTCGACCCGCTCGCCATCGGTCGCGAACCAGACGCTGTGTTCGCCCACCGTATCCCCGGCGCGGATGGTCTCGAAACCGATGCTCTGGCGCTCGCGGGCGCCGGTATGGCCCTGACGACCATACACGGCGACTTCGCCGAGATCGCGCCCGAGCGCCTCGGCAATCACCTCGCCCATGCGCAATGCCGTACCCGAGGGCGCATCGACCTTGTGCCGGTGATGCGCCTCGATGATCTCGATATCGGCCTCGTCGCCCATCACGCGCGCCGCTAGATCCAGCAGCTTGAAGCAGAGATTGACCCCCACGCTCATGTTCGGCGCCAGCACCACGGCGGTGTCGATCGCCGCTTCGCTGACCGCCTCGCGCTGATCCGGCGTCAGCCCGGTGGTGCCGATCACCATGCGGCAGCGGGCGTCGCGGCACAGCTCCAGGTGGTGCATGGTTGCGCGCGGCGTGGTGAAATCGATCAGCACGTCGAAATCGGCCAGCACCTCATCGAGGTCGGGGCGCACCGGGGCGCCGATCGGCCCGATGCCCGCGAGTTCACCGGCATCGATACCGACCAGCGCGCTCTGCGATTGCTCGGTCGCGGCAGTCACGCGCAGGCCCTCGGTGGCGTGCGCGGCACTGATCAACGTGCGGCCCATGCGACCGCCCGCGCCGGCAACGGCTACACGAATCGGTTCCATCTGTCTTCTCCCGGGCTAGAGCCCCATCTTCTCGAAAAAGTGCTTGACGCCGTCGAGCCAGGAACTCGACTGCGGGCTGTGGTGCTTGCCGCCAGCGCTGACGCTCTCCTCGAATTCGCGCAGGAGTTCCTTCTGGCGCTCGGTCAGATTCACCGGGATCTCGACGATCACGCGACAGAGTAGATCGCCGACCGGGCCACCACGCACCGGCTTCACGCCCTTGCCGCGCAGGCGAAACAGCTTACCGGTCTGCGTTCCGGCCGGCACCTTGAGCACGACCTTGCCATTGAGCGTCGGCACCTCGATCTCGCCACCGAGCGCGGCGGTGACGACGCTGATCGGCACCTCGCAGAACAGGTGGCTGTCCTCGCGCTTGAAGATCGGATGTTCCTGGACCACGACCTGCACGTAGAGATCGCCCGCCATGCCGCCATGCTCGCTCGGCTCGCCCTCGCCGGCGAGGCGGATACGATCCCCGGTATCGACGCCCGCCGGGACCTTGACCGAGAGGGTCTTCTCCTCTTTCAAACGCCCGACGCCACGGCAATGCCGACAGGGCTCCTCGACCACCTTGCCGGTCCCGCGACACTCGGGACAGGTCTGCTGGATCGAGAAGAAGCCCTGCTGCATGCGCACCTGGCCCATACCATGACAGGTGGGACAGTCCTTCGGGCTGGTGCCGGGCTTGGCGCCGCTGCCGCTGCAGTGATGGCATTCCACCGTGGTCGGGATGCGGATCTTGACATCCTTGCCGGTGACCGCCTCCTCCAAGGTCAGCGACAGGTCGTAGCGCAGATCGGCACCGCGCGCGGTACGCCGGCCACCACCGCCACCACGGCCGCCGAAGATGTCGCCGAAGACATCGCCGAAGATATCGGAGAAGCCACCGCCGGCGAAGTCACTCGGACCCCCGCCCCCTCCGAAACCGCCTTGGCCACTGACGCCGGCATGGCCGAACTGATCGTAGGCGCTGCGTTTGCGGGCATCGGCGAGGACGTCGTGCGCCTCCTTGGCCTCCTTAAACTTGGCAAGCGCTTCGGCATCATCCGGGTTGCGATCCGGATGGTATTTCATGGCGAGACGCCGAAACGCCTTCTTGATGTCCTGCTCGCTGGCATTTCGGCTCAGGCCGAGGACGTCGTAGTAATCGCGCTGGGACATTCGCGTAATCGGTCAGTCGTTGGAAAACAGAAATCCAGATCGCGGGGGCGATCGAAAACGATCACGGCGCGTGGGCCCATGCCCACGCGCCGTCGCCTGGCCGCAGCGCAGGCGCTCGGGGCATGGCGCGCAGCTTAGCGCTTATCGTCCTTGACCTCTTCGAATTCGGCATCGACCACATCGTCGGTCTGCGCTTTCGCGCCCTCGCCGGCACCGGCCTCACCCGCCGGACCCGCGCCGGCCTCGCCGCCCTGATCTTGGGCATAGAGCCGCTCGGCCATCTTACCGGAGGCCTCGCCGAGGGCCTTGCTCAGCGCCTCGATCTTGTCCTTGTCCTCGCCTTTCATGGCCTCCTCGAGGTCGCCGATGGTGCTCTCGATGCGTTCCTTTTCGCCCTCCTCGAGCTTCTCGTCGCCGAGCTGTTCCATCGACTTGCGCGTGGCGTGGATGATCGAGTCGGCCTGATTGCGCGCGCCGACCAGCTCGTGGAACTTGCGATCGTCCTCGGCATGCGCCTCGGCATCCTTGACCATGCGCTCGACCTCCTCATCCGAGAGCCCCGAGCTGGCCTTGATCACGATCGACTGCTCCTTGCCAGTGGCCTTGTCCTTGGCGTGCACATTCAAGATGCCATTGGCGTTGATGTCGAACTTGACCTCGATCTGCGGCACGCCGCGCGGCGCCGGTGGGATGTCCGAGAGATCGAAGCGCCCGAGCGACTTGTTATCGACGGCCCGCTCGCGCTCGCCCTGCAGCACATGCACGGTGACGGCGGTCTGATGGTCGTCGGCGGTCGAGAACACCTGATTGGCCGAGGTCGGGATGGTGGTGTTCTTCTCGATCAGCTTGGTCATGACGCCGCCCAGCGTTTCGATGCCGAGCGACAGCGGGGTCACATCGAGCAGCAGCACATCCTTGACCCCACCGCCCAGCACACCGCCCTGGATCGCCGCGCCGACCGCCACGGCCTCGTCCGGGTTGACGTCCTTGCGCGGCGCCTTGCCGAAGAACTCCTCGACCTTGGCTTGCACCTTGGGCATGCGCGTCTGACCGCCGACCAGGATCACCTCGTTGATGTCACCGGCACCGATGCCGGCATCCTTCAGCGCCGTGCGGCAGGGCCCGATGGTGCGATCGACCAGATCCTCGACCAGCGATTCGAGCTTGGAGCGCGTCAGCTTGACGTTGAGATGCTTCGGTCCGGTCTGATCGGCGGTGATGTAAGGCAGATTGATATCGGTCTGCTGACTCGAAGACAGCTCGATCTTGGCCTTTTCGGCGGCCTCTTTCAGGCGCTGCAGCGCGAGCGGATCATTGTGCAGATCGACGCCCTGCTCCTTCTTGAAGGTCTCGGCGAGGAAATCGATGATGCGCAGGTCGAAGTCCTCGCCACCGAGGAAGGTATCGCCATTGGTCGAGAGCACCTCGAACTGATGTTCGCCCTCGATCTCGGCGATCTCGATGATCGAGATGTCGAAGGTGCCGCCGCCGAGGTCATAGACCGCGAGCTTTTGATCGCCGCGCTTTTTGTCCATGCCGTAGGCGAGCGAGGCGGCCGTCGGCTCGTTGATGATGCGCTTGACATCGAGACCGGCGATGCGCCCGGCATCCTTGGTCGCCTGGCGCTGCGAGTCGTTGAAGTAGGCCGGCACCGTGATCACCGCCTCGGTGACCTTCTCGCCCAGGTAATCCTCGGCGGTCTTCTTCATCTTCTGCAGGATCTTGGCCGAGATCTCCGGCGGCGCCATCTTCTTGCCGTTGGCCTCGACCCAGGCGTCGCCATTGTCGGCCTTGACGATCTTGTACGGCACCATGTCCTTGTCCTTGCCGACCACCTGATCCTCGTAACGCCGTCCGATCAGGCGCTTGATCGCGAACAGGGTGTTGGCCGGATTGGTGACCGCCTGGCGCTTGGCCGATTGGCCCACCAAGACTTCATCGTCACTGGTGAAGGCGACGATACTCGGGGTGGTGCGATCGCCCTCGGCGTTTTCGATGACCTTGGGTTTGTCGCCCTCCATGACGGCGACACAAGAATTGGTCGTACCGAGATCGATACCGATGATCTTTCCCATAGCTTATCTCCGAATCTAGTTCAATTTGGTTGGCGCAGGATTTGGGGCAAAACCCTGTGATTCTCAAGCATTCTCACGGCCTTGCCGCAGGTCCAGCGGCGGCTTTCAAGACGCTGGCTGATCTCGCGCAATCAAGCCGCTTGCGACACCATCACCAACGCCGGACGCACCAAACGGCCATTCAACAGGTAACCGCTCTGCACGACGGTCACCACGGTATTCGGTGGCACATCGGAGCGTGGCTGCATCGACATCGCTTGGTGATAGTCCGGGTTGAAGGGCTCACCTTCGGGCTCGATGCGCGCGACGCCAAATTTGGCCATCACATCGCTGAGCAATTTCAGCGTCAGCCCGGTGCCTTCACGCAGCTTGGCGACATCGGCATCCGGGGCCTCGGCGGCGGCCTGGCCGAGTTCGAGGCTATCGCGCACCTGTAGCAATTCCTTGACGAATCCATCGAGCGCAAACTTGTGTGCGTTCTCGAGTTCCTTGGCTTGGCGCCGCGACATGTTCTCCATCTCGGCGCGCAGACGCAGCAACTGGTTGTTGGCCTCGTCGGCCTGTGCGCGCGCTGCTTCCAACTGCATGGCCAGCTCGACCGGGTCGGCATGCTCAACGTCCGGTGGGGCGACATCCGGCTGGGACGCATCAGGCTCAAGCGCCTCCTCCTCGGCGTCTGCTGCCGCTAACGCCGGTTCTGCCGTGTCTTCGTCGTGCAGCGCCCGATCGATGCCCTCGATCGGGCGACGCGCTTCCTCTTGCTCCTTCGTCATCTCTAAACCTCTTCCCGGGCCACTCGGCGGGCGGCGACTGCGCCGCAAGCACGCCCGTGACCCTAGCGTTGAATATGAGTTGTCGCGAATCAACGCCCGCGCAGGGCGGCCGCGAGCAGCTTCGCCGTGACATCGACCACCGGAATCACCTGCTGGTAATTCATCCGCGTCGGGCCGATCACCCCGAGCACCCCGAGCACCTGATCCTCGACGCGGTAGGTGGCGGTCACAACACTGCAATCGTCGAGCAATGCATAGCCCGATTCCTCGCCGATGAAGATCTGCACGCCCTCGGCCTCAATGCAGCGATCGAGCAGGTCCAGAATCTGGCGCTTTTCGGTGAAGGCATCGAACAACGCCTTGAGCCGATCCATGCTGGAGAGTTCGGTGAACTCCATCAGATTGGTCTGGCCCGCGATCATCACATCGTCCTTGTGCTCGGCGGCCTCGATGACGCGCTGCGCCATCGTCACCGCGCGCATCATCAGCTCATCCATGTGCGCATGGGTGCGCTTGAGATCGGCCATCAACTGCTGGCGCACCTCGCGCATCTCATGGCCGTTGAACATCTGGGTCAGATAATTCGACGCCTGCTCGAGCTGCGAGGCCGACACCGGCTGCTCGGTCTCGAGGATCCGGTTATGCACCTCGCCATCGCCGGTGACCAGAATCGCCAACACCCGCCGCCCCGAGAGGGGGACGAATTCGATTTGCCGAAACACCTCGCGCTCGTGGCGTGGCACCATCACCAGCCCGGCCAGATGGGTCACGCCAGAGAGCGCCCGCGAAGCGGTTTGAATCAGGCTCACGGTATCGGTGGTGCGCGCGAACTGATCGCGCAACCTCGATACATCCGCCTCGGTGAGCGGCGCGACCTTGAGCAGGCTATCGATGAAGAGTCGATAACCGGACGCGGTCGGCACTCGCCCTGCCGAGGTGTGTGGCGACGACACCAGCCCCAGATCCTCGAGATCCGACATCACGTTACGCACCGTCGCCGGGCTCAGATCGAGCCCGGTATCGCGCGCCAAGGTGCGCGACCCGACCGGCTGGCCATCGCGGATGTGGCGTTCGACGAGCACCTTCAGAAAGTGGAGCGCACGCTCGCTGACCTGGCCTTCGGCAAAACGACCACTGGCTCTAGAGTCCATCGACACGAGATTGTCACTCACTTAGCGGCTGAACGAACCCCATGGAATCTGGGCTCTCGGGCTATCAATCGGTTGTTAGCACTCTTATCGAACGAGTGCTAATACGTTCAATCTAAGGGGCGCGCCGGATGATGTCAAGACGCAGCCCGGCGAACGAGCGATGATTGGCGCGCTCGCGGCCGCGTGCTAACGTTACTTACCCGCCCAATGCTTCGTCTCACCCTCGCCTCCTAGGAGTCGCGCGCCATCGATGGCCTGGTTCCAGCATATCGGTATCATTGCCAAACAACATGACGACGCGCGTGTGGCGACCACGGTCGCGCGCGCCGTCAGCTACCTCGGCGCGCACGGGGTGCGGACCTCCTTCGAGCAGGCCACGGCGGCCCTGCTGCAACGCAACGATGGCGTCAGCATCGAGCGCATCGGTGAGCGCTGCGACTTGGTGCTGGTGGTCGGCGGCGACGGCACCTTCCTGCACGCCGCCAGGGTGCTGGCCGAGCACGAGGTCGCGCTGGTCGGCATCAACCTCGGTCGCCTCGGCTTCCTGGTCGATATCCTGCCCGATGAGATCGAGGCGCGCCTGGAGCAGATCCTCGGCGGCGCCTACGAGGCCGACACCCGCATCCTGCTCGACGCGCGCATGGGCGATCAAGCCGCACCCAAGCGCGCGCTCAACGATGTGGTGATCCACAAATGGAATTCGGTGCGCATGATCGAATTCGAGACCTACATCGACGGGCAGTTCATCAATGCCCAGCGCTCCGACGGCATGATCGTCGCCACCCCGACCGGCTCCACCGCCTATGCCCTCTCCGGCGGTGGCCCGCTGCTGCATCCGCGGCTCGATACCCTGCTGCTGGTGCCGATCTGTCCGCACACGCTGAGCAATCGGCCGCTGGTGGTGCCGGGCGGTAGCCGCATCGAGATCCGCATCTGCAACCTGGAGCCGGAGCAGGTGCGCCTGACCTGCGACGGCCAGGTCGACTTACCCCTCGAGGCCGGCGCCACCATTCGCATCGAGCGCAGCCCACGCCGCATCCGCCTGCTGCATCCGCACGATCATAACCACTACCGCATCCTGCGCGCCAAGCTCGGCTGGGGCGGCCATACCCACTCCGATACGCCGTGCTGAACCTCATCACCGTCCAGGACTTGGTCATCGTCAGCCAGCTCGAACTCGACCTGGGGCCGGGCCTGACCGCGCTCACCGGCGAGACCGGGGCGGGCAAGTCGATCCTGATCGACGCGCTCGGGCTGACCCTGGGCGACAAGGCCGACGCGAGCCTGATCCGCAACGGCTGCGAGCGCGCCGAGATCAGCGTCGATGTCGACATCGCCCACAACCCGCCGGCACGCGCCTGGCTCGCCGAGCAGGCGCTCGACGACGGCGACGAGTGCCTGATCCGGCGCGTGCTGGTGCGCCGTGGACGCGCCCGCGCCGCCATCAATGGTCGAGCCGTGAGCAGCGCCCAACTGCGCGCGCTCGGTGAATTGCTGGTCGATATCCACGGCCAGCACGCGCACCAGTCCCTGCTGCGGCCCGCCGCGCAGCGCGCGCTGCTCGATGGCTATGCTGCGCATCAGGCGCTCACCGGCGCGGTCGCCGAGCATTATCGGCGCTACCGCGCGCTCGATCAGCGCTGGAAGACCCTGACCGAGGCCCGCGCCGAGCGCGAAGAGCGCCTCGAGCTGCTGCGCTTCCAGCTCGAGGAGCTGGAGGCCCTCGCACTCGGCGAGCACGAACTCGACGAGCTGGACGCCGAGCAGCGCCGGCTCGCCAATCAGGGCGAGCTGCAGGCCACGGCGGCGACGCTGGTCGAACTGCTCTACGAAGGCGAGCAGTCGCTGCGCGATCATCTCGGCCGCGCCAGCGCCGATCTCAGCGCTCTGAGCGCGATCGATCCCAGCCTCGGCGAGACCCGCGAGCTGATCGACGGCGCCACGGTTCAGATCGAGGAAGCGGCCGCGAACCTGCGCCATTACCTGGATGGGCTCGAGATGGACCCGACCCGCCTCGGGGTGGTCGAGCAGCGTATCGGCCAGATCCATGACCTCGCCCGCAAGTACCGTGTCGCGCCCGAGCGGTTTCTCGCCTTCAGCGCCGAACGCCGCGACGAGCTGCAGCGACTGGAGCAGGCCGATCAGTCGCTCGAGGCGCTGGCCACTGAGCGCGATCAGGCCCGCGCGGCCCTGCTCGAGCGGGCCGAGGCGCTGAGCGCCTCGCGCCGCGAAGCCGCTCAGCGCCTGAGCGAGACCGTGACCACGGCGATGCAGGAGCTGGGCATGGGCGGCGGGCGCTTCCAGGTCAAGGTCGAGCCTGGCGATGCCGAGACCATCGGCAGCCAGGGTCTCGACGCCGTCGCGTTTCTGGTCAGCGCCAATCCGGGCCAGCCGCTGCAGCCGCTGGCCAAGGTCGCCTCCGGCGGCGAACTCTCGCGCATCAGCCTCGCGATTCAGGTCGCGACCGCCGAGGTCGGCGGCATCCCGACCCTGGTCTTCGATGAGGTCGATGTCGGCATCGGCGGCGGTGTCGCCGAGATCGTCGGCCGCTTGCTGCGTCGCCTCGGCGAGAACCGGCAGGTGCTCTGCGTGACCCACCTGGCGCAGGTCGCGGCGCAGGCGCATCAGCATCTGCGGGTGCAGAAGTCCACGCGCGAGGATCGGACCTTCACCCGCATCGATCCACTGGACGCCGAGCAGCGCATCGACGAGGTCGCGCGCATGCTCGGCGGCACCGAGATCACCGAGACCACGCGCGCGCACGCGGCCGAGATGTTGCGGCTCAGCGCGCGCGTCTGAGTCCGTCGCAAGGCAATGGCGGCTCGGTGGCGCACGACAGCCGTTTCAAACTCTGCCTCAGATGATCCGCGACCTGCACTGGGGTCGGCCGCTGCAGCCAGGGGATCACTCCCAAGCAGGGCGCTGGCAGCCGAGCGCGGAGCGTGGCCAGATTGTCCTCGGCGGCGGCCATCGCCGGATCGACGCCGTTGGCGATCCATCCGGCCAGTGGCAGGCCCGAGGCTTGGATCGCCTCGGCGCTCAGCAGCGCGTGATTCAGACAACCGAGCCGCAGGCCGACCACCAGCAGCACGGGCAGCGCGAGCGCTCGCGGCAAGTCGGCCAGGGTGAGTTCCGGCCCCAGCGGCACACGCCAGCCGCCGACGCCTTCGACGATGACCCAGTCGGCCTGTACCGCCAGCCGCTGGTAGGCGGCCTGGATCGGCGCGAGCGCGATCTCGACACCGGCTTGCGCGGCGGCGATGTGCGGCGCGATCGGCGGCGCGAAGGCGTAGGGATTGATCCGCGCATAGGCGACCGGCAACGAACCCTGAGCTTGGATGCGCAGCGCATCCTCGTTGCGCAGACCGTCCGCCGTGACCGCACAACCAGCGGCAACCGGCTTCATCCCGAGCACACGCTGGCCGCGCTGCTGCAAGGCGGACATCAGCCCGAGCGTGACCTCGGTCTTGCCGATCTCGGTGTCGGTGCCGGTGATGAATAGTCCCTGCCCGTGCGTCTTTTCAGGCTCCGGCGCTGGTCTCGAGATCGATGCCATAGGACTGACAATCTCGTCATTCACGGCATGGATCTCATGGACATGGGCAACCGCTTAACCCACTCACCGCGCGGCCCGGCGCGGGATGGCCGTGAGCGGGATCGCGACCCCGTCGGCGGTCTGTTGCTGCGCGGGTGCCTTGGCCCCGGCCGGCATCCAGGCCTGGCCATAGACGACCTCCCAGGTCGAGGGCAGGCGCCCGTCGCGCCGTGCCTGCTCATAGGCCGCTTCCATCGCCGCTAAGGTCGCACGACCGGTCAGCGCGCGCGGGCGCTCGTGCAGCGCGTTGCGCCCGCCGATGGCCTTGAGGTCGCGCATCAGGTCGCGCACGCTGGCATAGGTCATGGCGATGCGCTCGGCATCGATCACCGGATCGGCGAAACCGGCCCGGACCAGGGCATCGCCGATATCGTGCATATCCAGGAACGGGCTGACATGCGCATGGGCACCGCCATCGGCGGTAGCCCACGCGCGGCGCAGCTCGATCAGGGTGTCCGGGCCGAAGGTGGTGAACATCAGCAAACCTTCGGGGCGCAACACGCGCCGCAGCTCGGCGAAGGCGCGCGCGAGATCGCCAGCCCATTGCAGGGTGGCGTTGGAGATCACCAGATCGACCGAGTCGTTAGCCAATGGCAAGGCCTCCAAGTCGGCGCAGAGCGGGCGCGGGCGGTTCAGCCAGGTGCCCCGGCGCCGGGCGCGCTGGAGCATCGCCTCGGCGAGGTCGAGGGCGATGATCCGGGATTGGCGCCAGCGCTTGGCCAGAGCGTCGATGCCCTGCCCGGTGCCGCAGCCGAGTTCGAGGATGGTCGCCGGGCGCAGGCGCACATAGTCGAGCCGCTCGAGCATGCGCGTGCCGATCTCGCGCTGCAGCACGGCGGCTTCGTCATAACTGGGCGCGGCGCGCTCGAAGGCGCGGCGGGTGGCGCGTTTGTCGATCGGGTTCATGGAGTGGTCTCGTCGAGAAAGGCGGTGATGAGCTCAGCGGCCTCGTTGCCGTGCGAGAGCAAGGGCGCATGGGCGGCACCGGCGATGGTTCGACATTGGGCCTGGGGCATCAACAGCGCAACCCGCTCGGCGACGGCGGCTGGCACCAGGGTATCGCGCTCGCCGAACAGCCAGAGCGCGGGTTGTTGGATGTCGGCGAGGCGCGCGCGCAGGTCGTCCTCGCGCAGCAGGTCAAGGCCGGCGAGTAGTGCCTCGGGTTGCGGCTGGGGGCGCTCGGCGATGCCAGCGCGCAGGCGACGCAGGGTCTGACGGGCGTCCTGGCTGCCGCGCACCTGGAGCGAGAGGAAGCGCTCGAGCGTCGCGGCGGGATCGTCGAGGAGCGCGGTGTGGAAGCCGTCGAAGGTGCTGGCAGGCATGGCGGCGCGCCAATCCACGGATTGGACGAAGCGCGGGTTGGCGGTGACCAGGATCAGGGCGCTGATGCGCGAGGGCGCGCGGCGGCGTGGTGCGACGTCCCGAGCCGCGACGTCCAGCGCCGGAGCCTGCTGGCCGGGGCCGAGGGGACGACCTGGGGTGCGGGTCTGGAGCGCAGCCTGCAGCGCGACCAGAGCGCCGAGCGACCAGCCCAGCCAGATGGCCTGCTCGGGGGCTTGGGCGAGCACGGCGTCGGCCCAGTCCGGCAGATCTCGCCAGTGTGGTTGAAAGGGTGCGTTGCCGTGGCCGGGAAGCTCGATGGGATGCAGGTGGAAGCGCTCGCTGAACGCGGCTGGGAGTGCCTCCCAGACACCGTTGTTCATGCCCCAGCCGTGGAGCAGGACGAGAGTGGGTCGGTTGTTGTGCATCGTCGATGGGAACAGTGAGTGCTTGCGTGCTTTAGTGATCCAGTAGCGCTGCTGGCTGTTGCTGCTGCTTCTTGGAGCGCCGCTTTGGCAGCCTCGCCAGGGTCTCAAGCAGGCGATCGACATCGCCGGTTTGGTGGGCAGCCGAGAAGGTGATGCGCAGGCGGGCGGTGCCTTGGGGCACGGTCGGTGGGCGGATCGCGGTGACCAGGATGCCGTTGTCTTCGAGGAATTGGCTCCAGCGCAGGGCGGTGTCGATATCGCCGGCCATCAGCGGTTGGATTGGCGTCGGCGAGTCGGCCAAGGTCAGTCCCAGGGTTTCAGCGCCAGCGCGAAAGCGGGCGATCAGGCGGTGGAGCTGGTCGCGCCGCTCGTGCTCGTGCGCGGCGATCCGCAGCGCCGCGAGGCTGGCGCGGGCGAGCGCCGGCGGCAGTGCAGTGGTGTAGAGGTAGCTGCGTGCGCGTTGAATCAGGTACTCGATCAGCTCGGCGCTGCCGGCGACGAAGGCGCCAACGGTGCCGAGGGCTTTACCGAGAGTGCCGATCAGGACCGGGACGGCGGTTTGGGCATCTGCCCCATCGAAACCGAGATGTTCGAGGCTGCCACGCCCCTGGGCGCCGAGGATGCCGATGCCGTGGGCGTCGTCGATCATGAGCGTGGCACCGGTTGCGTTGGCGATGGTGGCGAGCGCTGGTATCGGCGCGAGGTCGCCGTCCATGCTGAACACGCCGTCGCTGACGATCAGGTGGCCGCCTGCGCTCTGACCTGCGCTGCGATGGGTACTGCCGAGCATGGTCTTGAGTCGGTCGGTATCGGCATGCGGATAGCGCCGCAGCCGCGCTTGGCTGAGTTGGGCGCCATCCAACAGCGAGGCGTGGTTGAGACGGTCGGCGAGGAGTTGATCGCCACGCCCGCAGAGGGCCTGGATGACGCCGAGGTTGGCCATGTAGCCGGTCGAGAACAGCAGCACGCGCTCGCGGCCGAGGAAGGCGGCGAGCGCGTCTTCGAGCGCTGCGTGGGCCTGGTGATGGCCGGTGATCAGATGCGAGGCACCGCTGCCGACGCCGTCGCGCACGGCACCGTCGCGCAGAGCCTCGATCACCGCCGGATGTGCGGCAAGGCCAAGATAGTCGTTGCTGCAGAAGGCGAGCCGCTCGCGGCCATCGATGCGCGGGCGCACCCCCTGGGGCCCGCTGAGCAGGCGGCGTTGGCGGTACAGGCCGGCCTGACGTAGCGCGGTCAGTTCCGAGGCTAGATCGATCATTCGCCCGCTGCAGATGGCCTCGCCGAGGTCTGGCGATCGATGGATTTGTGACAGGCGCCGGGGCGATCGCGTCCCTCGAACTCGGCGACTTCCGGCTGCAAACCGAGACGGGCAAAGAGTTGCCGATCGCGCGCGGCCTCGGCGTTGTCGGTGGTGAGCAGGCGATCGCCATGGAACACTGAGTTGGCGCCGGCGGCGAAACACAGCGCCTGCAGCTCGTCGGAGAGGCTGGCGCGCCCGGCTGACAGGCGCACATAGGAGGCCGGCATCATGAGGCGGGCGGTGGCGATGGTGCGCACCAGCTCGAACGGATCGAGCGCCTCAGTGCCGAATAAGGGCGTGCCTTCGACCTGCACCAGCAGGTTGATCGGCACCGATTCTGGATGCGCTGGCAGGTTGGCGAGCTGGCACAGCAGCGCGGCGCGGTCGCGACGCGATTCTCCCATGCCGAGGATGCCGCCGCTGCAGGTCTTGAGGCCGGCTTCACGCACATAGTCGAGCGTCTGCAAGCGGTCTTGATAGGTGCGGGTGCTGATCACCTGGCCGTAGAACTCGGGCGAGGTGTCCAGATTATGGTTGTAGTAGTCGAGCCCCGCCGCGCGCAGGCGTTGGGCCTGCTCCTGCTCTAGCATCCCAAGCGTGACGCAGGTCTCCAGGCCCAGCGCCTTGACCCCGCGCACCATCTCGATGACCTGCTCTAGGTTGTTGTCAGTCGGGTTGCGCCAGGCCGCGCCCATGCAGAAGCGGGTCGCGCCTTGCTCACGCGCGGCGCGCGCGGCCTGCAGCACCTCGTCGACCGGCAGCAGGCGCTCGCGTTCGAGGCCGGTGTCGTGTTTGGCGCTCTGCGCGCAGTAGCCGCAGTCTTCTGGACAGGCGCCGGTCTTGATGCTGAGCAAGGTGCTGACTTGGATGCGGTTCGGATCGAAGTGCGCGCGATGCGCCGATTGGGCCGCGAACAGCAGATCGTTGAACGGCTGTTCCAGGCACCCGCGCGCCTCCTCGAGCGACCAGTCGTGACGGATCGGCGCTGTGTCTTCAGGCGAGACGGGGGCACACGGTAGAGAGGACGACATAACGCAGATCCGGCAGCAGGTTTTGGAGTCGCGGCGCAGGGGCAGGCCGCCGTGCATAAACTGCTAGCCTAACCATCGGCTCGGCCCTGTCAACCAAAAACCGCACTTGCGGTTGACAGGAGATCGAGCCGACTCGAAGGATGACGTCAGGCGTAGGTATTGACTTGGGTGCCAAGGTTACCCTCGGATGCCAGGTTAGCATTCGAGTCTGTACCCGAGCCTGCCATCGAGGAGTCCATCAAAGCAGCGACCTGATCTTTCTGATTATCTAGCGCCTCCCGAAGGATTTGCATCTGCGCCTGTTGCGCGGTCTGCGCTTGATTCATGTACAGCGATGCGTTGACGACATTATTAACGGACGTATCCATGACTAAAGCCTTTTTTAATGTGAATGGTATGAGTAAACGTAGCAGAAGATCGCGAAATACGCAAAAGTCGAACGCTTTTTCTGCGGCATTATTGGCAATAACCATCAGGCACGGATATTGGCGGGTATGGAAAAACAAGCAGTTAGCGATTTATATGCCCGACGCGTAGTCATAGGCCATGCCTATCGCCCGTCGCACACGATCCCCCTTGCACGGCTTCGCAGAGCGGGCCTTGGCGCTGCTCTATCCGCCTACTTGCGTGCTCTGCGGCGCGCCCGGCGAGGCCGGACGCGACCTCTGCGCGGGCTGCGCGGACGATCTGCCGCTGATTGGCGCGCATTGCGCGCGCTGTGCACAGCCGTTCTCCATCTCGGGCACGGGCATGGGCCGCCTCTGTGGTCGCTGTCAGCAAGCGCCACCGCCCTTCGCGTGCTGCACGGCCGCCTTTCGCTACGAAGAGCCCCTGTCCTCGCTGGTCATCGACATCAAATTCCGCTCGAAAATGAATGTGATTCGCTTGCTCGGCGAGCTATTAGCCGATGCGCTGAGCGCCGCAAGCGAGCGCCCCGACTGGCAGCCGCCGGCGGCGATCGTGCCGGTGCCCCTACATCCGCGCCGCTTGCGAACGCGCGGTTACAATCAGGCGTTGGAGTTGGCGCGGGTGGTCGAACGCCGACTGGACATTCCCGTCAACCACCGCTGCTGCCGGCGCACCCGAGCGACTCAGGCGCAGACGACGCTAAACCAACGGTTGCGTCTGATCAACCTGCGCGATGCCTTCGAGGTCATCGGGCCATTGCCCCGGCATCTGGCGATCCTTGACGATGTGGTCACCACCGGCGCCACGGTCTCGGAGTTGACGCAGGTGCTGCAGCGCGGCGGCTGTGAGCAGGTTGATATCTGGACTCTGGCGCGCACGCTCTGATGCCGGCGCGCGCTGGCGCTGGTCTCTGCGAACCCGCTGGAGACCTCGCCCCCCTGCAGCCGTGCTGGACCTCGCTCTAGCCCTCGCCGAGCACCAATTGCACCTGCACGAGTCGGCCGCCCTCCTCGCGCGAGAGCAAGAGCTGCGTGCCATCGAGCAGCTTCACATAGCCGCCGATGGGCACATCCCGTTTCGCGCCGACATCGTACATCTGTGGCATGGCCTCATTGACCAGATACCAGTCGCCCTGATGGCGTTGAAAATAGCCGACGCGCTTGCGTTCGGCGGCACTGAGATGCTCATTGGGAAAGAGCGTGCGCGTGACATGCCAGGGGAAAAGCGATTGACCATCCCAGACCATCACCCGGTGATTATCCGGCTGATAAGCGCCACTATGACGGCTGGAATAGAGATTCAAGACCGGCAACTGGCCGCGATACGGCGTGCCGCAATACGGACACCTCGGCTTGGTCGTATTGTCGAAGACGTACCAACCCATTTCACACTGGTTCGAGCAGGGCTGAATCATGTCGATGGTGCGCACCAAGGCGCTCTCCCACTCCGACGGGGTGGGTCGCTCCAAGGGCGCATGCAAGCCATCGATGAAGGCCTTGCGAAACAAGTCCGTCAACAGGGGGCCGGCGATGGTGTACGGCATGCTGGCCGGATCGCCCCAAGGCCGCTGGGCCGGGGTCAGGCGCTCGGCCCTGACGCGGTTGCTGGCATCGGACGGATGTTCGACGAAGAGCGCTCGCTCGCCCATTGCGAGCGTTTCGTCCTGGCCCGGGTCCATGTCGTGAACTTTGCCGCCGCGCAGCGGATGCCGGTAGAACAGGTACATATAGATCAACACCGCCAGCGCATGGCGGTCGGTCAGGGTCGAGGGCAACGTGCGCGCGGGATCGGTCTTCTCGAGATGCTGGGTCGCGACCACCTCGGGGGCGATGAAGTCCGGCGTGCCAACCACATCCGGCGGGAACTTGCCCGGCACCACCAGACCATCGATGTCGATCACGCAGGCCCTGCCGGTGACCGGATCGACCAGCACGTTTTTGTAGGATAAATCGGAATGGGCGAGTCCGGCGGCATGCAGCCGGCGAATCGCGCGACTGATCATCAGGCAGATCTGCAAGTGCGTCAGCCAGTTCCCTTTCTCCTCCGCAGGGAGGTATTTGGCGCGGTTGGACGCGCTCGCGAACCACTTGCCTTCCTTTTCCTTGCCCTTGATACCGAGCATGTCATCATTGACCGAGCCGTGGGCGAAGAAAAACGTCGGCTGATACACCGGCACGACGACACCGGTGCGACCGTCCTGCTCGACCACCGCCGTCGGCCAGCAAAACAGGTCGCGCCAATAGGCCCCGCCCTCGTTCTCGAAGATGCCCTGGCGATAGGGACCGACGATCGCTCGCAAGCGCGCCTGGCCCTGAGCGTCGAGCGGGTCGCGGAAGAAGGCGACGACATAGGCGCGGTCGGGGCTGAAATAGACATCCTTCATGCCGCCCTGGGCGATGAGTTCGTCTTCGTATTCAACCGGCTGGCCGTCGGTCGTCGTGAGCCTGATGACCGCCATGGCGTTCTTTCCTCTAGGGCACCAGGACCGCGAGCGTGCGATCGTCGTGATTGCCCGGCGACCAGAAATCGAGCCAGGCCAGGAGTTGCGCTTGGAGATCGGCGTTGGCGCGCGAGAACTCGACGGCCTGAGCGAGATCATCGCGCCAAAACGCGAACCACTGGGCGTGCTGCGCAAACAGGGTCTCGGTCGGAAATTTGGCATCGGTGATGCCATCGGTCATCAGGATCATCGCGGTGAAGCTGGGCCGCACCGCGAAAAAGATGCGTTTCGCGACCGCCTCGTAATCGACGAACTCGGACTTGTGCAGAAAGCGTGTCTGACCGGCGAACTCACCGCTGTCGGGTAGGCTCAGCGTGGTCAGGGATTCAGCGTCCAGATCGAAGACCGCAGCCCCGCCATCGCCGACCGAGAACGCGGCGAAAAACCAACCGTCCTCGAGCTTGCGGGCCACCCCGACGACCAGGGTCGTCGAGAAGGCGGCGGCGGTCTGGTCATGGGCGGCCGCTTCCGCCTCGATGGCCTTGGCGGCGTCGAAAGCGGCCGCAGCGAGTGCCCGATAGAGCTGGCCCTTGAGTCTCGCCTCGGCATCGGGCGCCTGACTCAGATAGGCCGCGACCAGGGCGTCGAGATGGGGGCTGACATGCGTTTGCAGCCGCGCGGGTAAGTGCTCGATGACGCTGTCAACGGCGATCTGCGAGCCGCGCCGGGAGAACCTCGCGCTACCGGCGCCATCGGCGACGGCGGCGATGTGCCAACCGCTCGCGGCATCGACACTGACCCCGACGTGATCGTCTCGAAACAGCCCATCCTTAGCGTGCGCGCGCCCGCGCTTGCTGGCGCCGATACACAGTAATTCGCCTTCGACGCGCTGGAACACCGCATCCGGCTTCCAGAACGGATCCTCGCGATCGCTCTCCTTGGACACCCAGAGCGATTTGGGATCGGGGATCACCGCCAGATGCGCGCTGATCTCGCAGGGCCGATCGGCGCGCCAGCCGCGCAGGCGCAGCAGGAAATCGCCGCTGTGTCGAGGGAGGCCCTTGAGGATCGCCGCGTCCTGCTCAGGGTCGAGAGCGAGTCCGGTGTCGGCATCGTCGATGAGTTCCAGCTCATCGACCCCTTCCAGCGCGATCGTCTCCTGGTAAGGCTGATCGATACGGGCGTTTTTGAGCAAGATGGTCTGCTTGGAGACCGCCATCGACATCCCCTCGGCAGCATCGGGCGTCACCTCGGCGGCGTCCACTGCCGGTTGCTCGGTGGCGACGATGGGAGGATCGGCGGGAGCAGGTGGCATGTCGGTCTCCTCGATCTTGGTGGCAGAATCGCTCGCTGCATAAGCGCCTGGCCAGCGCCGATCGATGAAGGTCAGCACCCGGCGTACCTCCGGCGGCAGCCCGCCGAAGCCATAGGCGCCCTCCTCGGCGCTCGGCACGCCGGCCTGCCGCAGGGCTTCGAGCAGCTGCGTCCAGGCGCGCTCGACCGGTCGTGGCAGTGCGTTCTGCGCGCTGTCTTGATCCGTCATCGTCGTGCTCGCACCAGCGCGCTCAGAAGACAACCTGAATCTCTGGCGGCGGCGGTGGCAGCTTGACCGACGCCGCCGCGCCGACCGTCTTGTTGCCGCCCGAGATCGTCGAGGTCACCCATTTGAAGAAGCCGCTGAAGGCGGCGCTATCGAGGGTATCCAGCGTCACGATGTGATCGCACAGGGGTTCAAGATCCTCCTTGCGCGCCTTGGGTCCGGCGACACAGCCGATGATGCTGGCAAAGCCAAGCGCTCGCACCAGCGGACACTGCTCTGCGAACACTTGCAGATCGGACGGCTTGCCATCGGTCATCACGAACAGGTATGGCGCCCAGTCGCCCTTCGACGCCGGGGTCGATTTTTTGACCTCCGCCAGGACCCGGCCACGCAGGGTTTGCAGGGCGAGCCCGAGGTGCGTGGGCCCGGACTGCGGCGTGGCGATGACCGGTACCTGCAGCTCGTCGAGCGCCGTCAGGGGCGTCACTACGGTTGCCGCGTGATCGAAGGTGATGAGGCTCACATGCACGGTTTCCAACGCATGCGGATCTTGTCGCAAGGCGCTGACCATGACGCGGATGCCCGTGTTGACCGCCTCAATAGGCTCGCCGCGCATGGAGCCGGATGTATCGAGCAGCAAATAGACCGGAAGTCGCCTCACGATGCCTCCATCGAGTGCTGTTGCCCTGTCCTCGTGCTCGCCGGTGGCCAAGTCCTCAGGTCACGAGATTGATCTGCGGTGGCGGCGGCGGCAGCTCGTTGATCTCACTGGAATCCGCTTTGGTCAGATCGACCTTCTTCGACGAGGTCGAGATCGACGCCGAGACCCATTTGAAGAAGGCGCCGATGGTGCTGCTGTCGGCGGTATCGAGGCTGACCACGGCCTCGGTGATGGTTTTCAAGACCGTGGTATCGGCGTCGGGACCGGCGCCGCAGGCGATCACCAGACCGGTCTTGGCCTGGCGAAAGACGTCGAGCCCCCGGCGCCAGTCATCGGTGGGGTGGCCATCGGTCATGATGAACACCAGCGGTTTCCAGTCGCCCTTGGCGTCCGCCGTGGTCTTTTGCACCTCGCGCTCGATGCAGGTCTTGGTCAGCTCGAGCGCGGCGCCCAGCGACGTGGTGCTTCCAGCCTCGATCTTGGGCGCCTGAAAGGCCATGAGTTCGGTCAGCGGGACCGCCTGACGCGCCTTGGCATCGAACAGAATCACCGACAGCGCGGCGGTCTCCAACGCATAGGGATCTTTGCGCAGCGTGCTGATGAGCAGTTGGACACCCTGGCGCACGGCCTCGATCGGCTCACCCTGCATGGACCCCGACACATCGAGCACGAGATAGACCGGTAAGCGGCGCATGCGAGCCTCCTGATCAGGCGATATTGACACCGTATTGTTTGCACATGGCCGCCAGTCCACCCGAGTAACCCTGGCCGATGGCGCGGAATTTCCACTCGGTCTCGTGGCGGTAGACCTCACCGAAGATCATCGCCGTCTCGGTGCTGTAATCCTCGGACAGGTCGTAGCGCGCGATCTCGGTGCCGGTCTCGTCGTTGACGATGCGGATGAAGGCATTACGCACCTGGCCAAAATTCTGACGGCGGGCCTCGGCGTCATGGATGGTGACGGTGATGGCAACCGAGTGCACCTGCTCAGAGACCTGATCGAGCGTAACCTTGATCACCTCGTCATCGCCCTCGCCGTCGCCGGTCAGGTTATCGCCGGTGTGCTCAACCGAACCGTCGGTGGAAACGAGGTTGTTGTAGAAGATGAAGGCCTGATCGTTCGGCACCTTGCCCGTCGCGCCGAGCATGAAGGCCGAGGCGTCGAGGTCGAAATCATGCCCGTCGCTCGCCCGGGCATCCCAGCCGAGACCGATCAGGATGCGCTTCAAGCCCGGTTGTTCCTTGGAAAGGCTGACGTTACCGCCCTTACTCAACGAAATCGCCATGATGGTTGCTTCTCCTGATTCTGTTTCGTTAACATACGCTAACGCGCACCCTCGATGAGGATGGGCGAATCCACCAAAGCCCGCAGGAAAATCCCACGGGCGCCGTTCTCGTCGCGTTCCATCTCGATGCCGTT
>PWTO01000167.1 GCA_003562815.1 Chromatiaceae bacterium | reverse complement strand
GCATCAAGCGGTCTTTGTGGGCGATCAGCAGTTGGCGCACTTCCCCGCGCTGGATGCGATCGACCAGGGCGAGAAAGCGCTTGCGCTTGAAGTTCATGCCGCCGCCGATCTCTTGTATCCACTCATCGACCGCGATCCCAGCATTCAGGCAGTAGGTTTCCATCGCGCTGACCTGGGAGGCGAGATCAGCCTTCTGGCCCGCGCTCGAGACGCGGCAGTAGACCACCACGTCGCGGGTCTTCGGCGCTCCGCCCAGCATCATGCGCACGTCGGATTCATCGAAGTACCGATGTCCTGAGGGTAGCCGCTTGGCTTGCAGTTTCCCCTCGGTTTCCCAGCGCCGGATCGTCTGGGGCGAGCGGCCAATGCGCTTGGCAAACTCGCCGATGCTGTATCGCTTGCTCATAAAAAGCGATTATAGATAACCTCGATAACAAATCAAGGAACTGTTTTTTGCTCGTCAGTCGACCGGGGCGAATCGCCCGCTGCTAGGATGTGGCGAGCATAAAACAGTATAGCGGACCGAAACAGCCGAGGCGGACACAGCAGCGGTTGGTGCCTGGGCCGCTCGCGGATGTCGAGCGGCTTACCCGGGTTTCAGGATTAGCCGAACAGCGCCTGCCACCAGCGCCGGCGCCCTTTCGGCACCAGTTGGGTCGCCGGCAGATCGACCGGCGGCAGCTTGCTCATCACCCAACCCGGCAGCGGTGGATTGCTGCTGGCGCCGCAGACCACCCCCAAATTATTCGGATCGTAGATCTTGACCAGGCTCGGCACACGCGGATCATCCGCATAGACGATGCCGCACAGGCGCTCATCGTGATTCTCATCCACCGCAGCGGCCCGCTGACCGTGCCGCCAAGATTGGTATAGTCGCAGCTCAGCCAAGCCACCCGCAAACGAGATGAGCACCCTTTATCAGTCCGACCTCAGCGAACTGCCGCTCCTGAATCGCGGCAAGGTCCGCGACATCTACGCCGCCGGCGATGAGCACCTGCTGATTGTCACCAGCGATCGCCTCTCCGCCTTCGACGTGGTGCTGCCACAGCCGATCCCCGGCAAGGGCGAGGTACTCACCCGCGTCAGCCGCTTCTGGCTCGAGCGCACCGCGCGCATCGTTCCCAACCAGCTCACTGAGCTGTCGGTCGAGACCTTCGTCGCCGATCCCGAGCAGCGCCGCGTGCTCGGCGAGCGCGCCCTGGTGGTACGCAAGCTCGATCCACTGCCGATTGAGGCCATCGTGCGCGGCTATCTGATCGGCTCGGGCTGGAAGGACTACCAGGCCAGCGGCGCGGTCAGCGGCATCGCGCTACCGCCCGGCCTGCGCCAAGCCGATCGCCTGCCGGAGCCGATCTTCACTCCCTCGACCAAGGCCGCCATCGGCGATCATGACGAGAACATCGACTTCGCCGGCGCCGTTGAACGCATCGGCGCCGAACTCGCCGAACAGGTGCGCGCGATCAGCCTGCGCATCTACCAAGAGAGCGCCTCCTACGCCCTCGAGCGCGGCATCATCATCGCCGACACCAAGTTTGAATTCGGCCTCGACACCGACGGCCAGCTGCACCTGATCGACGAGGTGCTGACCCCGGACTCCTCACGCTTCTGGCCAGTCGACCAATACCGGCCAGGCACCAGCCCGCCGAGCTTCGACAAGCAATTCGTCCGCGACTACCTCGAGACCCTGGCGTGGGACAAGACCCCGCCCGGCCCGATGCTGCCCGATGCCATCATCGCGCGGACTGCGGCCAAGTATGCCGAGGCGGAGCGGCGGCTGACAGGGTCGGCCTGAAGCGCGGGCTCGTCACCGCGTCTGTCCCAAGGGCCTCAAGTCGGACATCAATCGGCGGCTCGTTGAACTGGACTTGGGCCTATCTATCACCTGCATGTGCTAGAAGCTAAACGCCCACAGTCGAGAAAAAAGGCAATGTGATCCATGTCCCGCAACGGTCGTGACCGGATAGACTCCAGCCAAGCGCTTGAAAGGACCGCCGAATCCCATCGGGCCAACGGCAGTGGCAGCCGGCTGCCCCAGATCGAGGTCGTCACCCGCGATGGAGCGCACGAGCGACCACCGCCGCCCGCACGGCCGAGGTGGTCCTACCTCGCCTGGTTTTTCGCCGCTTTTACAGTGATCGCAGCACCGGCGAGCCTGTGGAACTTCAGCCGCCCGCCCGTCTATCGCGCCGCCGCCACGGTCCTGACGACCGTTCCCGAGGAACGCAGCGGCTTCGGCACTGCCGTGGCCGACGCCCAGCATGTCGCCATTCAGCGCAGCATGTTGCTCGGCCGTCGTCTCTTAGAAGACACGCTGACACGGCTGCGCGACGCGTTACCGAGCGATACGAACGCCGGACTCCACCCAGACACTGCGCTCCTGACAGCGGATGACCTCTTGTCGATGCTGGACGTGTCCCTAGTGCCTCAAACCAACCTGGTGGAGTTGACCGCCACCGGTGCCGAACCCGCCCTGCTGGCCAACCTCGTCAACGAATGGCTCGTCGCCTACCAAGCCCTACGCGAGCGCGAGATCGAGACCCAGGTCGGAGATCGACTCGACAAACTCGACGAGCGCGCCCGCTTGCTGGGAGAACGCATCCAGACGAGGCGCAAGATGCTGGACGAGTTTCGGGCACGCTTCGACATCGTGACCCTGGGACGCGACAGCAACGAAGCCCTCAAGCGCCTGAATCTGCTGCAGGAGGCGTTAGGCGAGGCCGAGGACGCATCGAGGACGGCGCGCGCGCGTCTCGACACCCTCGAGGGTTCGGCCACCATGGGCAGAAGCGCACTGCCCGAGCGATTCGCGAACGAACTCTCGACCCTGCATCAGCGGGCGGAGCAGGCCCGTGCGCAGGCCCAACAACTGCGCGAGCGTTACACCGAACTCTTCATCCAGAAAGATCCGAACAAGCGCCGGGTTATCGAGCGTCTCGAAGGGCTCGAGACGCGTATCGACGAGGTCGAGCGCGAAGGACGCCAGCAGGCCTTAGCCGAGGCCCGGGAGGCCGCAGACCTGGCCAACCGCCGTGTGCGCGAACTGCGCCAGGCGTTGACCGAGCAGAAGGCACGGGCGTCGAGGTTCTCGTCCGGCTTCGCCGAATTCGAGGCTCTGCAACAGGATGTGAGCAGCCTGGAAGACATGCAGCGCGAGGTCGATGCGCAGCGAACGCGCTTGCAAACCACGTCACTCGCCAGCTACCCGCAGATCGAGATCATCGAGCCGGCTTTCGCGCCGCGTGATCCGATCAGCCCTGACTATGAGCGGGATCTGTGGCTAACGCTGGCTGCAGCGACCGCCGTGGGACTGCTCACGGTATTCATCTTGATGTGGCTCGACGCCAAGGCACGAGGCGCACGGCCCTCCGTTCCGGTCACCGGCGTGCGCATCTGGGGGACGGACGCTGGCGCTCAAGCGAGCAGCGCCGATGCCGGAGCACGGCTACCGAGGTGCGAACATACCGGCGCACTGAGCGCTCCCGCGTCAAGGCCCGAGGCATCCATCCAGGCGCCACGACAACTCATGATCGCTGAAGTCGAGGCCCTATGGCAGCTGGCCGATGCCAACGAACGCCAACTGATCGGGCTCCTGCTGTGCGGTGTCCAGCTGGACGAAGCGGCTGCGTTGACCCATGACCGCTTCGCCCTTGCCGATGGCGATCTGCATCTTGGCACCCGCGTGCTGCCGCTGCCGCCGCGTTTACGCGCCCTGTTCGCCGAGGTATCCGCGAATGCCGAGCCGCTGCCAGCCTGGGAGGGCCAAGACCGCGCCGCCTTCGCGGATCTGACGCATCGCCTGAGCCTGCTTGCGGCCGATGCGGGTATCGCCCACGCCAGCGAGATCAACGCCGCGACGCTGCGCGATACCTACCTCATATACTTGGTGCGTCAGGGCGCGCGCCTGACGCGACTCAGCCAGGTCGCCGGCCCGATGAGCGGTGCCGACACCCTGCGTTTCGCGCCCTACTCCCCAGCCGGCGCGGCGCGCGCGCTGGACGAGCTGGATCTCGCCTATCCGGTACTAGCTTGATCGGCGCCCAAGATCCCAGAGTGCATCATGCGGTCCAAGATACCCTCCCCTATCAGCGCTCAACGCACCGACGTCGCAAGGCCGCTTGCGCATCGGCGCGGCAGCGGCAATGCGCGCGCTGAGACTGACAGCCAGATCGATTCCCCCCGCACCGTCGGAAACGCGGGCAACGCCGCTGCCGGGCATCGACCGAATCCACCGAGCCAGCGCCCCAGGCTCGCCCTGCTGCTGGCCGCCATCGGGCTCATCGCCGGCGGCTGGTGGGTG
>PWTO01000245.1 GCA_003562815.1 Chromatiaceae bacterium | reverse complement strand
TTCGGCGCGCAGTGCCCGGCGGTGACGATCTATCGTGCCCTGTATCTGCAGTTGGCGGTGACCTAGCCCCGCCACCCCCTCATCCCGCCGATCCTGAGACGACGCGGCACGCGCCGAGGATCGGGCCTGATCAGGATACGTGTAAATTTCTGCAAGCTCTGCTCTAGCCTGGAACCTCAGCTAAGCTCCGTAGTGTTCGGAGTGCGAGCGGCGGCGGCATGTCATCCATGTCGAGCAAATAGCGCCCAAAGCGACGCAGGTGATCGCGCATATACGGGCTCAGCGCCGCGAGAAGCTCCCGGCTCAGCTTCCAGCCTTCGGTCTCCATGTCGGCGAGGATGGCGGTCAAATCATGGACGTTGTGCAGCATGATGACATTGGCGACCAGGTCCATGTACTTGACCTGCTTGGCTTGCTCCTCAGGGTCATCACTCTTGAGCACCGGACCGCCGAAGCCGACCCAGTCGAGGAAGTCGTTGTAAGACTCCACCTTGGTTGTCTCAGCACGGATGCTGCGACGCAGATCCGCCTCAGAAATGTAGCGCAGCAGGAAGAGCGAGCGGATCACGCGTCCGAGCTCGCGGAACGCTCGGTTCAGTCTGTTCTGGCGGCTGTGGCTGCCGAGCTTTCGCAGCAAGGTCGAGGGCAGAATCTTGCCGGCCTGGATCGACAGCACGACCTGCATCATGTCCTGCCAATGGGTCTCGATCAGCGCCCAATCGATGGACTTGCTGAACAACGCGTCGATATGCCGGTAGCGGCACCCCTTTTCCGGTCGGTAGAAGACCACGCTGTTCCAGTTGCGCATACGAGGGAAGAGCTTGATCCCGAGCAGATGTGCCAGGCCGAAGACAGGCTCGCTCTGTCCCTGGGTGTCGGCATGGAGGACATCTGGCTGCATCTCAGAGCGCTGCTCAAGCAGCGCATCGAGAATATAGACGGCCTCCCAGACACCGCAGGCGATGAACTTGCTGAACAGCGCGATGTAGGTCGCCGAAACGTGATGGTAGGCAATGCCGCCGAATCCGCCATAGCGGATGTGGCGCTCGCCGAGCAGGTTGTTCTCACGTAACTCCATCTGGGTGCCGTCGGCGATCGCCACCTTCTCGGAGCCCCAACAGTTCGGTAGCTCGAAACGTCGGTACTGGTTGACGATGTCCGCAACGGCCGCCTCGAGCTTGTTGGCATCGACGTGCTGGGCGTTGATCCGCTGCAAGCTCTGTCGGTTGATGCTCTCGGGCGCATGCCGAGCGGTCTCACTCGCACCGAGATTGCAGCCGAAACCGAACACGGTGAATAGATAACGCTGAATAGCATCGGACAGTTTCGGGTCCGAGCCCGAGGGTGGACCAAAGTGGCGGGTGTACGGGACCCAGTGGTGGACACGCTTCAGGACATCGAGCAGGTGACGCTCCGGCATGCGAGCGTGGACCTCCTCTCGACAGGCTTTTAGCGCGGTCGGCGGCGGCTTGGCGCGCTGCAGTTTCAGATGGGGTGTGCCGTCGGGATCAATGCTGAGATCGCTGTTGCCCGGAAACCCCTTATCGACCTTTTTGATCAGTTCGTTGAGCCGATGACGAAGATCGGCCACCAGGGCGCTACCAGACACCGGAATCTCCATCTCGGCACAGTAAGCGTGCAGACGGATGGTGCATGCCTCCCAGGACAACAGCTGGCTACGGTAGTCGGCGTAGGCCGCTGATCCGGGCACGCAGAGATCGCCGGCCTGGAGGGCCTCAGCGATGTGGATGAAGATGCAGATCTCCAATGCGCGACGCTCCAGTGCCGGGATTCCACGCGCATCCGGTGTTTCGACAAAGGCGATCCACCGCTGCGAGAGAAAAGCGAGGTCGATGCCTTTGGGGAGGAGGGTCAGTCGCGCTCGACGATGGTGTAAGACGTAGCGCCATGCATCGATCAGGGCGCTGTCTTGTGTGGTCGAGGACAGTCCGATCAGCTCCAACACCCGGAACAGCACCGAGCGATGGTTGACGTGGAACTGCCACAGCAGTGGCAAATCATTGCCCTGGTGATAGGCGGAGACGGAGTCGACCTGGGTACCAAGCAGATCGACACCACCCTCAGCGTCGAGGACCTGTCGGACGCGATTCCCGAGATCATGGTCGCTGCAATCATCTCTTGCCTGGTTGAGAACCTGTCCGAGGACACCGATCAGCGACTCCTCCATGGATTGGTGCTTCTCCTGAAGCGCTCGCAGCTTTTCCTTGGCGGCGTGACGAGTCTTGCGCATTCGTCGCAGAAACATCTCCACAAGTTCGTCGCGTGTTCCAGCTTGAGCCTGAAACAGGAAGCACAGCAGTAGGGTGTGGCGTTTGCCAGGCTGGGTCAGGTCGCGCAGGTCGCCGATCTGCATCCGTGAGGCCTCGGCGGCGAACTGGCGGATCTTGGTGTGGGCAACTCCTTTGAGGAGTGGCTTGGGATCGATGATGTCGTCCAGCTCTGCCAGGCGATCGGACCACTGCCGGATATGGTGCAAGGTCGCCGGTCCGGGGGATTCTTTGAAGCGCGCGAAGGGTGAGATGCTCTCGCCCAGCGGAACGTCGAGCAGCGCGTCGAGGGTCGTTGCCAGCGTGGAAGTGAGGTCCGCGGTGATCGACTGATAGAGTTTGGCGTGAACCTCTTGGCGCACATGCCCGACGACGCGATCGAGCGCGCTGAACGCCGGCAGCTCCACGTGGGCCTTGATCAAGGTCTCGATCGCAAGGTTGATCAGATCGGCGGGATCGCTCATGGTCAGCGCTGCTGAGCGGATCACGGGGGTGATGACCGTTTCACCGCCTTCACCGTAACGGCACATGCCCAACTGAGTGCGGATCAGCGTGCGTTGTCGGGACAGCGTGTGTGATCTGCTCCGGCTATCGATCAGGGCTGTAGAAGCAGGGAGATTTAGGACCGTACGTAAGAACGCGAGCACTTGCTCGGGCACCTCGTCCAACACGGGGAAGTAGCCCAGCTGCTGCAGGGACTTAAGCATGACAAGAAACGTCAGTCGCTCCTCATTGCTGGAAGAGTGCCAGAGCACCCACGCCGCTTCCTCGGTCGTCGGACCGAAGCGATCGTCCAACTCCTGATCGCTAAGCTGCTGTGAGAAACGCGGATAGGCGGTGCGCTCGATCGAGGCCATCGCTGTTGCGACCTCCAGTTCGGGGTACGGAAAACCCCTGTGAAATCGGCGCAGCCACGCCATGGCATTTCAAGGGCTTGCGCGAGGGCTGCCGAGGGTACCAAAAACACTTGTTTTTCGTATAAGCTCAGGACGATGAGCAAGCAGGTAGCCATCTATGCGCGCGTCTCGACCGGGGAGCAGACGCCGGATAATCAACTCCAAGCGTTGAGAACCGTCGCCGAGCGCCAAGGCTGGCATATTGCCGCTGAGTACATTGACCACGGCATCAGCGGCGCCAAGGGACGGGATCAACGACTCGCCTACGAGCGCCTCTACCAAGCCATCGTGCGACGGGAAATCGATGTGGTGATGGCATGGTCTGTGGATCGATTGGGACGCTCGTTGCAGCAGCTC
Organism: Chromatiaceae bacterium; assembly: GCA_003562815.1. Lineage (GTDB taxonomy): Bacteria > Pseudomonadota > Gammaproteobacteria > Chromatiales > Chromatiaceae > Lamprobacter. The sequence continues at coordinate 786 of PWTO01000245.1, read as the reverse complement.
GTCGCGCTGCTTTCGGATCTGCAGTCCAAAGGCGTTGATCTGTATCTGCATCAGCAGGGCATCGACACCACCACAGCGGCTGGCAAGGCCATGTTCCAGATGTGCGGTGTGTTTGCTGAGTTCGAACGGGCGATGATCCGCGAGCGGGTTCGCGCCGGGCTTGAGCGCGCGCGGGCACAGGGCAAAATCCTCGGCAGGCCCCGGACGTCTGAGGTCATCGAGGAACGCATCCGATCAGCGCGACGACAGGGTAAAGGGATCAAGAAGATCGCTGCGGAGCTAGGTATCGGCGTCAGCACCGTTCAGCGCGTCGTGCATAGCTCAGCCACGCATCCAGCACGTTGAGTGCGCGCTCTTAAACGACATCGAGGCCCGGCGCTGTGCGAAGGCGATGGGGCTCTCGATGATCGGCGCCTTGGGCATCATCGGCCGAGCAAAAGCTGCAGGACTGATGGAGCACGCTGGACCGGTTGTCCAGCGATTGCGGGAAACTGGGCTTTACGCATCCGACGATATCGTTCAGCGACTCTTGCGCGAGGTCGGAGAGTAGCTGACCCAAGACCGAGCTGGCAGAAATTTACACGTATCCTGATCAGGCCCGCTCCTGACCAGTCGTGACGCACGTTGACACAACCTAACCCAACTTATCGCAACCAAACTTAACTTAACTTAACTTAACTTAACTTAAGTCAACCCAGGTTAAGTAAATCATCTCGGCTACGGCCAGAGAGTTGCCGGATGGAAAAGGAGGTGCCGTTCCCGGGTGTGGCAGAGGAGCATGCAGAC
>PWTO01000042.1 GCA_003562815.1 Chromatiaceae bacterium | reverse complement strand
CGGCCAGATCTACGCTGTCAAACCACCACCCAATCTATAGAGAACTCGCATGCTGCATTCATTACACCGGATCACCCGATCCTTTTCCCCGCTCATCCTGCTGGCGGCGCTCTGGCTGCCGTTGAGCGCCTTCGCCGCCCCCGATTTCCTGGTCGACGCGGACTGGCTGGCCGATCGTCTCGAGGACGAGAATGTGGTCGTGCTCGAGGTGCGTTATCACCCGCATCGTTACTTCACCGTCGGGCACATCCCCGGCGCGATGCAGGTCCAGCGTTTCAAGGATCTGGGTGACAACCAGGCCAGCCCGATCATGCGCTTTCCATCGCGCGAGGTCTTCCAGGAGACACTGCGCGGATGGGGCGTGAACGATGATTCGACCCTGGTTCTGTACGACGACTCCAGCACCGCGCTCGTCTCGCGGCTCTACCACCTGCTCGACCTCTATGGGTTCGCGATGGACCAGGTCAAGATCCTCAACGGCGGCACTCTGGAGTGGACCGTGTTCAACGAGCTGAGCAAGGAGGCGGCGCCACCGCCCGCGCGCGGATCGGTGACCCTGAGCGAGGCCAATCCAGCGCTGTTCGTCGAATGGTCCGACATCTACGACGACGTCGTCTCGCGGCGTGATCCGAACGTGGTCTTGGTCGATGCGCGCCCACGCGATATGTACACCGGCGAGGTGATTCGCCACTCGATCATGGGTGGCCACATCCCAGGCGCGATCAACATCGTCAGCCTCGATGGCATCGATGGCGCGACCGGCAAATGGCGCCCCGACGAGCGGCTCTCGGCGCTGTACTCCTCGCTGTCGAAGGACCGGACGATCTACGTCTATTGCCACGACGGTTTCCGCATGGGGTTGACCTATCTTCAGCTCAAGCATCTGGGTTACGAGGATGTTCGCCTCTACAACGGCGGCTGGTCGCATTGGGGCAACGAGCTGACGCTCCCGGTGGTGGAAGGGCCAGAGCCTCTTGGCGGCGACTTTGCGCTTTGATCGCTGAGAGTGCGCTGACTTGTGCGATGGGGTCTGCTGTCATCGAATTGTCATCTTGATCCATTAAGCTGCGCGTTTTTGGATCAGGTTTCGACAGATAGGTGACCCACCATGCTTTGCGGGCCACAGCTTCGCCCTCGCCATTGCGCCGCTGCTCGGCTGCTGCTCATCGCCGCGCTGGCGATGCTTGCATGGTCTGCGCTGGCGTTCGCTGCCGACGCGGGCGAGCATGCCACTCCCAAGGGGCACGCAAGTGCCAATGAGCCCGCAAACGCGAACCAGCCCCAGCGCGACCTCGCTGCCGCCGAGCGGCAGGCGCACGCGCTCATGCGCCAAGAACCACCGCAGTGGGAGGCGGCGCGGAGCGCATTCGAGGAGGCCGCCGAGAGCGGCTCGCCGACCGCGATGGGCTATCTCGGTTGGTTGTTCGAGGAGGGGCGGGGTGTAGAGCCCGACATGACCGAGGCGGCGCGCTGGTATGCGCGCGCGGCGCGGGCCGGAGATGGGCATTTCGCCTTGAAGCGCGCTTGGATGTCCCTGCGCGGAGACGGCGTGCCCCGCGATCGGGCCCAGGCGGAAGCTTGGTTCGAGCAAGCGATCGCGGACGGGCATGAACCCGCGCGCACGGCGCTGGCCTCGCTGCTGATCGCCGACGCGCAAGGCGGGCGCGCGCCCGAGCGGGTGTTTGAGGCGCATACGCTCTTGCAGCAGGCGCTGGCGGCTGACGAGCCGCTGGCGGCGTACTTCCTCGCGCGGCTCTATCTCGAAGGCATCGGCGGACATCCGATCGATCCGCAACAGGCCGCCGCCTACACCCGTCTCGGCGCGGAACAGGGCGATGCGCGTCTCCAAGGTTGGATGGCCGCCTTCCATGCCACCGGTCGCGGGGTCGAGGCCGATCCGGTCGCCGCCGCCATGTGGGCCACGCTGGCCGCCGCCGGCGGCGATGCCGCTGGCCAGCAATTGCGTCCGCTACTCGAACAACGGCTCAGCGCGCCCGAGGTCGCCGAGGCGCGCCGGATGGCTGTGGACTGGGCCTTGACGCGGCGCGACTAGCGCACCGCTCGATCGGTCAGCGCCATTCCCCTCATTCCCCCCATGTTGCGTGTCATCCTCCTCAGCCTGCTGCTGCTGGCGGCCCTGTTCCTGGGCCTACGCGTCTGTGCTCCGAGCCCGGAGCAGGTTGAGGATCGCCGCCTGTTGGCTGAACTCAATCGCGAGGAGGGGCGCGCCTATCGCGAGGCCAATCGGCGGCAACCAGGGGTGATGACCCTGCAGAACGGGTTGCAACTCGAGCTGTTGCGACTCGGCACCGGGCCGGTACCGACGCCGGAGGATTGGGTCCAGGTGCATTATCGCGGCTCGCATCTGGACGGGCGCGGGTTCCAGGACTCCTATCGCGAGACCACGCCGGCCACGGTGGCGATCGCGCAAACCATTCCCGCCTGGCGCCAGGCCTTGGTGGAATTGCCGGTCGGCAGTCGGGCGCGACTGGTGGTGCCACCGGACCTGGCCTATGGTTTGGCCGGTGGCGGGCCGATCGGTCCCGCCGAGACCCTGCTGTTCGAACTCGAACTGCTCGCCATCGTCGAACCGCCGAGTACCCCCGAGCCCGATCCGTCGCAAGCGCCGGTGCCTGGGCTGCGCTAGTCATCAAATCGCAATACAGCGTTCATAAAACGGTGACCATCAGCAGTGATACTGATGCGGCTCAGGTGTGCGGTATCGCGCACCTGAGTCTCCTCCGATCGAGGCGCCGGACCGTTGCGTCCGTGTCGATCCGAGTGACACCCAACTCTTAGAGGATTATGGTTATGTTGTTGAAGAACACCCTGAGTATCGGCCTGGCTGCGGCGATGGGCGTTGGTGCCTCCGTCGCCATCGCCGTGGACGAGAACCTGCCCAGCTACGAGCGCGTCTCGGGCGTCTCGGGCAATCTGAGTTCGGTCGGTTCCGACACCCTGAACAACCTGATGACCCTGTGGGCCGAGGAATTCGCGAATTTCTACCCGAACGTGAACATCCAGATCCAGGGTGCCGGCACCTCCACCGCGCCGCCGGCGCTGATCGAGGGCACGTCCAACTTCGGCCCGATGAGCCGCCCGATGCGCGATTCCGAGCAACGTGCGTTCGAGGAGCGTTACGGCTACCCCGCCACGCTGGTTCCCGTCGCCATCGACATGATCGCGGTCTACGTGAACAAGGACAACCCGATCGAAGGCCTGACGCTCCCGCAGGTGGACGCGATCTTCTCCGCGACCCGCGCCTGCGGCTATGACAAGGACATCAACACCTGGGGCGATGCCGGCATGACCGGTGCTTGGGCGAACCGGGACATCACGATCTATGGCCGCAACGCGGTTTCCGGGACCTACGGCTTCTTCAAGGAAAATGCCCTCTGCGGCGGTGACTTCAGGTCGACCGTGAACGAGCAGCCGGGTTCCTCCGCAGTCGTGCGCGGGGTCGAGCAGACCCTGAACGGCATCGGCTACTCCGGTATCGGTTACCGCACCTCCGGTGTTCGTGTGGTTCCGCTGGCCGCAGCCGACGGCGATGAGTTCTTCGAGGCGACCGGCGACAACGCCGCCACCGGCGATTACCCGCTGGCCCGGTTCCTGTACGTGGCCGCCAACCAGGACCCGACCGACGGCTGGAACCCGATGGAAAAGGAGTTCTTCCGCATGGTGCTCTCGAAGGAGGGCCAGGGCGTGGTCGATCGTGATGGCTACGTGACCCTGTCGGCCGCCGCCGCCGAGCGCTTCCGCAAGGAAATGAACCTCGACTGAGGTTTGATCCGAGTGCCGTTCCGGACCCTGGCGCAGGCTGCGTCAGGGTCCGCCGATTTTACCGTTGATGACTGAATCTCTGGGGTAAGCATGTCAACGACCACGGCTGACGAGCCACTGTCTTCGGGATCTCTGCTGCCGAGTACCGAACGGCGACTGAAGCTCCGCAAGAAGCGCGCCCGGCGCGATGGCATTTCGCGCTATGGCGTGGGTGCCAGTGGCATCGGGGTAATCATCGCCTTGGCGCTGATCTTTGTTTATCTGTTCTACGAGACCTTTCCATTACTCAAACCCGTGAGCGTGGAACTGGCGAGCGAATTCGCGGTGATGGACGATGCGGACTCCTCACCCTCCCTGCACATGGTTCTGGACCGCTTCGAGCAGATCGGCGCTCGTTTCTCCGAGACGGGTGCCATCACCTTCTTTGATATCGATGCTAGCGCGGGCGCCCTGCCCGGCGTCGTGCGCGAGCGCCTTCAGATCCCGACGCCCGAGGGCGAGGAGGTGACCTCCTTCGGTCGCGCCGAGAGCCGCCGAAGCCTCTACGTCTACGGTTTTTCCGACGGCAGTGTGCTGCCCGTCAAGCTTGATTTTACCCAGGACTACGTGTCCGGCCGGCGCCAGATCCGGCCGGAACTCTCATTCCCACTCGGTGATGACCCGATCCGCCTCGGTGCCCGCGACACCGAGGCCTACACCGCACTGGCGGTGGTGGATGGTCGCGGCGGTTACATCGTTGCCGGCGGCACCCAGCAAGGCCATCTGGCCATGGCGCTGTTTTCCTCCCGCGCCAACCTGATGACGGGCGAGGTCCAGGTCCAGCGCAACGATTTCAGATTACCGGACATCGGGCATCCAGTGCGCCAGATCCTGGTCAACGAGTCGCTGCGCAACCTGTTCGCGATCGATAACCGCAGCCATCTGTACGTGTTCGACATCGTCGATCGCAACAACCCGTTCCTGATCGAGGAGGTGTACCTGGTCGACGAGGGTGCGCAGGTGACTGCGGCGGAGTTCCTCGTGGGTTCGCGTTCGCTGATTATCGGGGGCTCGGACGGGACCGTGAGCCAGTGGTTCCTAGTCCGGAACGACGAGGACGGCAAGCTGGGAATGGCCCGCGTGCGGACCTTCCAGAGTCATCCAGGAGCGGTCACCTTCATCGAGCCGGAATATCTGCGCAAGGGTTTCCTGACCGGTGACGATAGCGGCACCGTCGGGCTGCACTACGCGACATCCGGGGTCACGTTGGCGATGAAACCGGTGGGCGAGAGTCCGATTTCTCGCCTGGCCATGGGTCCGAACAACAGTCGCGCCCTGATCGCGACCGAAGGCTCGGATCTGTTTCAGATCCTTGATATCGATAACCCGCACCCGCAGACATCGCTGACCGCGCTCTGGGGCAAGGTCTGGTATGAGGGTCGCGCCGCGCCGCAGTACATCTGGCAGTCGTCGTCCGCCGATGATGCGTTCGAGGCCAAGTTCAGTATCGTGCCGCTGTCGATCGGCACCCTGAAAGCGGCGTTGTTCGCGATGCTGCTGGCGACGCCTCTGGCGATCATGGGCGCGGTCTATACCGCCTATTTCATGGCGCCGTCGATACGCAAGGTGGTCAAGCCCTCGATCGAGCTGATGGAGGCGCTGCCGACGGTCATCCTCGGCTTTCTGGCCGGCATCTGGCTCGCGCCCTTTGTTGAGAATCATCTGCCCATCCTAATCACTGGCGCGGTGCTGTTTCCGAGCATGATCCTGCTGAGCGCGTTCCTCTGGTCGCGCTTGCCGCGCTCGATTCGGCATGCCGTGCCCGGCGGCTGGGAGGCGGCGCTGCTGATCCCGGTGGTGCTCTTCACCGGCTGGGTGGTGGTGGGCAGCAGTCCCTGGATCGAGGTGACCTTCTTCGATGGCTCGATGCGCCAGTGGTTCACCAATGTTGGCATCCCCTATGACCAGCGCAATGCCCTGATCGTGGGGATGGCGATGGGCTTCGCCGTGATCCCGACCATCTTCTCGATCTCCGAGGATGCGGTCTTCAATGTGCCACGGCATCTGACCCAAGGCTCGCTGGCACTGGGCGCGACGCCCTGGCAAACGGTGACCAGGGTGGTCATGCTCACCGCCAGTCCCGGCATCTTCTCGGCGGTGATGATCGGCTTTGGCCGTGCCGTGGGCGAGACCATGATCGTGTTGATGGCTTCTGGCAACAGCCCGGTGGTCAACTTCAACCTGTTCGAGGGCATGCGCACGCTGGCGGCCAATATCGCGGTGGAACTGCCGGAAACCGCCGTTGGCAGTACCCATTTCCGGGTGTTGTTTCTGTCCGCACTGGTCCTGTTGCTGTTCACCTTCGTGCTGAACACCGCAGCCGAAGTCGTGCGCCAGCGTTTGCGCAAGCGCTACGCGTCGCTGTGATGGCCGCGTCCACACATTATCAACAGTCTGGGGAACGAGATGATTAAGTGGTGGAAAAGTGGCGCGCCTTGGATCTGGTTCCACGGTGGTGCCGTGACGATCAGCATGATCATGGTCTTTGGTCTGCTGATGCTGATTCTAGTGCGCGGCTTCGGGGCCTTTTGGCCACATGCGGTGCTGGAGACGACCTATGAACTCCCCGGCGCCGAGCCGCAACAGATCATCGGCGAGTTGCGGCGCTCCGAGACGCTCACCGCCCAGTCCATGCGCGAGGCGGGTGTCGCGGTGCCGGATGAGCAAATCCTGGTCCAGCGCCATCTGATCAAGATGGGCAATCGCGATGTGACCGGTCGCGATTTCGGCTACTTCATCGATGATTTCATGGAGCCATGGCGCTACCCGAAAGATATCGCCGTCTTGGAGCGCCGCGAATGGGGCGATTTCTATGGCCAGCCCCTGCGGTTGTTGGAGCAAGGCGAGGTGGTGGCCGCTGGCGACGATCTGTGGCCAGCCTTCGAGGAACGCTTGCGCCGCAGTAACGCACTGTTCGACGAGATCCGGGCCATTGAGCGTGGCGCGATCGGCAACGTCAATTTTCGCATCGAGCGGGTGCGGCTCGATCGCCGGCGTGCCGAGCTGAATGATCAACTGACCCCGGAGCGCGAGGCCGAGCTGCAACAACGGCGCGAGGCTTTGCAAGCCGAGTACGCCGTACTCGAACAGCGGCTCAATCAACTCTACGCCGATGCGGACCGGGACCGCATCGTCATGCTCACCGCCGGGGAAGAGGAAATCACCATCCGCCTGGCCGATATCGTCAAGGCCTGGCAACCCAACGCGATGTCGCTGCCGGCCAAGCTTGGGTTCTACGTCGGCGATTTCTTCGACTTCATCTTTGGCTATCCGCGCGAGGCCAACACCGAGGGCGGGATCTTCCCGGCCATCTTCGGCACCGTCGCCATGGTGTTGGTGATGTCCATCATCGTCACGCCCTTCGGCGTGTTGGCGGCGATCTACCTGCGTGAATACGCCAAGCAGGGGCCGTTGCTGAGGACGATTCGGATCTCGGTCTACAACCTCGCCGGCGTGCCGTCGATCGTCTTCGGCGTCTTCGGCCTCGGCTTCTTGGTCTACATGGTCGGCGGTCAGATCGACCAGGCCTTCTATCCCGAGGCCCTGCCGGCGCCGACCTTCGGCACGCCGGGCCTGTTCTGGGCCTCGCTGACCCTGGCCCTGCTGACGCTGCCGGTGGTGATCGTCTCCACGGAGGAGGGACTGGCACGGATTCCCTCGACCATTCGCCAGGGCTCGCTGGCGCTGGGAGCGACCAAGGCCGAGACCCTCTGGAAGGTGGTGGTGCCGCTGGCCACGCCGGCGATGATGACCGGGCTGATCCTGGCCATCGCGCGTGCCGCTGGCGAGGTGGCACCCTTGATGCTCGTCGGCGTGGTCAAGCTGGCGCCAACCCTGCCGATCGATGGCAACTTTCCCTTCTTGCACCTGGAGCGCAAAATCATGCACCTGGGCTTCCACATCTATGATGTCGGCTTCCAGAGTCCCCATGCCGAGGCCGCCGAACAGCTCGTCTATGCCACGGCCCTGATCCTGGTGCTCCTGATCGTGATCTTGAACCTGACCGCGATCACCATTCGTAACCATCTGCGTGAGAAGTATCGGGCGGAAAGCGATTAGGTCGCACCCGAGCGGTTCAGACAGATGTCACTGACCAGCCCAGTGGAGATCCTGTGATCATGAATATGCCTGCGAGCCACCCTGAGCCCGCCCCAAGTATGACTGCCGGCCTGTTCGATGCCGCCAACCGTGAAGTGCTGTCCCTGCAACACGAGGATATCGCCCTCTCGGTCGAGCATCTCAGCCTCTATTACGGGGCCGACAAGGCGCTCGACGATGTCAGCCTCTCGGTGCCGACAAAGCGCGTGACGGCCTTCATCGGCCCCTCGGGCTGTGGTAAATCGACGCTCTTGCGCTGCTTCAACCGCATGAACGATCTCGTCGATAGCGTCCGCATCGAAGGCTCGATCATGCTGCATGGCGAGGATGTCTACGATCGCAACACCGATGTGGCCGAGCTGCGCCGGCGGGTTGGCATGGTGTTCCAAAAGCCCAATCCCTTCCCCAAGTCGATCTACGAAAACGTCGCCTACGGGCTGCGGCTGCAGGGGGTGCGCACGCGCGCGGTGCTGGATGAGGTGGTCGAGCGCTCGTTGAAGGCCGTCGGGCTCTGGGACGAGGTCAAGGACCGGCTCGAAGGCAACGCCTTCGGACTCTCCGGCGGCCAGCAGCAGCGGCTGGTCATCGCCCGCGCGATCGCCATCGAACCCGAGGTCTTACTGCTCGACGAGCCGACCTCGGCGCTGGACCCGATCTCCACGGCGAAGATCGAGCAATTGATCGATGAGCTGAAGGAGCAATTTACGATCCTGATCGTGACCCACAACATGCAGCAGGCCGGGCGCGTGTCGGACTTCACCGCTTATATGTATCTCGGCAAATTGATCGAGCACGCCGATACTATGGATCTGTTCACCAATCCCAAGGAGAAGGCCACCGAGGACTACATCACGGGTCGCTATGGTTGATCGATCACAGTGTGATTCAAATCGCCGCTGAGCGGCACGCGTCGTCACGAGAGGCATCATAAATGACAAAGCATACAGTACGTTCGTTCGATGAAGCCCTGAAGCGCGTGGGCGCCGATTTGCTGCGCATGGGACGTTTGGTCGAGGATGAGTTGGTGGCGGCGACCGTGCAGCTCGACAATGCCCCGCAACAGCCGGCATTACCGATGCGGGATCTCGAGGACTGGGTCGATCTGATGAATGAGAAGATCGACGATGAGGTCCAACATACACTGGCCACGCGCCAACCCATGGCCACGGATCTGCGCGCCCTCGTCAGTAGCAGTCGGATCGCCACCGAGATGGAGCGCATCGGCGATCACGCGAAGAATATCGCCCGGCGCGCAGCCGTCATCCACGAGCAGGGGGCTCCGGTGGATTTCGGGCGCGTGCGCGCCCTCTCGGAACAGGTGCAGATCCAACTGCGCGACATGCTGACGGCGATCGAGAAGAGCGATCCCGAGGCGGCGAAGCTCATTTGGGCCAAGGACTCGGCGATCGATGACCTCTACGACGAAACCTTCGGCGCGCATCTTGGCGAAATCTGCACCAGCGAGGAGAACTCGCTGAGCTGTACGCAGTTGCTGTTCATCGCCAAATCATTGGAACGCATCGGTGATCATGTCACCAATATCGCCGAGGATCTGGTCTATTGGTGTACCGGAACCCGGATGAGCAAGCGCCGCACCGGCGCCAGCGCGAGCCAGTCCTAGGGGGCTCCTAGGGGGGCATGGCGGCGCGCTAGCGCCACTCTCCTTGCAGCCCGCTGACACGGTAGACGCGTCGTGTCAGCGCCTCCCCGAGCACGGCTTCTTGGCTGTAGAGCAGCGTGAACCGTTGTTTGGCGCGTGTGATCGCGGTGTAGAGCAACTCGCGGGTGAGCACCGGATTCGGCTTCTCCGGCAGGATCAGTGCCGTGTGCTCGAACTCCGAGCCTTGGGACTTGTGTACGGTCATCGCAAAGACGGTCTCCACGGCCTGCAAGCGGCTAGGCAACACCCAGCGTACACCGCCCTCGGCGCTCGGGAAGGCCACGCGCAGCACCGACCTGGCTCCGGCTGCGCCCGTCGCTGCTGTGTCGGCAGGTACCCGCAGGGTCAGCCCAATGTCCCCATTCATCAGGTTCAGCCCGTAATCATTGCGCGTGATCAGCACCGGGCGGCCCGCGAACCACTGCCGGGGCTGGACTGAAGAGCCGCCACCGCCGAGCAAGCCGCGTTCACGCAGGAGTTCGACGATGCGCCGATTGAGCCCTTCCACGCCCCAGACGCCCTGTCGCAGCGGCGTGAGGAGCTGAAATTGCTTTTGCGCCTCCAGCAGGTGTTTCGCCCAAGCGTTGAGCGCCTGCCGATCCACGACCCCCTTGGGAGCCTGTTCGTGCATCTTGCCCAGCGCGCTGCGGTCAGCGCCATAGCCCTCGATGACCAGCTCCCTGAAGGCCCGATCACTGGTATCGCTCAGTCGCCGCAGGACGATGACACCGAGGCGCGGGTCTTGCCGGGTCTGCTCCCGTGTGAACAGGTCTAACGCCTGCTGCAACCGGGGCTGAGCTGGCGCGTCACTCGCGGCGTTGACGAACGTGGCGAGGGCGCCGATGCCGCCCGCTGGATTGAAGCGGAAACTCTTCTGCAGCATCACGACGGCTTGCCCGAGGCTACGATCCGGGGATGCGCTCAGGGTTTCCAGGGTGTGCGGCGGCAAGGATGACGCGCGCTGCGGGGCGCTGCCCGCGTTGCGATGGTCATCGAGCGCGCGTTGGCACAGGTCGCCCAGCACTGCACCCGCCTCGACCGAGCTGAGCTGATCCTTGTCGCCGAGCAGGATCAGACGCGCCTCCGGTCGCAGCGCCTCGAGCAGTCGCGCCATCAGCTCGATATCGACCATCGAGGCCTCATCGACAACGACCACATCGGCTGGCAGCGGATTGGCGGCATGGTGACGAAAGCGACGGCTCTCCGGCAGGGTGCCGAGCAGCCGGTGCAGGGTCTTGACCCGAGTCGGGATGCTGCCCGCAGGCGCTTGATGGCCACGGAGGTTATCGACCTGATCGGCAATCGACTCGTTGAGCCGCGCTGCGGCCTTGCCGGTTGGAGCGGCGAGTTCGATCCGCAGTGGCGGCTTGCTGTCAGCCGCAGCCAGCCCCTGCAGCAACGCCAATAGGCGGACCACAGTGGTGGTCTTGCCGGTGCCGGGGCCACCGGTGATGATGAAAAAGGCGCGCGGCGCGGCGCGGGCGCAGGCGATGCGCTGCCAGTCCGGTTCGGCGGTCTGCGCAGGGTCTGGCCCAAAGAGTCCCTCCAGTTGTTCTTTGAGGCTATTTTCGTTGACCTCGATCGTCTGACGAAGGCGAGCGCGGATGCCGTCGCGGATGCGGTTCTCGTCCTGCCAATAGCGGCGCAGGTAGAGCAGGGGCTGTGCCTCGCTGCCGGCGAGGACCAGCGGCGAGGCGCCGTCGTCGAGTTGGCCACCGAGCCAGTCGCTGACTGCTGCACTGCGGGCCAGGCGCGCGACCCAGTCCGACAGATCGAGCGCCCGTAACCGCGCGTTGAGCGCCTCGCGCACCGGCGCACCGAGTGCTTGGTCGTCGCGCAGTCGTCCGAGCAGTGCCGCCGGGTCGCGCAGGGCGCCGAGCAGATCCAGGCAGACGTGGCCATGGCGCTGGCGTTCGCTGGTCAGGGCGACGGCCAGCAGCACGGCCTCATCGGTCTCGCCGCTGTGCGTGGCGATGAAGCGAGTCAGTGACCGGTCAAGGGCGCGCAGGGCATCGACCTCGACCCAGTCGCGCAGGGTCTGAAACAGCGCGTCGGCGGTATGCGTCAACATCGTCGCCGGCTCAGCGCTGCTGGGATTGCTCCAAATAGCGGAAGAAGTCCGAATCCGCGCGCAGCATCAGGGTGCTGTTGGCACCAAGGGCGTGGTAGCTTTCCAGCGTGCGGAAGAAGGAGTAGAACTCAGGATCGGCCCCAAAGGCGAGACCATAGATGCGCGTCGCCTCGGCATCTGCAGTCCCCCGGATCTCCTCGGCTGCGCGGGCGGCCTCGGAGCGGATGCGGCGCAGGTCTCGCTCCATGTTGCCGAGCACCTCCTGGCTGCGACCACGCCCTTCGGAACGGAAGCGCTCGGCGATGGACTGGCGCTCGGCGATCATGCGCCGCTCGACCTGCTGGCGCACCGAGTCGATGTAGTTCACGCGCTTGATGCGCACGTCATCGAGGTCGATGCCGAGTGCCGGCATCGAGGCCCGAGCGCGGGCCAGGATCTCCTGCTCCAGCAGCTCCCGGCCGAGCTTGGGCTGCATCTCTAGATTGACATCGTCGCGCTCGGCCAGGGCTGGGTCTTCGAGATCCTCGACAGTGACCTCCCAGTCCTTGGAGCGCACGATCTCCTCGAGTTCGGTGGATGAGACCATGTCGCGCACCACCGAGTCGATGATGTCATCGAGGCGGGTGCGCGCCCCGGCCTCGTCGCGGACGCTGGTCAGGAACAACAGCGGATCGGCGATGCGCCAGCGCGCGGTGGTATCGACCAGGATGAACTCCCGGCCCAGGGTCGGGATCTGCGTCACATCGCCGTCCCAGACCAAGAGGCGCTTGTCGAAGTAACGCACGTTCTGCCACGGCAGCTTGACCTTCAGGCCAGGTTCCGTGATCACGCCACCGATGGGTTGGCCAAACTGCACGATGATGGCCTGATCGGCCTCATCCACGGTGTAGAGCATCAAGGCACCGGCGGCAAACAGCAGCAGCGCGGCAACGGCGATCAGGAGCGCTTTCATTGGTCACCTCCGGCGGTCGGCGGGGTTGGGCGATTGAGATCGAGCAACGGCAACGGGCTCATCTGGCCGTCCTGCACCACTAGCACCTGGCCAATCCCCGGCAACACTTTGTTCAGGGTCTCGAGATACAGCCGCGAGCGGGTCACCGCCGGCGCCTGCTGATACTCGGCGAGCACCGCCGAGAAGCGCGCGCTCTCGCCCTCGGCGCGATTGACCCGCTCGGTCGCATAGCCCTCGGCCTCGGCGACGGTGCGCAGCGCTGCCCCCTCGGCATTCGGGATCTCCTGATTCACGCGCTTCTGCGCCTCGTTGATCATGCGCTCGCGCTCCTGGCGCGCCTCGTTGACCTCGTTGAAGGCCGGCTGCACCGCCGGTGGCGGCACCACGTCCTGCATCTCGACGGTGTTGATGCGGATGCCGGCATCATAGGCATCCATCAGGGCCTGGATCTCCTCGCCGGCCTTTTGCTGGATCTCGACGCGCCCGACCGTCAGCACCTCGGAGCCGAGCATGTTGCCGACGATGCGGCGCATCACCGACTCCGAGATGTCGCGCAGCGTGCGCGTCGGCTCGCGCATCCGATAGAGGAACTTGATCGGGTCACTGATGCGGTACTGCACCACCCATTCCACATCGATCATGTTGAGGTCGCCGGTCAGCATCAGCGATTCATCCTCGAACTGCTGGGGACTGTAGGTGGTGCGCCCGCCCTCGCCGGTGCCGGTGGTGCGAAAGCCGAACTCCTGTTTCAGCACCCGCTCGGTGGCGACGAATTGCACCGTATCGACGCCGAAGGGGATCTTGAAGTGCAGGCCCGGATCATTGATCCCGATCACGGCCCCGAAGCGCTTAACCACGGCACGTTCCTCCGGCTGCACCGTGTACCAGGACGACAGCACTCCCCAGAGCAGCACGAGTCCGATGACGACCGCGATGACGATCATGATCGGCCGCTTGCCTGACCCCTTGCCTGACGCACTGGCGAACCGGCTGACAAAGGCACTCACCAGGGCCTCAAGGTCCGGCGGTTCGGACTGGCCGGTGCCGTGGGGTCTGACTGACTGGATCATGGCGGGTCTCCTGCTGGGCAAGGCGCGCGAGGGAAGGGGGTTCGGATCAGAGGGGACGCGCGGGCTCGCGCCCGATCGAGACATAGGTGACCCCGGCGGCCGTGACCTGAGCGGGATCGAACAGGTTGCGCCCGTCGAAGATCACAGGCGCGCTCAACTGTGCCTTGATGTCGGCGAAGTTCGGACTGCGGAACTCGCTCCATTCGGTGACGATGACCAGCGCATCGGCGCCTTTGACTGCGTCCATGCGATTCTCGACCAGTTCCAGATCGCTGCGCTCGCCATAGAGGCGCCGCGCCTCCTCTGCGGCGACCGGATCGAACGCGCGCACGCGCGCGCCAGCGGCCCAGAGCTGCTCCATCAGCCGGCGGCTCGAGGCCTCGCGCATATCATCGGTATTCGGCTTGAACGCCAGGCCCCAGAGGGCGAAGATCTTGCCTTGGAGGGCGCCCTCGAAGTAGCGCTCGATCTTGCTGAAAAGCCGCTCCTTCTGACGGTGGTTGACCGCCTCGACCGCCTGCAAGAGTTCGGCCTTGTAACCGGTCGTGGTGGCCGTGCGCTCGAGCGCGCGCACATCCTTCGGGAAGCAGGAGCCACCATAGCCGCAGCCCGGATAGATGAATTGGTAGCCGATCCGCGGGTCGGAGCCGATGCCGACGCGCACCATCTCGATGTCGGCACCGACCGCTTCGGCGATATTCGAGAGTTCGTTCATGAAGCTGATCTTGGTCGCGAGCATCGCGTTGGCGGCGTATTTGGTCAGCTCCGCAGAGCGCACGCCCATGACCATAACGCGGTCGTGATTGCGATTGAACGGGCCATAAAGGGCGCGCAGCAGTTCGCCGGTGCGCGGGTTGTCGGTGCCGACGATGATGCGATCCGGGCGCATGAAGTCATCGATCGCCGCGCCTTCCTTGAGAAACTCGGGGTTGGAGACAACATCGAAGTCAATATTCTGTCCGCGCTCGGCCTGCGCTGCGCGAACGGTCTCGGCGACGCGATCAGCGGTGCCGACGGGTACCGTCGATTTGTCGACGATGACGCGATAGCTGGTCATACGCTCGCCGATCGACTTCGCCACCGCGAGCACATGGCGCAGATCGGCCGAGCCGTCCTCGTCCGGGGGGGTGCCGACGGCGATGAATTGGAACAGTCCATGCGCGACGCCTTCGTCGGCGTCGGTCGAGAAGCGTAGGCGGCCGGCTTGGCGATTCTTGGCGATCAGGTCGTCGAGTCCGGGCTCGAAGATCGGCACACCGCCGGCGTTGAGCATGGCGACCTTGTCGGCGTCGACATCGATGCAGATGACCTGGTTGCCGACTTCGGCCAGGCAGGCACCGGTGACCAGGCCGACGTAGCCGCTTCCAAAGATGGTGACGTCCATCGAGAGTCCTCTTGTGCGTCGTGGGGAATGAAAAAAGCTCGCTCGCACGAGTCTACCGTAAACGTCATGAGCGATTCCTCTTCGGCAGCCCAGCGGCGGCTCATCAATTTGCCGTCTTGGTATTGACGAGCAGGCGATGGCGCGGTATTCTGCCGCGCTCGGCTGACTTGGAGGGGTTCCCGAGCGGTCAAAGGGATCAGACTGTAAATCTGACGGCTCAGCCTTCGGAGGTTCGAATCCTCCCCCCTCCACCATATACGCGGGTGTAGTTCAACGGTAGAACCTCAGCCTTCCAAGCTGATGGTGTGGGTTCGATTCCCATCACCCGCTCCATGCCTAGCGCTTGCCAAGGCCTGAGCGCAAGCATGGCTCGGTCACGTTTGACTGAAAACGCATTTGCCCATGTAGCTCAGTTGGTAGAGCACACCCTTGGTAAGGGTGAGGTCACCGGTTCGACTCCGGTCATGGTCTCCATTTTCGTCTATGTAGCAAGACGGCATCCAAGCGCGCGGAGATAGGGTCAGTGTCCAAAGAAAAGTTCGAGAGAAAGAAGGCGCACGTTAACGTTGGCACGATTGGCCATGTCGATCATGGCAAGACCACGCTGACGGCGGCGATCACGGTGCACCAGGCGAAGAAATTTGG
>PWTO01000028.1 GCA_003562815.1 Chromatiaceae bacterium | reverse complement strand
TGTCTTGGATGGTGTCGGCTCCTGGGAAGCGTTCTCGCATCGACTGGATGTGTCATTCAAGGTCTGGCTTTTGGGTATGCGAAGACACTCGGCAATAGCAGATGACAGAGGGTTTAGCCTCAACGACATCTCCAAGATAGGAGTCGACATCGAACCGACGCTGCCCACTGGCAGTTCGGTAAGTGGCGATTCGCCCATCATCTGCGTATTTTCGGAGTGTGTTTGCATGGAGTCCTAGTATCTCAGATGCTTCTCTGGAGGGGACATACCTTGGCATGTGTGCTTCGCGTTTGGTTTGGTATGTTGACGTAAGTTAGCATACTAATACCTGGGTTTTAACTCCCTTGGGTTGTCGCCTAGTTTCAGCGAGTTCCTTCAAGCAAAGACGATCGTCTTGTTGCCATACAGCAGTACGCGGTCTTCGAGATGGTAACGCAGGCCGCGCGCCAGCACCGTCTTCTCGACATCCTTGCCGAGGCGGACCATGTCCTCGACCGTGTTGTGATGGCCAACCCGCACCACGTCTTGGTCGATGATCGGCCCGGCATCGAGTTCGCTGGTCACGTAATGGCAGGTCGCGCCGATCAGCTTCACCCCGCGCGCGGAGGCCTGATGATAGGGCCGGGCGCCGACGAACGAGGGCAGGAAGCTGTGATGGATGTTGATGATCCGCCCCGGATAACGCGCGCAGAGATCGGGCGGCAGGATCTGCATGTAGCGCGCCAGCACCACCAGATCGGCTTCGGCCTCCTGGATCGCCGCATTGACGGCGGCGAAGTGCGCGGCCTTGTCGGCCGGATCGACCGGCAGATGTCGATAGGCGATCCCGTGCCAACTGACATAGTCGCGCAGATCGGCGTGGTTGGAGATCACGCAGGGGATATCGAAGTCGAGTTCACCGCTGCGCCAGCGGTAGAGCAGGTCGGAGAGGCAGTGCGCCTGCTTGCTGGCCAAGAGCACCACGCGGCGGTTGATGCCCGTGTCGGTGAGGTACCAGTGCATCGCGAACCGTGTGGCGATGGGCTCGAACAACGCGCGCAAGCGCTCCTCGCCGAACGGTAGCGAGGCGGCGCGGACCACGTAGCGCATAAAGAACCACTGGCTCTCCGGGTCCGAGTAATGATGCGCCTCGGTGATCCAGCCGCCATGCTGGGCGATAAAGTCGCTGACGGCGGCGACGATGCCCACTTGGTCGGGGCAGGACACGATCAGTCGGAAGGAACGTTCCATCGGGCGGTCTAACCTCGCAGTCGCTGGCGGGAGACGGATCGTCGCTCATCGTCGGCGACTTCGGGCGGTTGCAGATCGGCGAAGGTTGCAAACAGCCAGTTAAAGACTGTGCTGCCGGTCTCGGTGAGCGAGAACGCGTCGGGATCCAGGTGCCAGCTGTAGATCAGCCCGCGCATGTTGCTGTGGAACAGCCAGTTGGCGGTCCGCGCATCCAGTCCGACTCTGAGTTCCCCGGCGTGCTCCGCCTGTTCGAAGTAGTGTAGCGTGTCGGTAAAGGCGGTCTCGGCGATGTCACGCACCATCGCGACCGGATTGATGTCGTCGAAGATCTCGCAGCGATGAATGATGATCGCATGCACCCGACGTAAGCGCGGCCGCTCCGCATGCTCCAGCGCTGCGAGCGCCACCAGCCGAAGCGTTTCCAGGATGCTTGGCGCAGGCTGCGGCTTGGCAATCGTCTCCACCAGCTCCTCAAACGGCAAGCGCACGCGATCGAGCATGGCGCGGAACAGTTCGGCCTTATCCGAGAAGTGCCAATAGAAAGCGCCGCGCGTGACGCCGGCGGCCCGCGCAATCTCCTGCAACGACGCGCGCGCGACGCCCTTGTCGTAAAACACCTGTTCGGCGGCGTCTAGCAGCGCCTCGCGTGTGGCCTCGGCCTCGGCCTTGGTGCGGCGTGCCATTGCGTTATGCGCCCTCGGCGCTGGTCTGGCGCCGAGCGCGCCCGTCGCTGAGATCCTCAAGCAGCTTGTAGGCCAGCGGCACGAAGATCAGTGCCAGCGAGCTGGCCAGGATCATGCCGCCCACCACTACGGTCCCGATCGCCTGGCGGCTGTTGGCGCCGGCGCCGCTGGCAAAGACCAGCGGCAGGGTGCCGATAATAAACGTTAGGGCCGTCATCAGGATGGCGCGGAAACGCTGCCGGGCGGCGTCCAACGCGGCCTCGGTGGCGCTGCGCCCCTCGCGGCGGTTCTGGGCGGCGAACTCGACGATCAGGATGGCATTCTTGGTCGCCAGACCGATCAGCACCAGCAATCCGACCTGAAAGTAGATGTCGTTGGGAAAACCGCGCAGCATGGCCGCCAGCGCCGCCCCCAGCACCCCGAAGGGCACCGCCGTGGCCACCGCCAGCGGTAGCGTCAGGCGTTCATACTGGGCCGCCAGGATCAGGAACACCATGAGCATGCCCAACCCAAAGGCCAGCCCGCCGGCCCCGGCGGCGGCGTCGAGCTGGTAGGCCTCGCCGGTCCAGCCCAGCATCAGATTGCCGCTCGCTAGTACCTCGGCGGCCACCTCCTCCATGGCGTCCTTGGCCTGGCCGGTGGTGTAGCCGGGCGCTGCATCGGCGAGGAACTTGGCGGCCGAATAGACGTTGTAGCGGTTGAGGATGTCCGCCCCGGCCTCCCGGGTCAGGGTCACCACCGAGCTGAGCGGGATCATCTCGCCGGACTCGGAGCGCACGAAGACCTTGTTGAGATCCTCCGGCCGGCGGCGGAACTCGCCCTCCGACTGCAGGTTCACCTGCCAGTTGCGCCCGGCCAGGGTGAAGTCGTTCACATAGAGCGCGCCAAAGGTGCTCTGCATGCTGGCAAACACCTCGTTGACCGGCACGCCCATGGCACGCGCCTTCTCGCGGTCCAGCGTGGCCCGATAGCGCGGGATCGAGGTGTCCAGGGTGGTGCGGGCATTGGTCAGCTCGGGGCGTGCGTTCGCGGCTTCGGCCAGCTGGCTGGCGAGCGCGGCCATCTCCTGCGGCCTGGTCTCACCGCGCACCTGCAGATAGCCCTCGACCCCGCCGGTCAGCGATAACCCTTGTATCGGCGGCGGCGCGAAGGCGATCACCAGTGCCTCGGGGATGCCGCCGCCCATGCCCATGATCCGCCCGGTGAGCGACTGGGCGTCCTGACCGGGGCCCGTGCGCTGACTCCAGTCGGCGAGGTTAGCAAAACCAACGCCGGTATTGGAGCGCAGTGCACCGGCGATGATGTCGAAGCCGGCGAAGGACGTAAACTCATCGACTTCGTCCATCTCCAGTAACATGGCCGAGACCTGCGCGCGCACCGCCTCGGTGCGCGGCAGCGCGGACGCCTGGGGCAGCTGATAGACCACCAGCGCCACGCCCTGATCCTCCTGCGGCACCAGGCCGGGCGGCAAGCGCGACATGACGAAGACGGTGGCGGCGAGCACGCCAATGAACAGCACGATGCCGATCGCTGCGTGCCGCAGCAGCTTGGCGACCAGCCAACTGAAGCCGGCGGTCAGCCGGTCGAACCCGGCGTTAAACCATTGGAAGGGCTTGGCCACGCTGTGCGACTGCTTGTCCAGCAACAGCGCACACATGGCCGGCGTTAGGGTCAGCGCCACCACGCCCGAGACCACCACTGAGACGGCGATGGTCACCGCGAACTGGCGATACAGTTCACCGGTCAGTCCGCCTAAAAAAGTCACCGGCGCGAACACCGCCACCAGCACCAGGGTCGAGGCGATGACCGCGCCGGACACCTGCTGCATGGTCTCGATGGCCGCCTCACGGGCCTTCATGCCCTGCTCGTTGATCAGCCGATCGACGTTCTCCAGCACGATGATGGCATTGTCGACCACAATACCGATGGCCAGCACCAGGCCGAATAGGGTCAGCAGATTGACCGAGAAGCCGAAGACCAGCATGCCGGCAAAGGTGCCGATCAGCGACACCGGGATCGCCGCCACCGGAATCAGCGTCGCGCGCCAGTGCTGCAGGAACAGGAAGGTGACGACGACCACCAGCCCGACCGCCATCAGCAGGGTGATGAACACCTCGCGGATCGAGATCTCGACGAATTCGGTGGTGTCGTAGGGCACGGTAAAGGTCAACCCCTCCGGAAAGCGCTCGGCCATGTCCGCGAGCGTTTCGTGCACCGCTTGGGCGGTTTCCAGGGCATTGGCGCCGGGCTGCAGATAGACCCCCATGGGCACCGCATTTTGGCCGTTGTAGGTGGCCGAAAACGCGTAGTTCTGCGAGCCCAGCTCGGCGCGGGCGATATCACCGAGTCGCAGGGTGCTGCCGTCCTGCTCGGCACGCAGGATGATCGACTCGAACTCGGCCGCATCGGCAAGCTGGCCGCGGGTGGTGACCGAGAAGGTGAACGCCTGTCCTGCGGGCGACGGTTCGGCGCCGAGGCTGCCGGCGGCAAACTGGGCGTTTTGCTCGCGGATCGCCGCAGCCACGTCGCTCGGCGTCAGAGCGTACTGGGCCAGTTTGTCCGGCGAGAGCCAGATGCGCATGGAGTAGTCCTGGGCGCCGAACAGCGAAGCGTCGCCGACGCCAGGAATGCGCACCAGCTCATCGAGCACATTGAGCAGCGCGTAGTTGGACATGAACAGCACGTCGCGCTGGCCATGCGGCGAGAACAGCACTGGCACCATCAAGAGGTTGGTGGAGCGCGCCTCGACGCGCACACCCTGGTTGCGCACTTGCTGGGGCAGCCGCGCCGTGGCGGCCTGCACGCGATTGTTGACGTTGATCGCGGCCTGGTCCGGGTCGGTGCCCATCTCGAAGGAGATGGTGATCTGCAGGCTGCCGGAGTCGGTGGAGGTCGATTCCATGTAGAGCATGTTATCGACGCCGTTGATCTCCTGCTCCAGCGGCGCGGCCACCGAGCCGGCGATGACCTCGGCGCTGGCACCCGGGTAGGCGGCCTCGACCACCACCTGGGGCGGCACAACGTCGGGATACTGCTCCACCGGCAGGGCTTGCAGCGCTGCCAGTCCGGCCAGCATGATGAGGATGGAAATGACCGAGGCGAAGATCGGTCGATCAATGAAAAACCTGAACATCGTGCCTACTCGTCAGCGTCTGTCGGGGTGTCCGGCAGCGCCTCGGCGGCCGTCTCTGCGCCTTCGACCTCAGCGGCGGAATCCGCTTCGCTCGCGTCCACCCGCATGCCGTCCTGCAGGGTCGCCAGGCCGCTGACCACAATGCGATCGCCGGCCTCGAGGCCTGACAACACCACCTGACGACCCTCGACAATGGGCCCCAGTGCGACCGTGCGTGCCTGGGCGGTGTCGTCTTCGACGACGAACAGGCGCGGCCCCTCGGGGCCCTGGCCGACCCCCTCCTGTGGCACCAGGAAGACCTCCTTGAGATTCTGCACCAGCACTCGCACGCGCACGAATTGGCCGGCGACCACGTCGCCATTCGGGTTCGGGAACACCGCCCGCGCCGACACGCTCCCGGTGCGAGGATCGATCGTGCTGTCGGTGAAGTTGAGCAGACCGCGCTCAGCGTATTCGCTGCCGTCAGGCAACGTCAGCCAAGCCTCGCGCGGGGCCTCGGCGGCGGCCTGACTCATGGCGCGGCGGGCCATGCGCTGCAGGGCGGCATCGCGCTCCGGCAGTGAGAAACGCACATGAATCGGGTCTTGCTGGGTGATGCTAGTGAGCAGGGTGCCGCGCTCGATCAGGCTGCCTTCCGGGACGCTTTCGAGGCCGGTCAGGCCGGCCAGCGGCGCCTGTACCTCGGTGTAGCTGAGGTTCAACTCGGCGTTGGCGACGCCGGCCTCGGTCAGCGCCAGTTGCGCTTGGGCCAGTTCGCGGGCCGAGAGTACGTTGTCGCGATCGCGCTCACTGGCCGCATTCTGGTCGAAGAGGGTGGTGATTCGTCGCCATTCACGGTTGGCCTGATTCAGCTCGGCCTGAGCGTTGGCGCGTTGCGCCTCGGTGCGTTTGAGTTCGATCTCGTAGGGCTCACGATCAATACGAAACAAGGCCTCGCCCTGAGCAACGACTTGGCCCTCGGTGTAGAGGCGTTCTTGCAGAATGCCATCGACCCGGGCGCGCACCTGCACTTCCCGCGAGCCACGGGCACGCGCCGCATACTCCTCGATCACATCCACGCTGCGTGGCTCCACGCTCACGACGACGACCGGCGGCGGCGGACGCTCAGCGCCGCCCATGGGCGCGCCGGCCTGGTCATTGTCCTGACCGCAGGCGGCCAGCCCGACGGCGATCAGCCCGGCTATCGCCAGGGCTTGCAGGGGCGTGAGTTGCACTGGGGATGCCAATCGCATGCAGGTCTCCACTCAGGATATCGTCAGGGCGCCCGAGCCGAGACATCGAATCGGGCGTGAAGGTGTTTTGCCGTCTGAGCGAGTATACATACTTGTATGTATGTCATCGACCCAAGCGCCTGACGCGCGCAGAGGTCACGCCTCCGATACGGTGCGTCTATGGGTCGATGGGCGCGCTCTGGCGCGTGCGCTCGAAGGCGTCGGCCGGGAAGCCCTTGTCGGCGAACTCGGCCAGCCACTGCCGGACCTGTGCCTCGGGCGGCTCGGGCACGCGTGAGAGCACCCAGCCACGGCGGCGCGACGGCTGTCCGACCAGGGCGTATTCGTACTCATCGCCGAGCCCGATGACCCAATAATGGTCCCAGAGCACATGCACGCCGTAGAGCATGCGGAAGCTGATCTCGAAGCGCGCGTTGCTGCCGCGATCGACCACCCGCGCGATGCCCTTGGCGGTGCCGATGCCGCCGTCGGCATGGGTACAACGGTTGGTGACATAGACGAGGCCGTCGTCACCAAGCCGATAATCGGCTTCCACGTCTTGGGTGCAGCGGCGCTGGGTGAAGTAGGGCAGTCTGGCGATCTCGTACCAGCGGCCCATGTAGCGCTTGAGATCGAGATAGGCCACCGTGTTCGGGGCTGTGAGATGGACCCTGGGCTTGCGCAAGCGCGTGCTAACCGTGACCTGGGCATCGACGTCCTCGCGGCGGTGGCTGCCGGGTGGAGCGGTGTAGATCTCCTCGGCCCAATCGGAGAGTGCTTGGGCACTCTGGTTGTCGCCCCGCTGGGCGGTCTCTGGCTTGGGCAAGCGACGGGCGCTGCGGCGCCCGTCGGTCAAGCCGTTACGCACCTTGGGTGGTGGGCGGTCCGTCATGATGGAAACCTTGGCGCGCGGCGGGATCGGTTCGGTCGTGTGTGGGATGCGGTCATGCGGATAAGAGCGGCGGTGGCAAAACGGTGGACGAAAGGCGCGGGATTCTACCTGGGCGCGCGGCCGGGTGCTGGGGCATGAGCGCTCGGCTACCCAGGTCAGGCGATCCACAGTGTGTCATTCCACCACCAAGCGCATGGCGAGAAGGGCGCTGTCGCAGGCATAATTCAGCGTTTAGAGACCGAGAGTGCGCTCAAGCTCGCACCACCTTAAAGAGCATGCAATACGATACAGACGATCTTCGCATTCGCGCCATCAAACAGGTCATCGCCCCGAAAGACCTGCACGCCGAGCATCCGATCACCCCTGCGGCGGCCACCACGGTCCATGAGACGCGCAAGGCCATCCAACGCATCCTGCACGGCGAGGACGATCGCCTGCTGATCGTGGTTGGTCCCTGCTCGGTGCATGACCCGGCCGCCGCGCTCGAATATGCCCAGCGCTTAGGCGAGGTCCGCGATCAGGTCCGCGATCAGTTGCTGATCGTGATGCGGGTCTACTTCGAGAAGCCGCGCACCACGGTCGGCTGGAAGGGCCTGATCAACGATCCGTACCTCGACGGCAGCTTCGAGATCAACAAAGGTCTGGGTCTGGCGCGTCAGTTGCTTATCGACCTCAACGACCAGGGCATGCCGGCTGGCACCGAGTTCCTGGATCTGATCAGCCCGCAATACATCGCCGATCTGGTCAGTTGGGGCGCAATCGGCGCGCGCACCACCGAAAGCCAAGGCCACCGCGAGCTGGCCTCGGGCCTATCCTGTCCGGTCGGCTTCAAGAATGCCACCGATGGCAGCGTCAAGGTCGCCATCGATGCGATCCATGCCGCCGCGCGCCCGCATGTGTTCATGTCGCTGACCAAGGACGGGCACTCGGCGATCTTCTCCACCACCGGCAACGAGGATACCCACATCATCCTGCGCGGCGGCAGCCGGCCGAATTACGACACCGAGAGCGTCGATATCGCCGCCACCGCGATCCAGGAGTCGGGGCTGGTGCCAAAGATCATGATCGACTTCAGCCATGCCAACAGCCGCAAACAGGCAGACAAGCAGGTGCGGGTCGCGGAGGATGTCGCCGGCCAGATCGCGCGCGGCGAAACACGCCTCCACGGCGCCATGATCGAGAGTCATCTCGTCGGTGGGCGACAAAACCTCACCGCCGCCGGCGAGCTGGTCTATGGTCAGAGCATCACCGACGCCTGCCTGGCCTGGGAGCAGACCGCGCCCATGCTGCTGCGCTTGGCGGAGGCCGCCGAGCAGCGTCGCGCCTGCCGCTGACGCTCGCCGCTGGCGCTGAGGTCTGGCACCGACTGCGGATGGCACGGCTGAGGCTCAGCCTCGGGGAGCGGGCGGCGCGCTACTTCTCGTCGAAGCCCGCCATCCGATACCAACGGCGGGCTTCCTCGGGGTCTTTTTCGACGCCACGGCCCTCCTCGTACAGCATCGCCAAGGTGGTCTGCGAGCCGGCCAGCCCTTGCTCTGCGGCCTTCTTGAACCAGGCTACCGCCTTGCTCGCGTCTTGATCGATGCACTCGCCTTCCATGTACATAAACCCCAGCCCATGCTGGGCGACACCGAGCCCGGCCTCGGCGGCGGCGCGCATGTACTTGAACGCTTGCATCGGATTTTCGACCATACCCAGCCCGTTCTGCGCCATGATCGCCACGCGATACTGGGCTTCGGGATCGCCGGCCTCGGCCAGCGGTCCAAGCAGACCGACCGCGCGTGAGAATTGCTTGGATTCAAACGCGGCGATGCCGCTGCTGAGATCCATGTCTTGGTTGGTGAAAGCGTCGCTCATCGGGAGTCCTCGTCGGTTGCACATGCGGGTTAGCTCGGCTGTTTGGGCGGTCTCCGAGGAGGACAGATGCACGCGATTCGTCGCAAATCAATCGGGCCGGAGTCGAAACCCATGGCCAAGACGGATGTGATGCCAGCGAACAGCCAGGCGCATTCACCGCCGTCGGCGACGCCATCGCACGCTGCTCAAGCCCTGCTGTTTGCGTTGCTGCTGTGGGCGCTGCCGGGCGCCTTGGCGCCGCCGCCGGAGCTTGAACACCAGTATGCCGCCGCCGCAGCGATCCAAGCCCCGGACGCGGTGCGTTTCGAGGCCGCGCGCGCGGCCCTCGAGGCCGGCGATCGGGAAACTTTCGAGCAGTTGACGGCGACCCTCGCCGGTCACCCGCTGCAAGCCGAGCTGCTGCGCGCCGATTTGCACAAGCGCATCGATCATGCCGAGGCGAGCGAAGTGCGCGCGTTCCTGGAGCGTTACCCTGGCAGTGTTCCGGCCGAGCGCATCCGACGCCAATGGCTGGCACGGCTCGCGCGCGAGGGGCGCTGGACGGACTACCTCGAGGACTACGTCGATGATGGCTCGACGCAGCGTGAATGCTGGTATCGGCGCGCCCGGCTTGCCACCGAACGCGCGCCCGGGCGCCTGCTCAGGCAGGCAGTCGGTCGTGAGGCCGACGCCTTCGCGGGATTGGCCGAGCTGTATCTGACCGGGCGCTCGCTACCGGCGGCGTGCGATCCGCTGTTCGCCGCTTGGTACGCCGCCGGCGGGCTCGACAGCGACCTGGTCTGGGCGCGCGTCGAACGCGCCTTGGCGCAGGATAACGCCGGCGTCGCCGCCTATCAGGCGCGCTATCTACCCGATGCGCAGCAGCCCTGGCTGGAGCGGTTGGTGGATGTGCATCGCCGGCCAGAACAGCTGCTCGAGGCCGCACTCACCGCCGCGCAGGTGCCGGATACGACGCGTCGCCAGCACATCCTGGTGCATGGCCTACAACGCCTCGCCGCGCGCGCACCTGCGCGGGCCGAGCTGCTCAGAGCCTCGATCGCGGCAGCCGAGACCCTCCCGCCGGCGCTTGCCGAGCGCGCCGACGCCGCCCTCGGCCAGGCGCTGATGCAGGCCGGCGATGCGCGCGGGCTGGATGCGCTGGCGCGCCTCGAGCCGCGCGATGACAATATCGACCTGCAGCTCGCGCGGCTGCAAACGGCCCTGCGCGCCCGCGCCTGGTCGCGGCTTGCCGAGTGGTCACACGGACTGCCGGCGACGGCCGATGAGCTGGGCGAATGGCGTTACTGGCGCGGTCAGGCGCTGATGCGGGTTGCGACCAGCGCCGCCGAGCGTGCGGCCGCCGCGCATGCCTTCGCCTCCGCCGCCGAAGAACGCAGCCTTTGGGGCTTCCTCTCGGCGGAGCTGGTGGGGCGCCCGTTGGCGTTGAATCATCAGCCGATCCCGGTCGCTGACGAGGCGGTGGACGCGCTCCTCGCCTCGGAGACGATCGCGCCCATTCAGGCCTTGCAAGTGCTCGGGCGCGATGAGGACGTGGCAAGCGAATGGCGCGCGCTGACAGGCTCGATGCCGCGCGAACAACGGCTCGCGGCAGCAGCAGCCGCCGCCCGGCTCGATCTGGTGAACGAGTCGATCCTGACCCTGGCGCGCGCTGCCTACTGGGATGACTTGGAGCTGCGTTTTCCGCTCGCTCACCTGTCGCTGGTGCACGAAGCTGCCGCCGAGCACGGACTGCCGTTGGACTGGGTCTATGCCGTCATTCGCCAGGAGAGTGCCTTCGCGCCCGGTGCCATCTCGCATGCCGGCGCCATCGGTCTGATGCAGTTGATGCCGGCGACTGCACGCGAGGTCGCCGGCAAGACCGGCCGCTCGCCGCCGCAACGACCGGACCTGATCGACCCGGCGCTGAACATCGCGCTCGGCACGGCCTACCTCGCGGAGATGCAGCGCCGTTTCAACGGCCATCCGCTGGTCGCCAGCGCGGCTTACAATGCCGGTCCCACGGCGGTGCGCCGCTGGCTGCCGGAGACATCGATGCCGGGTGCCCTGTGGATGACCGAGATTCCCTATGCCGAGACGCGCCAATACGCACGCCGCGTGCTCACCTATCGCATCATCTATCGGCAGCGGCTCGGTCTGGCGCCGTTGCGTGTTGGCGCTTTGCTGCGTCCGGTGCTCTAGCCGATGCCATGGCCGGTGCCTTGAGCGGGCGCGCTGATCGCGCCTTCAGCTCTGTTATCCTGCCCTCGACGCACACCCCGTCGCTGCCTCAGTCGCTCCACGAGCCCTCATCATGCGTCTCACGCTACGCCTTGTCCTTGTTCTTGCTTTCTCGCCATTCGCGGCGGCCAGCGCCGACGGCAGCGATGCCGCGCAGCTGATGGCGAGGGCGATGGCGCGCATGATGGAGGCGATGGGGCTGTTCGACGACAGCCCGGCGAACCCTGCGGGGATGTCCTCGTGGCTGCCGGGGATGGGGCACCTCAGCCCTGAGCAGATGCCTTGGGGCCAGATGCCCGGCTATGGCGCGCTCGTCGATCCGATCAAGGCCTTTGGCATGCAGGGCATGGGCGAGCAGGCCGGCGCCGGGCTGGGCTGGCCCTGGCGGGTCGCGCCCGGCGCGCTGGATGGCATCTGGGAAGGCCGCGATGGCGGGCTGATGATCCTGCGCGGACGACGCTTTCGGCTGCAGGCGGCGCAGGGTGGACACATCGAGGGGTTATTCCAGCGCCGCGATAACCGTATCGCCTTCTATGAGCCGAGCACCGAGAGCGTGCGCGCCTACGAGCTGGCCGAGCATCAGGGGCGCCTGGTGATGCGCGATGCCGCCGGCCAGACCTATCTCTACCGGCGGCTCTGGCTCGAGGCGCCGAGTTGGGATCTGTCCAGGGGCGGCAGTGGGAACTGAACTCAGCCGCCAAGCAAGCCTAAGCCGACCAGGATCAGCAGGCCTGCGAAGAGGCGTTTCAAGGTCGCGGTGGGCAGGTGATGCGCCAAGCGTGCGCCGAGAGAGGCGCACGGCATGCTGGTGCTGACGATGGCGAGCGCCGCTGGCCAGTAGACGAAGCCGAAGCTGTGCGCGAGCAGCCCGCTCTGCTGCCAGCCCGAGAGCACGAACCCCAGGGTGCCGGCGACCGCGATCGGCACGCCGCAAGCGCTTGCGGTACCGACGGCGCGGCGCATGGCGACCCCGTGACGGGCGAGAAAGGGCACCACCAATACCCCTCCGCCGACGCCGAGCAGGGCGGACAAGGTGCCGAAGCCAAGGCCCGCGCCGAGCAGCTGCGTCGAGCCTGGGCGCGGGCGTGGGCGCAGCGTGGCCTGGCGCAAAAGCATGCGCAGCCCGGCATAGAGCAGGAAACCGGCGAACAGGCGCTGCAGCCAGAGCGGAGCGATCCAGGCGCCAAACAGCGCCCCGAGGCCGGCGCCGAGCAAGAGTCCGGTGCCGAGCCAACGAAACAGGCTCCAGTCAACGGCGCCGCGCCGATGATGGGAATAGGCCGAGATCGAACCGGTTGCGATAATGGTCGCCAAGGAGGTCGCGACGGCTTGATGGGGCGCCCAGTCGCCGTGCAGCGGCAGCCAGGCGAAGAGGGCGATCAGCGCCGGCACGATGATCACCCCACCGCCGACCCCGAGCAATCCGGCAAGGAGTCCGGCGAGCGCGCCGGTGATCCAGTAAGCGATGAGGGCGATGAGCATCAATGTTGTGTGCCGTGGGCGCTGCCGATGAATGAGAGCGAGATGACGCAAGCAACAACGCAGGCCGGCGACATGGCGTCCACTGGCCTAGAGGGGTTGGATCGTGTGCTCGATGGTCTGCGCCTGGGCGACAATGTCGTCTGGCGCGTGGATGATATCGAAGATTATCGCCATTTTGTCCCGCCCTTCGTCACCGCCGCTGCGGCCCAGGGGCGTGCGGTCATCTATGTCCGCTTCGGGCGCCATGCGCCGCTGATTGCGCCGGGGCCCTCGGTGCGGCGTGTGCGCGTCGATGCCCTACAGGGCTTCGAGACCTTCGCCCGCCATGTGCATCAGTTGATCACCGACCACGGTCGGGGCGCGTTCTACGTTTTCGACTGCCTCTCCGATCTGCTCTCGGCCTGGGCCACCGATCTGATGGTCGGCAACCTGTTCCGGGTGGTCTGTCCCTATCTGTACGACCTCGACACCGTGGCCTACTTCGGGCTGCTGTCGCAGGCGCATTCCCACCGCACCATGGCGCGCATCCGCGACACCACCCAGGTGCTGATCGACGTGCGCCATGCCGGCAACGAGCAATACCTGCAGCCGGTCAAGGTCGGCCACCGGCAATCGCCGACCATGTTCCTGCCGCACACGCACCGCAACGGCCACTTCGCGCCGGTCGCCGACAGCAGCGCGGCGACGCGCTTGCAGGCGGCGTTGCTGCGGCGCGACAGCGAAAGCGCCTGTCAGCTGGATTACTGGGATCGATTGTTCCTGGAAGCCTCGGAGCTGGCCGCGCGCGAGGCGCCGCGCGCGCAACGCGCACAGGTGCTCGACCGGCTCTATCGGGTGCTGATCAGCCACGATGAGCAGGTGTTGGACCTCGCCCGGCGCTATCTCGACCTAGAGGATCTGGTCGCCATCCGCGGGCGCATGATCGGCAGCGGCTTCATCGGTGGCAAGGCCGTCGGTATGTTGCTCGCGCGGCGCATTCTCGAGCGCGATGATCCGGCGTTCTGGGCGCCCATTCTGGAGCCGCACGATTCCTTCTACCTCGGCTCCGATGTCTACTACTCCTACCTGGTGCACAACGGCTGGTGGACGCGCTTGATGCGCCAGCGCACGCCGGAGGGCTATTTCGCAGAGGCCGAGACCCTGCACGCCGATCTGCGCCAAGGCGAACTGCCCGAGGAGGTGCGCCTGGATCTCGAGCGCATGCTCGATCACTTCGGGCAGTATCCAATCCTGGTGCGCTCCAGCAGCCTGTTGGAAGACGGCTTCGGCAACGCTTTCGCCGGCAAGTACGAGAGTGTCTTCTGCGTCAACCAGGGCTCGCCGGAGCAGCGCCTCGCGCAACTGGAGGCGGCAATCCGCCGGGTATTCGCCAGCACCATGAGCAACGATGCCCTGGTCTACCGCCGCCAGCGTGGTCTGGAGGCGCTGGAGGAGCCGATGGCGCTGCTGCTGCAGCGGGTCAACGGGCGCTATCACGGGCGCTATTACCTGCCCGATTGCGCTGGGGTCGGAGTCTCGCGCAACCTCTTCGTCTGGGAGCCGGATCTCGATCCAGCGGCGGGCATGCTGCGGCTGGTGGTGGGCCTGGGAACCCGCGCCGTGGATCGCATCGAGGGCGACCACGCGCGCGTCGTTGCGCTCGATCAGCCGCGCCGGCTGCCGTTTCGCAACGCCAATGATCCAGGTGAGTTCTCCCAGCACGATGTCGATGTGCTGGACATCAACGACAACCGGCCGCGGACGCTCTCGGTGCGCGAACTCGCGTTGCTGGCCCCCGACTGGCCTCTGTCCTGGTGCGCCGACCTCGATCGCGAGGCGAGCGAGCGGGCGCGGGCGCGCGGCGGTGCGCCGGTCTGGCGCGTGACCTTCGCGCCCCTGCTCGAGCGCACCGCTTTCGGCGCGGTGCTGCGGCGCATGCTGCGCACGCTGGAGGCGGCCTACGCCTACCCGGTCGATATCGAGTTCACCGCGCACCTGGCCGCCGACGGCACGCCGAGTTTCAGTCTCGTGCAGTGCCGTCCGTTGCAAACCCTGGGGCCGACGCAGCGGGTGGAGCTGCCGGAGACGGTGGCCGAACAGCGGTTGTTCTTCGCCACTCGCGGGCATTTCATGGGCGGCAATATCGATCGGCCGATCAGCCGCGTGATCCGCGTCGATGGCCGCCGCTATGGCGCCTTGTCGCGGACGCAACAATACGCAGTCGGGCGGCTCGTCGGTGACGTCAACCGCGCCCTCGCCGAGCGCGACGCCTGCCCGACCTTGCTGATCGGCCCCGGCCGGTGGGGGACCAACAGCCCCGAGCTGGGGGTGCCGATCCGCTTCGCCGACATCAACCGCATGGCGGTGATCGCCGAGGTGGCCGAGATCGGCGCCAGCATGACCCCGGATCTGTCCTTCGGCTCGCACTTCTTCCTGGACTTAGTCGAGTCCGGTATCGCCTATGTCGCCCTGTTTCCCCAGCAGCCCGGCAGTCGCTACCATCCCGATTGGCTTGAGCGCCTGCCCGCCGCGACACGCATTGCCGCACCCGCCGAGACCGACCCCGAGGTGGCGGCGAGCGTCAGCGTGGTCGATGTGCGCGCTACCGGCCTGCGCCTGAGCGCCGATGTGGTGCGTCAGCGCTTGCTGTGCTACCAACCGGCCGAGCCCGTCAGCTAGCCAATCCTGCCGCGAACGCCGGCGCTCGGATCGCAGCACTCAGATCAGGCCCATCGCCACCATCGCGCGGCCGACCTTCAGGAAGCCGGCGATATTGGCGCCCACCACATAGTTGCCCGGCTGGCCGAACTGGTCGGCGGTCTCGAAGCAGGTGCTGTGGATGCTGGTCATGATCTCGCGCAGGCGGGCCTCGGTGTATTCGAAGGACCAGGAATCGCGGCTTGCGTTCTGCTGCATTTCCAGGGCGCTGGTGGCGACCCCGCCGGCGTTCGCCGCCTTGCCTGGGGCGAAGGCGACACCGGCCTCGAAGAAGCGCTCGATGGCCTCGGGCGTGCTCGGCATGTTGGCGCCCTCGGCGACCGCGATGCAGCCATTGGCGATCAGCGTGCGCGCATCCTTGTCGGTGAGTTCGTT
>PWTO01000282.1 GCA_003562815.1 Chromatiaceae bacterium | reverse complement strand
TGATCATGCTCGCGGTGCCGACCGCCAGCGATGTGCAGATGCAGCGCCTGGTCGAACTCTGCGAGCGCAGCGGCAAACCGTTTCGCACCGTGCCCCAGCTCAAGACCGTGCTCTCCGGCGCGATCACCCTCCATCAGCTGCGACCGGTCTCGATCGACGACCTGCTCGGGCGCAACCCGGTGCAGCTCGACTGGGTGGCTATCCGCGCCGGCCTCACCGATCGCGTCATCCTGGTGACCGGTGCCGGCGGTTCCATCGGCTCCGAACTCTGCCGGCAGATCATCGCCGCGCGACCCAAGCGCCTGGTGCTAGCCGACAATGGCGAGCTGAACCTCTATCGGCTCGACTTCGAACTCGCGGCCCGTGCCGACGCCCCCGACTACGGCCTCTACCTGGTCGATGTCACCGATCGGCGCGCGCTCCAGGATCTCTTCGCGCGCGAGCGCCCGCAAACCGTCTTCCACGCCGCTGCCTACAAGCATGTGCCCATGCTCGAGGGGCAGGTGCGCGCTGCGGTGCGCAATAATGTGCTCGGTACCGACGTGGTCGCGGACTGCGCTGATCGCCATGGCTGCGAGCGCTTCGTGCTGATCTCGACCGACAAGGCGGTGAATCCGGCCAATGTCATGGGTGCCAGCAAGCGCGCCGCCGAGGTGCTCTGCCAAGCGCGCGCCCAGCGTTCTCGCACCCGCTTCATCACCCTGCGCTTCGGTAATGTGCTCGGCTCCGCCGGCAGCGTGGTGCCATTGTTTCGGCACCAGATCGAGCAGGGTGGGCCAGTGACCGTGACCCATCCCGAGATCGAGCGCTTCTTCATGACCATCCCCGAGGACTGCCAGCTCATCATGCAGGCGGCGCTGATCGGCACTGGTGGCGAAATCTTCGTGCTCGACATGGGCAAACCGGTCAAGATCCGCTACCTGGCCGAGCAGATGATCCGCCTCGCCGGGCGTGAACCCGGACAGGATATTCGCATCCAATACGTTGGCCTGCGGCCTGGCGAGAAACTCTACGAGGAGCTTTTTTACGAACGCGAGGATCTGCTCGCGACCGACCATGCGAAGATCCGCGCCGCACGCCGCGCGCGGGTTGACGCCAACGCGGTCGAGGCCGTACTCGAGCAGTTGCGCGCGGCCATCGACGCGGTCGAGCCCGAGCAACTCCTGCGCCTGCTGCGCCAGTTGGTGCCGGAATGGCAGGCTCCCCTGCCATCATCGAGTCAACCCCCAGGCCAAGGCCCGACACCTGAGCCAACAGCCGAGCCAACACCTGAGCCAGACCACAGAGACAGGCGATGATGGATCAAGGACAAGCGTCTCGACGCGAGCCCTATTTGCTACTGAACGAGGAGGCAGCGGCGGTGGCGCCGATGCCGCTGGATCAAGGCACCGAAACGCCGGAACACCGCTTGATCGCGGCCCTGCAACGACGCGGTAAATGCACTCCCGGCGATCTGGCGCGCGCGCGCAAGCTCACCGAGGACAGCGGCGATCCGCTGCGCCTGATGCTGGTGCGCCTGGGGTTGGTCTCGGAGCGAGACATGGCTGCGGCCGCCGCCGAGGGGTTGGATCTGGAACTGATCGGGGCCGATGACTATCCCGACGCGCCGATCGCCGAGGAGCCGCTCAGCCTGCGTTTTCTGAAGGACGCGCGCATCATCCCCCTGTTCGAGACCGAGCGGGAACTCTGGCTCGCGGTCGCCGATCCGCTCGATGACTTCATCGTCCAGGCGGTCGCCATGGCCACCGGCAAGGTGCCGCAGATGCGCGTCGGCCTGCCGACCGAGATTCAGGCCGCGCTCGAGCGCGTCTACGAGCAGCCGGCGGATGGGGACGCCGAGGCCGAGGTCCAGGCCGAACTCGGCAATTTCAGCGAAGAGGACATCGAGCACCTGAGCGATCTGGCCAGCGAGGCGCCGGTGATCCGGCTGGTCAACCAGATCCTGCAGCGCGCGGTCGAATCGCGCGCCTCGGATGTGCACATCGAGCCCTTCGCCGATCAGCTCAAGGTGCGCTACCGCGTCGATGGCATTCTCAAGGAGGGCGAGTCGCCACCGGTCAGTTCCACCGCAGCGGTGATCTCGCGCGTCAAGATCATGGCCAAGCTCAACATCGCCGAGCGCCGGCTGCCGCAGGATGGACGCATCCCGCAACGCATCCAGGGTCGCGAGCTGGATCTGCGCGTCTCCACCGTGCCGACCCTGTTCGGCGAGAGCGTGGTCATGCGTCTGCTCGATAAAGAGAGCGTCAGCTTCGACTTCGACGCGCTCGGTTTCGATGGTCCGCCACGCGAGCGGTTGATCAAGGTGCTGGAGCAGCCCTACGGCATCTTCCTGGTCACCGGCCCGACCGGCAGCGGCAAGAGCACCACCCTCTACACCGCGCTGAGCCGGCTTAACACCGAGGACCGCAAGATCATCACGGTCGAGGACCCGGTCGAGTACCAGGTCGCCGGTATCAATCAGATCCCGGTCAAGTCGGCGATCGGCATGACCTTCGCCGGCGCGCTGCGCGCCATTGTTCGTCAGGATCCGGACATCATCATGGTCGGCGAGATGCGCGATCTGGAGACCGCGCGCATCGCGGTGCAGTCGGCGCTGACCGGCCATGTCGTGCTCTCGACCTTGCACACCAACGATGCGGCTAGCGGTGTCACGCGCTTGCTCGACATGGGCGTCGAGGATTATCTGCTCACCAGCACCATCAACGGTATTCTCGCTCAGCGTCTGGTGCGTCGGCTTTGCCCCGAGTGCCGCCAGCCCTATACGCCACCGCCCGAGCTGGCCGCTAAGCTGCGCGAGGTTGATCGCGCGCCAGCCAGTGTCAGCGCCAACACCGCCGCTGCGGCGATCTTCAATCCAGGCCAGCCGGGCCAGCCGCCGCAGCTCTATCGCGCCGTCGGCTGCAAAACCTGCAACCATAGCGGCTACCGGGGTCGGTTGGTGATCGCCGAGGTGCTGCTGATGAGCGATCGTATCCGTCAAGCCGTGCTGACCCATGCCACCGCCGGCGAGATCCACCAGATCGCCGTCGCTGAAGGCATGGCCACCATGTACCGCGATGGGCTGCGCAAGGCGTTCGAAGGTCATACCACGATCGAGGAGGTGATCCGTGTCGCCGAGGATAAGTAAGCCTGTCGTCGCCCCTGCTAACAACGGGCCGATGCGCTGAGGCCCGCGATGCCACGTTATTACTACAAGGCGGTCAAGCTCGACGGCGAGGAAGTCGAGGGTGAGTACGAAGCCGCCGACGAGGCGGCGCTGATCGCGCGCCTGCAGGCCGAGGGGTTGCTGCCGCTGAAGACGCGCTCGGCGGGCGGCTTCACCGCGCAACTCGCGCGCCGGCGCCAGCGCGGTCTGCAGGCCAAGGATATTGAGAGCCTCACCCGTCAGCTCGCGACCCTGCTCGAATCCGGCCTGACATTGGACCGCTCGCTCGGCGTGCTCCGGGAACTCACCTCGGAAGGGCCTGTCGCACGGGTTCTCGGCGACTTGCAGGAGCGGGTGCGCGGTGGCGCGACCTTCTCCAGCGCGCTCGAGGCCCAGGGTGGCCAATTTCCGAAGCTCTATATCAACATGGTGCGCGCTGGCGAGGCCAGTGGCGCGCTCGATCAGGTGCTCGGCCGGCTCGCGGATTATCTGGAGCGCAGCGCCGAATTGCGCGGCACGATCACCTCGGCGCTGGTCTATCCGATGATCCTGCTCGTCGTTGCCGGGCTCTCGGTGATCATGCTCTTGGTGTTCGTGGTGCCGCAGTTCACCCTCCTGTTCGAGGACATGGGCGCGGCGCTGCCCACCCCGACGCGCATCGTCGTTGGCGCCGGCGATCTGTTTCGCGACTATTGGTCAGCGCTGCTGGTGCTGATCGCGCTGATTGCGGTGATCGTTGAGCGCTGGCTGCAGAACCCGGACAACCGCCGCCGCTTCGATTATCGGGTGATGCGGCTACCGCTGTTCGGCGATCTGATCTGGAAGATGGAGACCGCGCGTCTTTGTCACACGCTCTCGACCCTGCTCCAGAACGGCCTGCCGCTGCTCAGTGGGCTCAACCTGGCCAAGGAGGTGGTCAACAACCGCAAGATCGGCGATGGGCTTGACGAGACCGCCGAGGATCTCAAGCATGGCCGCGGTCTTGCCGAGCCCTTGGCCAGCCACGGCGTGCTGCCACAATTGGCGTTACAGATGATTCGCGTCGGCGAGGAATCCGGCACGCTCGACGCCATGCTGGCCAAGGTTGCCGACATCTTCGACCGCGAGACCCGCGCCAGTGTCCAGCGGCTGCTGACGCTGCTCGAACCGGCGCTGATCATCGGTCTTGGCATCATCGTCGCTGGTATCATCATCTCCATTTTGATGGCGATTCTCGGCGCCAACGAACTGGTCTTCTGACTCCCTAAGGCATTGTGAT
>PWTO01000148.1 GCA_003562815.1 Chromatiaceae bacterium | reverse complement strand
CGGCGCCGGTCTCCCCGGCACCCGCCGCTTGGTCGACCATTTTCAGATCAGCTCCGAGCCGGGACTCACTCGTGTCGTCATCAGCATTCGTAAAGCCCGCTGAGATGTCCGCTGAGAAGCCCACGCCGCACGAGGCTTGCAGCCACTGCTTCGCGATCCATACTGAAGCTGATGTGATGGAAGTCGCGCGCGGCGCGCGACAGCTCGCCGAGCGTCTCGGCTTCAACCAGGTGCGGGCCTATCATCTGGCCACCGCGACCTCGGAGCTAGCGACCAATCTAGCGGTGTACGCCGGCGGTGGTACGGTGCGCCTGCGCGTCATCGAAGACCCCGCGCAGCCGAGCCGCATCGGCATCGAACTCCGCGTTGAGGATCAGGGGCCCGGCATTGCGGATCTGGCGCTCGCGATGACTGAGGGCTTCAGCACCGGCGCGCGGTTAGGCTGTGGCTTGCCCGGTGCCAGTCGCCTGATGGACGCGTTCAGCATCGACTCCTCGGCGCGCCAGGGCACGCGCATTCGCGCCGTCAAATGGCGCCAGCGCGCGCCAGCGCCGACACCGACAGCGCACGGACACACAGCGCCCGGACGACTCGCGCCCGCCCGGACTGTATCGTGAGCCGCACGCCCATCAATCTGGGCTTGGCCCTGCGTCCCATGCCCGGCGAATCGGTCTGTGGCGATCAGATCGGCGTCTGGTCGCAGGCTGGGCAGCCGCTCCAGCTCGCCTTGGCCGATGGCCTCGGGCATGGCCCAGGCGCGCATCAGGCGGCCGCTAGCGCCATGCGAATCCTCGGCGACCTGCATCACCTACCCATCGACGCCCGCTTTCAACGCTGCGACGAGCAACTGCTCGACACCCGCGGTGTGGCGCTAGCGCTGGCCGATATCGATCTTCACGCACAGCGCCTGACGCATGCTGCAGTCGGCAATATCCGCTCGCTGTTGCTGCGCCAGGGCCGGGTCACGCGGCTGGGCGCGGCGCGCGGCATCGTCGGCGCGCACTTCCGCGATCTCTACCCCGAACAACATGACTTTCAACCTGGGGACTGGCTGGTGATGTTCTCCGACGGCATCGGCGAAGACGCCCAGATTGCCGACGCCCTCAGCAGTGCCGCACCCACCCAGGCCAGCGCGCAAGCCCTGCTCGAACGTTGGGCGAGCACGCACGACGATGCCGCCCTGCTGCTCTACCGGCATGCCTGACGCCCCCGCCCAAGACGCCCTCACCCAAGCTGAGCTGGACAGCCTCGCAGTGCGCTACGCGCGGCTGCTGCACCGGGCCGTGCTCGACGACGATCCCCTGGTGGTCGAAACCGCCCTCGCCGAGGCCGCCGAACTCGGCCGCGAGATGATGCGCGCCGAGATTCCGCTCGAGGAGGTCAGCGAGATCCATCACGAGGCCCTCGTCGCGTTCGCCGAGGCGCATCCGCAACTGACCCTGCCGAGCGTCGCGCACCGGATCACGGCGCCGCTGATGGAGGCCTACATGGCCTACAGCCTGAGCTTTCGCGAACAGCTCGAGCATCGCACCAACGCCATTCTCAACGCCCGTATCGATCAACTGCGGCGCCTGGAATCGATCGGCACCCTGGCCGCCGGCGTGGCGCATGAATTCAACAACATCCTCGGCAGCATCATTGGCTTCAGCGAATTGCTTACCGATGAGGTCGAGTCCGCGCCCGGCAGCCAAT
This sequence comes from Chromatiaceae bacterium, assembly GCA_003562815.1. Lineage (GTDB taxonomy): Bacteria > Pseudomonadota > Gammaproteobacteria > Chromatiales > Chromatiaceae > Lamprobacter. Next base: position 2,717 of record PWTO01000148.1, on the reverse strand, counting down.
ACCTGCAACACATCCTGCAATCGAGCTTTCGGGCGCGCGATCTCACCGCGCGCCTGCTGACCTTCGCCCGCGACATGCCGGAGGTCCAGGAGCCGGTCGATGTGGTGCCGGTGGCCGCCGAGACGCTGGAGTTGCTGCGTGCGACCTTGCCGGTCAGCATTCGCCTCGTGCTCGAGGCGGCGGTGCCGCAGGCCTGGATCATGGCCGATGCGAGCCAGATCCAGCAGATCGTCATGAATCTCTGCATCAATGCTGCCGATGCCATCCAAGTGCGCGATGGCCGCATCCAGGTGGGCATCGAGCAGATTGGCATCGAGACGCCGATGGGCAACGCCCGGGGCGAGCACTGGACCGACTCCCCGAACGACGCCCCCAAGACCCGAGTCCGCTTGAGCGTCGCCGACAACGGCGAAGGCATGAGCGCCGAGACGCGCGCCCGCATCTTCGATCCTTTCTTCACCACCAAGGCGCCCGGCAAGGGCACCGGCCTCGGTCTCTCGGTCATCCATGGCCTGGTGACCAGCATGGGCGGTACCATCAGCCTGGAGAGCACTCCCGGCCTCGGCACCCGCTTCCGTATCGATCTGCCGGCGCTCGCCGGGACACTCGAACCGGGAGCGCAACACCCGGCAACGCTTGATGAGAACGCCCGCGAGGCGCCAGGCCCAGCGACGGAAACCCACCACCGATGAAGACAATCCTGATTGTTGATGACGACGAACTGTTCCGCACCATGCTCGAGGCCATGCTGCGCAAGGAGGGCTATCAGGTACTCACGGCCAGCAACGGCACCGAGGCCCAGGCGCGGCTGGAATCGATATCCCCCGACCTGATCATGACCGACATTCTGATGCCGGAGGGCGATGGCATCGAATTGATCACCGCTCTCAATCGGCAGCAGCGCGGCATTCCGATCGTCGCCATGTCCGGCGGGCGGCGCTCCATCAGCCTGGAGTTCAACCTCGAATCGGCCGCGCTGATGGGCGTCAAGGCCACGCTGCCGAAGCCGTTCACGCGCGAGAACCTGCGCCAGGTGCTCGCCGACGCGCTGCAAGGATGACGTCAACCGAAGGATGACGCTAACCAAGACGGCCGGCCTCGGCGTGCTTCCCAACGCGCCCCCCAACGTGCTGGCGGTGACCAACCGCAAGGGTGGCACCGGCAAGACCACCACGGCCGTCAACCTAGCCGCCGCCTTCGCCGCTGCCGGCCAGCGCACCTTACTGATCGATCTCGACACCCAGGGCCATTGCGCCTTCGGTCTGGGCCTGCGCCCAACGCCGGGGCAACTCAGCGCGCATCATCTCTTTGCCGACGCACCGCCGACGCTGGCCGAACTCTGCTGCGCGACGGCCTGGGCAGGGCTCGATCTGGTGCCGGCCAGTACCGACTGTCGCCACGGGCGCATCAGCGACGATGATCGAATCCTGGCCCGCGCCCTCGCCGAGCCGGCCATCGCCGAGCGCTACGATCAGATCCTCATCGACTCGCCGCCCTCGCTCGATCATCTGCTGTTCAACGCCCTCTCGGCCGCGCACTGGGCGATCGTCCCGTTCGTCCCGCATCCGCTGGCCGGGGAAGGCGTGAAGCAACTCGCGCGCGTGTTCTTCCAGGCCGCGATGGGCGGCAATACTCGCCTACGCCTGCTCGGGGTGCTGCCGGTGATGCTCGATACGCGGATCGGACAGCACCGGGCCATCCGCGCTCAGGTGGCAGAGCAATTCGGCGAACAGCGCGTGTTGGGCGGTATCCGCAACGACATCAAGCTCGCCGAGGCCTTCGCCGCTGGCCAGCCGGTGCGCGTCTATGCCCCGCGCAGCCGGGGCCAGCACGATTATCAGGAGGCGTTTGAGACGATCGAGACCTGTTTGCGGACACACGGTCGAGACCACAACGCACCCCTTTAGTGCAAACGCGCGCCGGGCTGATCCAATCGGTACCCACTCGTCCCCCTTCGATTCCATCCATGTTCATAGGGTTTATCGCCGCCGCCCTTTGCCCGAGCGCCTGGGATCGGCAGATTGATTGGTCGAGACACGAAGACAAAAAGTTGGCATCGATACTGCTTTGTCAGAGGCGAGGCGGAAACCCTCCTCTCTGCCCTTTCCGTCCTCTGACCTCCTCAGTGGTGAATTGCCCCGCGTTTTCGCGGGGTATTTTTTTGTCGCGACTCCAACCCTATCTTGACGGTTTCAATACTCAGGATTGACGTTCGAGGCCGCCGATGACCGACCCTGCCTTCACCCACCGCCTGCGCGCACTGATCGGCCGCCATTGCTGCTACTTCGGTCGCGACTGCCGGATCGTCGAGATCCTCGCAGAGGCCGACAGCGATCAGGGCCATTTGGTTCTCGAGGCCTTCGATCAGCTACCGCCGATCCAGACCGACCAATTCGGCCAAGCGGTGTTCCGCGCCAACGAGCACATCGAGGTTCCGATCCATGGCGCTCAGGGCGACTTCTCCGACGAACTCATGCATCTGCTCGACAGTCTTCAGGCGACCCGTGCGCGTTGACCCGCAGCCACTCTGTCACGCGCTGCACATCGTCCGGCGTATCCACCCCAGGTCCCGGTACCATCGCCGCCAGCGAGACATGGATGCGCTCGCCCTGCCAGAGCACGCGCAGCTGCTCCAGGGATTCGACCTGCTCAAGCGGTGCCGCTGGCCAACCGACGTAGCGCGCCAGAAAGCCGGCGCGGTAGGCATAGAGACCGAT
>PWTO01000033.1 GCA_003562815.1 Chromatiaceae bacterium | reverse complement strand
GCCGGAGGAGGCCAGGGCGATCAGCGCATCGCCGGGGCGGACCTGCTCGGGGCTGATGATGGCGGATTTCTCGACGATGCCGACGCAGAAACCGGCCAGGTCGTAATCGCCCTCGGCATAGAGCCCCGGCATCTCGGCGGTCTCGCCGCCGATCAGCGCGCAGCCGGCCTGCTGGCAGCCCTCCGCGATGCCGTTGACGACATCGGTGGCGACCTCGACATCGAGCGCGCTGGTGGCGTAGTAGTCGAGGAAGTACAGTGGCTCGGCGCCGCAGACGACGATGTCGTTGGCGCACATGGCAACCAAATCGATGCCGATGCCGTGGTGCTGGCCACGCTCGATGGCGAGCTTGAGCTTGGTACCGACGCCATCGGTGCCGGAGACCAGCACCGGCTCGCGATAGCCGCTCGGCAGCTCGAACAGTCCGCCGAAGCCGCCGAGCCCGGCGAGCACGCCGGGGCGATGCGTGGCGCGGACGGCGGGCGCGATGCGCCGCACTAAGGCGTCGCCAGCGTCGATATCGACCCCAGCGTCCTTGTAGCTGAGCGGTTGTTTGTCCATGTGTGTTGCGCCTGAATCGTTGACAGAGGTGGGAAGGGAAGCGCCCCGCCGGGCAGGACGGGCTGTGCATTGAGGGAAATTCTAGCGCGAAAGCCCCGCCTGCCCGATGATCGGCGTCTATCGCCGCTCGACCTGAGCGCCCGGTCAGCATTGCCTGTCAAGCTCAGGGGTCAAGTGGCCAATGGGAGGCAAGGTTGAAATCTGGCCTGGCACGCGCATTGAACGTCTGAACAACCGCTTTTAGGAATCGACCCGCCAATGTCTACCGTCAAGAGTACCTGTTACGAATGTGATGCCAACTGCGCGATCGATGTCACCCTGGACGCACAGGGCGAGCCGGTGGCGATCGACGGCCCCGACTGCCCGCGCTGTTATGTGCAGTTGGATCGGCGCCAGCATCCGGATCGCCTGCTGTCTCCGCTCAAACGCGTCGGCCCGCGCGGCAGCGGTGAGTTCGAGCGTATTTCTTGGGACGAGGCGCTCACCACCATCACCGAGCAGCTGAGTCGGACCCGTGAGCAGCATGGTGCTCCGGCAGTCGCCTTCTTCGCCGGCTATACCAAAGAAGCCCGTCCGCAGCTGCAGCGCCTGGCGCATGCCTTCGGCTCACCGAACTACATGACCGAGAGCGGCTGTTGCTTCTCGGCGACCAAGGTCGCCGAAGAGGTGACCTTTGGCACCAAGATCAAGACCACCTCGACCGTCGCCTCGCACAACACCAAATGCCTGCTGGTCTGGTCGACCAATCCGCGCGGCTCGATCCCGCCGTTCCATCTGCATCCGCAAGCGCATGCCAAGCCGGGCCGGCCGATGATCGTGGTCGATCCACGGCGTACGCCACTCGCCGATCAGGCCGATGTGTTCCTGCAGATCCGTCCTGGGACCGATGGCGCGCTGGCGCTCGGTTTCCATCATCTGATCTTCGCCCATGGCTGGCAGGATCAGGCCTTCCTGGACGAATGGGCGACCGGCGTCGAGGCGTTTCGCGACTACGTGGCCGAATTCACCCCCGAGCGCGTCGCCGAGATCTGCGGCATCGAGGTCGACGATCTGCTCCGCGCCGTCGAGCTGTTCGCGACGCTGCACCCGGCGCAGATCATGCTCTCGCCGACGGCAACGGTGCAGCATAGCAACGGCTTTCAGAATCATCGCGCGGTGATCCTGCTCTCGGCGGTCACCGGCAACCTCGATCGCGAGGGCGGGAATCGCTTCTTCAACGATAAGGTCTCGCCGAAGCCGATCGAATTGTTCGATCATTGCCTCAACGACCTGCCGCCGCGCGTGGGCGATGAGGTGTTCCCGGTCTGGACCCGGCATTGGCCGGCGGCGCAGAGCATGCTGCTGCCCGATTGCATCCTCGAGGGCCAGCCGCAGCGCATTCACAGCCTGCTGGCGATGGGCATCAATACCGCCATGTGGGCCAACTCCAAGCGCATGGAACGGGCACTCGGCGCGCTCGATTTCTTTGCTGCCTCGGACTTCTTCCACAATCCGGCCACGCGCATGGCCGATATCGTGCTGCCGGCGGCGACCAACCTCGAGCGCGAGGCGCTGATTGCCTATCCCGGCTGCGCCTATCAGGGTGAGCTGCGCTATCGCCATCGCGTGGTCGCACCCAAGGGCGAGGCGCGCCCGGATGCCGAGGTTTTCCTCGAACTCGGTGTCCGCCTCGGCATGGCCGAGCAGTTCTGGAACGGCGACCTCGCGGCCTCTTGGGCCGAGGCGGCCGAGGGCATCCCGGAGGACATTCGCGACGAGGTCTATTCCAACCCAGATGGCGTGACCGTCTATGCCGCGACCATCGACGAGCTGGTCGAGCAGGGGTTTCTCGATGCCGATCGCCAGTATCGGCTGCATGGCTTCAAGACCGTCAGCGGCAAGGTCGAGTTCGATTCCCAAGAGCTGCGCGAGGCCGGTCACGATGGCCTGCCGATCTGGCGCGAACCGGCCGAGAGTCCGCGCTCGACCCCCGAGGTGGCGCGCGACTTCCCGCTGGTGCTGACCAGTGGCGCGCGCCACAAGCATGCCACTCACTCCCAGCATCAATATCTGGAACGCATGCGCAAGGCGATGCCGGATGCCTTGGTCGAGCTGCATCCCGAGGATGCGGCCAAGCGTGGGATCGAGAATGGTGATCTCGTCGAGGTCTGCACGCGCCGTGGCCGGGTGTGCTTCACGGCGCGGGTCACGGATCGCATCAAGCCCGGCGTCGCTCACTGCGCCCACGGCTGGAATCATGCCAACGTCAATGAGCTGACCGATGATGCCGCGCTCGATCCGATCAGCGGGTTCCCGCCGTTCAAGTCGCTTTTGTGCGAGGTGGCCCCCATGCAGGGTGTCGAGCGCAAGGCGGCTTGATGGGGCTCTTACGAGGTCAGCATCATTCATCCGTGTGGTCGAGGAATCTTTCATGCCCTTTATCGGCGTCTTACCCGAACGCAAACACCTCTTTGCGCCCGAGCCGCGTGTCGATCTGCCGGTCAGCGATGCCGCTGCCTGGCGGCTGAATCCCGCGCATCGCCACATCTACGACAAGTTGCGACTCGCGCTCGATGCTGGACTCACCGCCGCGCCCTGCGGGGTGGCACCGATGGATCTGGGAATCGCGCCGGAGGCCGAGGTGTTTGTGAAACCGATCACCAACCTCGCAGGGATGGGGCTGAGCGCCCGCTCGGTGCGCGCCGACGCAGTGCCGCTGGAGCCGGGCAGCTACTGGTCGGAGCGCCTGACCGGAATGCACACCAGCAGCGATTGCCTGGTGCAAGACGGCGAGGCCCGTTGGTTCGCCCATACCCGAGGCTCGGACGAGAAGGATGCCTCGCGGCCGATCTACTGGGAGATCGGTGCCGACCTGCCGGAGGCCGAGGCCTGGATCAGCGACTGGGTGCAGCGGAATCTGGCTGGCTATAACGGCCTCTGCAATATCGAGCTGATCGGCGGCCGGCCGATCGAGGCCCATCTGCGCGGCTCCAACGGCTTCTTCGACCTCTATGGGCCAGACTTCATGCGAGCTTGGGTGGCATTGGTCGATGGCGACGATTTCAGTCCGCCGCCGCCGATTCCAGGTGGTTATGTCATCTCGGTATTTGGTGAAGCGGACCTCGGCGATGAGCACCTGCAGGCGGCTGAGTCAATGGGCGTCAAGGTCCAGCCCGACCCGAGTACGCCGGGTCGGGCTGCGATCGTGCGCTGTCGCGAGCGCGAGGCCGGATTTGATGTCTATCGCCGGTTGACGGGGCGCGCGCTCGCCTGAGCCGTGCCTCAACCCGGTTTAAGGCTGCTGGCGAGCAAAGATTAATCGCTTACCAACTTCTTTCATTTCAAATAAAAGAACGATAAACATCACCATCTGGGCAATAGAGAGTAGCGCCGACGCAATCGGGACTTCAAACAACACGGCTGAGGCAATGGCGACGACACAAAAGGCCAAGGACAGTTTTTCATTGATCGGTGTACTGACGATATGCCGTTCCTTTGCTTCCATATTCAGCGATTGCGCCAAGCCGTGGATGGCAACGAAATTCCAATAGAAATTGAAAAATGGAATAAACAGGAAACCAACCGCTTTGCCTGGTGTTGTCTTGGCTTTGTCGGCGGGTATCAAGGACCAAAGATGGTAGAGGATGATGCAGGAAAAGACGATCGCTACGATCAGGCCGCCGAAGCCGATGATAATGAACAACGTCGGTATCCCGATGGCTAACGCGATCCAGAAGATCATGAACCATTGATCGAGATTCCTCGCCAAATCAGCAGCCCGATTGCCCGGGGGACTGCCCGATGGGCCGCTAGGGGGGCTGCCGGCGGAGTCGCTAGAGGGGGCTTTAGTGATATCGATCATGATGGAACCTCGTCTATCGGTCTATTTTCGTCGGATAAAAAGCGCGCCTG
>PWTO01000265.1 GCA_003562815.1 Chromatiaceae bacterium | reverse complement strand
GTCGCAGCCGAGCCGTTGCAAGGTGGCGAGCTGCTCGGGGGTCTCGATGCCCTCGGCGATCACCTGCTTGTCGAGCGTGTCGGCCAGGCGCAGGATGGCGGTGAGGATGGCCTCGGTGCGGGCATCTTCGGTGAGCGCGCTGACGAAGCTGCGATCGATTTTGATGTAGTCGAACGGGAATTGGTGGATGTAGCTGAGCGAGGAATAGCCGGTGCCGAAGTCATCCATGCTCAGCTTGAAACCCCGGGCATGCAGCGCCTGCATCCCGGCCAGCGCCATGTCCTTGTCGGCGAGGATCGCGCTCTCGGTGATCTCGAGGTTGAGCAGCGACGGTGGGCAGCCGTATTGCGCGACCAGGTCACTGGTCTCTTGGGCGATCTGGCTGTTGATGAACTGGCGCCCGGAGAGGTTGACGTTCACCGTCGGCGGTTCGGCAAAACGCTCCATCCAGGCCACGGCCTGGCAGCAGGCCTCGGTCAGCACGAAGCGGCTGAGGTCGAGGATCAGCAGCGTCTCCTCGGCCAGCGGGATGAAGCGATCCGGCGGCACCAACCCGCGTTCGGGATGGCGCCAGCGCACCAGTGCCTCGAAGCCCTTGATGCGTCCGCTGTCGAGCATCACGATCGGCTGGTAATGGAGGAGGAACTCATTGCGCTCCAGTGCCCGCCTGAGATCGCGCTCCATTTCCATATCCGCCATGGCGCGCGCGTGCATGGACGGGTTGAACACCGCATAACGCCGATTTCGGCCCTCGCAGCGCTTGGCTTGGTACATGGCGATATCGGCATCGCGTAGCAACGCCTCGGGCTGGTCGTAACGGCCGTTTTCGGCCAGCACGATACCGATGCTGGCGCTGGTGAAGATCTCCTGTCCATTGACGGTAAACGGCGTTTGCAACGCCTGCTCCAAGCGTCGCGCCATGGCCTCGGCGGCATCGGGACTGTCGATGTCGTTGCTCAGGATGAGAAATTCGTCACCGCCGAGGCGGGCGATGTGATCGTCCTGCTTGAGACGGTTGTTCAGACGGCGGCCGATGACGACTAAGAGTCGGTCTCCGAGACTGTGTCCCAGGCTCTCGTTGACGGTCTTGAAGCGATCCAGGTCGAGGAAGAAGAGCGCGAACCGATAGCCAGGCTGTTGGCGCTGGCGCTCAATGAACTCCTCTAGGCGTCGATACATGAAGGCGCGATTCGGCAACTGCGTGAGTTCGTCGCGAAAGGCGTAATGACGCAGGCGTTCCTCGGCCTGTTTGCGCTTGCTGATGTCGCGGGCAACCAGCAGCAAACGTCCGCGCTTGCTCTCGCCGATCCGGATCAGGCTCAGCTCGGCCCAGAACGGCTGCCCGGCGGCGGTGCGCAAGCGGCATTCGAGCTGCTCGCTGCGCCCGGCCAAGGCGCGGCGCCAGCGGCGGCGCCAGTCCACCAGATTCGGTGTCGCCAGCCAACTGATGAGCGCGCGCTGTTGCAGCTGATCGAAGCGGGCGCCGAGCAGGCTGAGGGCTTGTTGATTGGCATCGAGCAGCTGGGCGTTGCGACCGTCGATGACGAAGAAGGCATCCTGCGCGCCCTCGAACAGGGTCCGATAATCGACCTGGGCGCGATGCAATGCGCATGTCGCATGGTGTCGTTCGGTCAGCGCGAGATAGAAGCCGAGGACCGCCTCGGCGACCGCCCGATCGTCGTTCTCGAAGGTGAGCGGCGTTTCCCGCGCCTGTTGCTGCCGGTGGGCGAGCAGTAGCACCCGGCCCGTGCGCGCGCAGGTGGCGCAGAGCCAATGGTGTAATCCTTGCGCCTGTAGGGCCTCGCCCAGCGCGGGCGATCCCGGCGCCGGCGTCTGGCTCGGGGGCAAGCATTCAAAGGCCGCGTTCAGGCCCAACGCATGTTGGACGATCAGGGTGCCGGCGCTGGTGCGCATGAGTAATGCGGCGCAGTCGATGTGCAGGATTTCGACCAGCAGCGCGACCAGATCGTCGCCAAGGCGTTCGTCGGCGTGCCGATCGGTGGTCTCCTGACCGGCGAGCGCGTACAGGCGCTGAATGATGCGTGCGATCAGGCGCTGGCGTGACGCATCGCGGCGCGCGGCCCTCAGTTCGGTGCGCGCGCGCAGCAGACGTGACCCGAGTTCATCGTACTGCTGGCGATAAAAATCGATGGCCTGTTGGTTGGTCTGCGTCTCCTCCACAGGGGCGTCTCCTCAGCGAGGGGTGATGGTGTGGATGCGCGTGCCGTGGAGAAAGCATACCCGATTGCGGCCTCCGGCCTTGGCCGCGTAGAGCGCTTTGTCGGCGGCGCTCAGGACCGCATCGAAAGACTCATGCTCGGCTTCTCGCTGCGCGACGCCAAGGCTGATGGTGAGCTTGATGTGGTGCTTGGCATGCTGGATACGGAGCGCGGCGATGCGCTGTCGCAGGCGTTCGGCGACGACGATGAGCTGCTTGATGTCGGCAATTGAGCTGAGCAAGAGGAACTCCTCGCCGCCCATGCGGTAGCAACCCTCGCCCTTGCGGATATCGGCGCGTAACGCATGGGCGACATCGATCAGCACCTGATCGCCGACAGCGTGCCCGAATTGGTCGTTGACGTTTTTGAAGTAGTCGATATCGATCATGATCGCCGACATCGGATGCTCGAAGCGATCGCTCATGTTCCAGGCCTGACCGAGCGCCTCGATCGCCGATCTGCGGTTTGGCAGGCCGGTCAACTGGTCCGTGAGCGACAGAAGCTCCATGCGCCGGTGATTCAGCGCTAATTCGTTGGCGATATGCCGCAGCTCGGCACGATCGTGCTCCCACTTCGTTTGCAGATCGAAAAAGCGCTGCACAACCAGCAGATGCGCCTCGAGTTCGTGCGAGCCGATGTCCTTGCGAATGCAGGTGTCGGCTCCGGAGGATAACGCGTGCGTGACCTGCTCGCTATCGCAGCAGTCTAATATCGAAATGAGATAGACCTTTTTTCCCCACTCGGTCGAGCGGATCAGGCGGCAGAGCCGGTCTTTTTCGATGTGCGCATCTTCTCCAATCACGATCAGTTGTGGCTGGATTTGGAGGGCAAGCCTGAGAAAGGCGTTCTGCTCGTCGCAGGCATGCACATGGATGTCCCTTGTCTCCAATAGCTGCTGGAGTGGATGGTCGCTGCCCTGGGCATGAATCAACAGCGCTTGCAGTTTGAGCTTCGACCCAGGTGCGCCAGAGGCATGGTCATCGGCCGGCGCCTGGGGATCTGCCGGTGGCAGCGGTGCCGCCGGGATCTCGAGAACCTTTGACCATTCCCGCCATTCGTTGACACTCTGTCTCAGCAGCGTCGAGAGCTGATCGGTCGGCAGGCCGAGTCGTCTGGCCAGGGTCTTGGTTCTGCTGGCCTGGCTTGCTTCGCCGATCCCTTCTTCCAGACAGGATTTCGACAGCTGATAGCCGAGGTGGAACAGCGTCGCCAGCTTCGCCCCGCGCGAGTGCTCCTCAAAGTGTGCCTTGCTCGAGTGTTCATGGAATGTGGCCGGCTCCACCAATACTTCGGGCAGACCAAAGTCGGTGAGCATCTCTGCGGATAATTCATTGTGGTCGAAGCCAAACTGCTGGCGTTCGGCAGCAGCGAGATCGGACGGTTTGGTGTCGAGGAGGTCGGAAAACGCCTGTGGGTAAATGGTGGCGAACGCCAGGAGCCCGATGCGCGTCATCAGCGCGCAGGTGAACAGCTCTTCGGGGGGTGCGATGCTGGTCACGCGCCCGAGTTCCCTGGAGACCAAGGCCATCAGCAGGCAGTGCGACCAAAACTCGAGATAATCGAACGCTTGGCAGCGTTCGTCGTCATGGTTGACATCGATGATCGAAAACGCGACGGCCAACTCGCCGACCGTCTTCAAGCCGATTCTGACGATGGCCTCGGGGATCGAGGTCACGGGTCTGAGGCCGGTGCTAGCGGAGTTCGCGAGCCTCAGGAGGCGACCGGAAAGCGCGGGATCGCTTTGCACAAGATGCGCGAGCTGAGTGACGGTGGCATGCTCGTCCTCCCAGAGCTGCATGATGGCAAGTGCGACACCATTCGGGCTCGGGAGCTTGTCGGCGGCGTTATCGAGCAGAGTTCTCGCGGTACTCAAAGAGGGGTCTCCACTGGCGAACAGCGCTAGACGTTGCGCCTGCATGGTACCCCGCACCGGCGGCTGGATAAAAGAGAGGTGCGCTGGCGTCAGTCGGCTCAGCGCCGCCGCCTAGCGCTCGGGCTCGGCGCGGCAGACCCGATTGCGCCCCCGGCGTTTCGCTTGATAGAGCCCCCGATCGGCGCGCGTGATGACGGAGTCGGGGGTGGCATCCTCGGCGTTGGATTCGGCGATGCCGATGCTCAGCGTGACCCGAATCGGCTGCGCCTCGGCATTCAGCACGCTGTCGGCGAGCGCGCCGCGAAGCCGCTCCATCGAGGTGCACGCCTGCGCCGAGTCGGTCTCCGGCATCAGCACGATGAACTC
>PWTO01000131.1 GCA_003562815.1 Chromatiaceae bacterium | reverse complement strand
TTGGTGGCGATCTCCAGGATCGCGCGCGCGAAGGCGGCGCTGGTTTCGGTCTGCTCGATCGTGCGCGCTCGCTGCTCGATGGCGACGAGCACCGTCGCATGGCCAACGATGGGCAACGCCAGCCCGGACACGGCGGTGGTCTCAGGGTTGAACCCGCCGTTGAAAGGCGCCGCCGAGAGGATGTCGGCCGTCTCTAACGGGCGCGGCCTCGCCGCCCGCAACGCCTCGTCACAGCAGGCGACGATCGCCGGACGCTCGGCGAGCCGCGTGGCGTTGAAACCGGTGCGGTGCCGGTGCGAACGCCTGAACAGCGTGAAGGTGCCATCCGTTGCCTGCTGGAGCAGCAGGCAGGTATAACGCGGCAGTATCCCCTCGATCTCGTGACAGAGCGACTCGCCGAAGGAGGTCTCGTCGCTCTGGCGTTCGACCAGCGTCGAGAGCAGCCGCGCCTGCAACGCCGCGAGCGCCTGCTGACGACTCTGACGCTGCTTCTCTTGCTCAATCTGCTCGAAACTGAGGCGCAGCGAGTGGGCCATCGCGGTGATGGTCTCGGCAAGCTCGTCGGTCTCGCGGATCGCGGTCTTGGTCAAGCGCGGCATGGGCCGGGAGCCGGCAATCGCCGCCGGCAACTGCTGAGTGGAGGCGATCAATTGATGCAACGGGCGGGTCAGCCAGGTGCTGAGCCCGGCGGCGAGCGCAATGCCGAACAAGGCCAGGCCAAGCAAGGCCATGAGCAGTTTCAGGAAATAGGTCTGGAGTTCGCCGATGCCCTCGAAGAAGGCTGCGGCATGCTCGCCGCGCTCGATCAAGTGGACCTCGCCGGTTTGCACAGTGTGCACGAGATCCTTGTTCTGCCAGACACTGAGCAGCAAGGTCGGCAACAGCAGCGAAAGCACGAGGATGTTGAACAGGATGCGATCGAAGGTGATCGCACGGCGCTGACGCCAGATCAGGGCCGCCGCGAGCACGATGAGTCCAGCGCTCGCCGCATTGATCATCCCATTGAGCGCCTGCTTGATCGCGACCATCCAGGCAACGGTCCACTCCAGGCCAAGGGCGACGTGATAAAACAACAAGATCAGCGGCATGCCCAGCGCCAGCCAGAAGAGCGCATCGGCAGCGGCGAAGGCCGGGCGGCGGCGAGAACGGCGCTGCGCGCGCTGACGCAGCCAGCTCACGAACGCAATCTCGGCAACCAGCGTGAGCATGGCATAGGGATGCCCCCACAGCAGCCAGGTCGCGCTGCCACCGATCGCGGCGACGAGCAGACCCGCGCGCGTGCCAAACCAGTGCATGGCCAGGAAGGCGGCGATGGGGCCAAACAACAGATCGAAGCCGAAGAACAGCGGCAGGGTCAAGGTGTTGCCGGCGATGGCCCACAGGCTCAGCAGTACGAGCGCGAACCGGCGGATGACCAGGGGCAGTTGCAGCAGAGACGATGAAGTCGCGTCACGAGCAACACTGCTCGAAGAATGTTGGTGCAAGAAAACCTCGCAAAGGTTGAATTGGCCCAATCGGAACCTATGAAGCGGCTCTGTGCTCCGCTATCATCGAGCTTCGCCAGAGACTCCCGTGCGGATCTCGCAATCGTGCCGAGATAGAGAACCATGATCCTAAGTTGCTTGGATGACGACCCGCGCATGGAAAGAACCTTGCGTCGTTTTGCCGGCTCGCTCGGCCACGAGGTCCGCTTCCAAACCACCAGTCAAGCACTGCGTGAGGATCTCGACCGGCAGGTTCCAGATATTATCGTGTTGGACCTGGGTCTGGGTACCGAAACCGGCGTCGATGTGCTGGGCTGGCTTGCCGAACATCATCGAACGGTGCCGCTCGTGTTCTTGTCGGGACACGGCGACGAACTGCTGGATACCGCTCGGCGCATCGCCCAAGGCAATGGGCTGACCGTGTACGGCGTCGTCAACAAGGCCAATCTGGTGCGCGAACTCCCCGACGTGCTGTCCCGGCGCAGCCCGCCGGAGCGTCCCAAAAAGGCCTACGCCGCGCAGGCCCAAGACTCACTCACTGTCGGGGGCCTGCGCGAGGCGTTGCGCGCCGGTCGCATCACGCCCTACTTCCAGCCGATCCTCTCGGCGCGCACCCTGCAGCCAGTCGGTGCCGAGGTCTTGGCCCGCTTGTCCTTGCCCGAGGGGGGGGTGCTCGGCGCTGGCGCCTTCATCCCGCTCGCCGAGCAATCCGGCCTGATCATGGACCTGACGCGGGTGCTCAGCGAACGGCTGATCGAACTCGAGCCGCAACTCAGACCGCTCGGGCTCGATTTCCTCTCGGTCAATCTATCCGCCGCCAACGTCGAGGCCATCGGTGCCGCCGCCATCGTCAAACGCTTAGTCCATGCCTTTGCCGGCAGCAGCCGCATCATGATCGAACTCACCGAGACGGCGGTCCTGCCCGACATCCAGCAGATGCGCGCGCTGACCACCCAACTGCGCCTTGGCGGCGCCTCCTTGGCGATCGACGATTTCGGCATCGGTTATTCGAGCATCCGCGCGCTTGCCGAGCTGCCCTACGATGCGCTGAAGATCGATCTCTCGTTCGTCGCCGAGATGTTCGACTCGGAGAAGTCCGCCAATCTCATCGCCTCCATGCTGCACATGGCCCACAGCCTCAACCTGCAGGTGGTCGCCGAGGGCGTCGAGACCGAAGCCCAACGCGATCGGCTCATCGAGATGGGCGTCGATCGCCTGCAGGGCTATCTATTCGGCCGCCCGGTGCCGATCGAACACTTCGCCGCCTCGCGATGATGAAAAAAAGATGGACGACAAGGCACATATCATCGTGGTGGAAGATGATCAACGCATGGGGCTCGCGCTCCAGCGCAACCTGACTCAGGCCGGATACCAGGTCATCCTCGCCGATAGCGGCCAAGCACTGCGCCAAGCCTACCGCCGCACCGAAGCCGATCTCGTCCTGCTCGACCTCAACCTGGGGATCGAGGATGGCATCGACATCGCGCGCGAGATCGTCTCGACGACCTCGGTGGCAGTGATCATCATCACCGGACGCCTGGAACTCGAGGACCGTATCGAAGGCCTCGACGCAGGCGCGGATGACTACATCGTCAAACCCTTCGCGATCGACGAACTCCTAGCCCGCATCCGCGCGGTCTTGCGCCGCCGCGCGCTCGACGATGTCCCGGCGGGGGTGGTCGAGTGTGGACCCTTTCGCTTGGACACCACCACCCAAACCCTGCACCGCAACGGCTCCGCGACAACGGACTTGACCCTCACTGGCACCGAAGCACGCCTCCTTGGCATCCTGCTGCGCCAACATGGGCGCGCCGTCAGTCGCGAGCGCCTGAGCAATCGCGGCCCCCAGGATCCGGGCGATCGCAGCATCGATGTCCACATCGGCAATATCCGACGCAAGCTCCGCGAGACCGGCATCGACGAGCTGGTGATCAGCCCCGTGCGCGGCTATGGCTACCGCCTGAGACTGGACGGGCTGCATTCTTTATAAGTCTTTACTGTGAGATGAACGCATCTTGTTTATGGTGGCGATAACGGTGTCCTGACCGCCGAAAGCCAGTAGCAGAGAGTGCCTAAACGGACATGTCGCTGTTGCTGATATCAGCAGTATTGCTCAAGCGCCATTGATGAACACGGAGTGTCGCCCATGAGTCATCGGCAAATCGCGATGGTCCGGTTCGCCCCGTTTGCGTTCCTGTGCCTATTGGCGTTCATCGGCAACACATTCAGTCTCGCTGTATTCTTCAACGTCGATGTCCCGTTCGGCGCCATTGCCACGCTCATCGGGCTGTTTTGGCTCGGCCCGCCAGTCGGTCTGATTGCCGTCAAGGCGCTGTCGCAGGCCCAGACCAAGGTGCTGATGACCGAGCGCCAGCAGGCCGAGGTCGAACGTGCGAAACGCGAGGCGACGGTCAGCGAGCTGCTCGCGCTCGCCACCGGCTTTGTCAGCATCCCGGATGAGGCCAGCGACATCAACGCCGAGCAGGCCCTCGCCCAGGTCGGCAACGTCATCCGTGCCGATCGCAGTTATCTGTTTTACCTCAGCGATGACGGCAGCAAGGTCGAGACCATCGCCGAGCGGACGGCCGAGGGCGTGGCCCCGATTCGCGCGCATTACATCGACCTGCCCACCACCGAGCTACCGATGCTGATGGCGCCGCTTGCGGTCGGCGAGCCGGTGGTGATCGCCGATGTCGCCGAGTTCGGCGCCAGCCGCTGGCTCGGCGAGCGCACCCGCATCGAGTCGCAGCAGGTGAGCGCCCTACTGCTCGCGCCCTTGCAGTGCGACCAGCGGCTGTTCGGTTTCGTCGGCGTCGAGATGGTGCGCGCGCCGCGCCCATGGAGCACCGTCGAGGTTCAGTTCCTGCAACTGTTCGCCAACCTCCTGGTGGCGAGCGAACAACGCGCGCGTTCGCTCGCGGCGCTCAAACAGAGCCATGCCCGCTACGATGCGCTCGCGCACCAGAGCCGCACCGTCACCTGGGAACTCGACGCAGAGGGACGCTTCGCCTACATCAGCACGGTCTGCGAGGTCGTGCTCGGCTATGCCCCCAGCGAGATGCTCGGGCGCCATTACACCGACTATATCGCCGAACCCGAAGCCGGCGAGCGGGCCGCCATAGCCGCCGAGCGCATGGCCCGGCGACAGCCCCTCGAGGAACTCGTCATCCCCTTTCGCAGTCGCGCCGGTGCCGCACTCTGGCTCTCGAACGACGGCCGCCCGATCCTGACCGAGGACGGCGAGTGTCTCGGCTATCGCGGTACCACCAAGGATGTCACCGAGCGCCAACTAGCGCTGCAGCGCCTCGCGCACAGCGAATCGCAACTGAGCGCGATCTTCGAAAACACCCCCATCGGCATTGCCCTGGTCGGCCAGGATCGGCGCCCGACGATGGTCAACCAAGCGCTGACACGGTTTCTGGGCCGCACCGCCGAGATGCTGACCCGGATGCGCCTCGACGACATCACCCATCCCAACGATCTGCAGGCCACCCTCGGTGAGTTCGACGAACTGTTCAAGGGACGCCGCGCGGCGGCGCGCATCGCCAGTCGTTATCTGAAGGCCGATGGGCAGGTGCTCTGGGGCGATCTGCGGGTGTCGTTGCTGCCCGCAAGCACCGAGGATCGGCCCAGCGCGCTGGCGACGATCGAGAACGTCACCGATCTTCACGAGGCGCGCGAACGACAGCGCACCGCCGAACAGCAGCTCGCCGATTACGCCGAGCAGCTCGAATCCCTGCTCAACCTGGTCAATCTCTCGGTGCCCTATAGCGAGCAGATTCAGGCGCTCCTGCGGCTCGCGCGGCGCAGCTTGCGGCTCGACTCCGCCGCCGTCTGGCGACTCGATGCCAACGCCGCCTGCCGCCTGCTCAGCGCGGTCCCCGACGAGCCCTCTGCACCGCAGGCGCCGCCGCCGGCGCTGGCGGCTCAGGCCTGCGCCGAGATTGGCAGCCCCATCATCCTCGCCGCCTCCGAGGCGGTGGGCTCGGAGGCGGTCATGATCGCAGTGGCGATCGACTGCACCACCCCCGACGGCGAGCGGGAGCAGCTCCTGCTCACGCTCAAGCATGCAACCGCGATACAGCCGCTGGAACTCGGCCAGCGCCAACTGCTGCGCCTCATCGCCCAGCGCATTGCCGCCGTGCGCCATCGCGACCAGTTGCAAGAGAACCTGGTCCGGTCGCGCGAGCGCGAGACCATCGGCCATCTTGCCAGCGGCGTGTCGCACGATTTCAATAATCTGCTCGGCGTCATCGACGCCAATCTCTTCTTCATCGCCGATGGGCTCGAGCAACAGGCCAGCGCCGATCCCGAGATCGGTCAAGTCATTGCCGAGACTCGCAGTGCCCTCGGGCAGGCCAAGGTGATTACCTCGGGTATGCTCACCATCAGCGGTTCGGGCAAGATCCCGCTTGAGTCGATCGATCTTGCCAGCACCATCGGCGAGCTGGAGCACATCCTGATTCAGGTGCTGCCCCCGGGCATTCAGCTCCAGATCGACATCGACGCCGGGCTGCAGGCCTTCAGCAATCGCGCCTTCCTGCAGTCGGCCCTGCTCAATCTCACGCTCAATGCCCGCGACGCCATGCGCGAGCAAGGCACGCTGACGCTGACCGCCCGGCCGGTGCAGGCGCCAACCGCGAGCCAGCCACGGGTCGGCACGATCCCGGCCTCGGAATGCGTCGAGGTCCGGGTTGGCGACACCGGCAACGGCATTGCGCCGGAGCTGCTTGAGCGCATCTTCGAGCCGCTGTTCTCGACCAAGGCCAAACGCCGGGGACATGGGCTCGGGCTGTTCATGGTCCGCGAGTTCGTGGCCCGCACCCAAGCCGGCCTCTGGGTCGACTCCGAGGCCGGCCAAGGCACCTGCTTCCGTCTCTTGCTGCCCGCGCAGGCCTCGCCTCAGACACCGATGGCGCACACCCTGACGGCGCTCGATGCGCCGCGCGCGCAGGAACCACGCCGCGTGCTGCTGGTCGAGGATGACCGCCGCGTGCGCGATGCGCTCTCGCGCCTGCTCAACATCGAAGGCTTCACGGTCGAGACTGCGAGTCATGGCCAAGCCGCGCTGCAGCGGCTGGCTACCATGACCGATGGAGCGCTCGATCTGGTGCTCTCCGATATCGCCATGCCGGTGATGGACGGCCTCGAACTGTTCGCGCACCTCAGCGAACACTATCCCCGCCTGCCGGTGATCCTGATGACCGGTCAACAGGCGCACTGGGAGCCACCGCTGAACAACCGTGGCGAGCCGGCGCTCATCCTGCGCAAACCGATCGATCTGGTCACCCTCAAAAACGCCATGCGCCAGATGCTCGCGCCCGCCTAACTCGCGCGCCGACGGAGGCCTTGACAAGTCTTTACCAAGCGCGCCCGGGCGCTGGTTTAACCTCAACGCTGCCGTCAAGATTCGCCGAACTCCCCGCGAGAGGAGGGGCCCATGATTCTGAGCTGCTTAGATGACGATCCACGGATGGAGAGAACCCTGTGCCGCTTTGCCGGTTTGCTCGGCCACGAGGTGCGCTTCCAGACCACCAGTAGCGCGCTGCGCGACGACCTCGAGCGCCAAGTGCCCGATGTCATCGTGCTGGATCTCAGTCTCGGTTCGGAAACCGGTGTCGATGTGCTCGGCTGGCTCGCCGACTATCACCCGAGCGTGCCGCTCGTGTTCCTGTCGGGCCAGGGCGACGAATTGCTGGATACCGCCCGGCGTATCGCCCAAGGCAAGGGCTTGATCGTGTTCGGCGCCCTCAATAAAGCCAACATGGTGCGCGAACTCCCCGAGGCGCTGTCGCGGCGCGGCTCATCCGTGCGCCCGCCACCGGTCTCGGTTCACGCTCAGGCCCAGGCTCAGCAAACGCTCAGTGTCGAGGCTCTGCGCGACTGTCTGCGCGCGGGGCGCATCGCGCCCTACTTCCAGCCCATCCTCTCGGCGCGCACCCTGCGGCCGGTCGGTGCCGAGGTCTTGTCCCGCCTGCTGCTGCCCGAAGGCGGCGTGCTCGGCGCTGAAGCCTTCATCCCGCTCGCCGAGCAATCCGGCCTGATCATGGACCTGACGCGGGTGCTCGGCGAACGGCTGATCGAACTCGAGCCGCAACTCAGACCGCTCGGGCTCGATTTCCTCTCGGTCAACCTGTCCGCCGCCAACATCGAGCGCAAGGGCGCGGCGGCGATGGTCAAACGCTTAGTCGATGCCTTTGCCGGCAGCAGCCGCATCATGATCGAACTCACCGAGACGGCGGTCCTGCCCGACCTGCAACAGATGCGCGCACTGACCACCCAACTGCGCCTCGGTGGCGCCTCGCTGTCGCTCGACGATTTCGGCATCGGTTATTCGAGCATCCGCGCGCTTGCCGAGCTGCCCTACGATGCGCTGAAGATCGATCTCTCGTTCGTCGCCGAGATGTTCGACTCGGAGAAATCCGCCAATCTCCTCGCCTCCATGCTCTACATGGCCCACAGCCTCAACCTGCAGGTGGTCGCCGAGGGCGTCGAGACCGAAGCCCAACGCGATCGGCTGATCGCGATCGGCGTCGATCACCTGCAGGGCTATCTGTTCGGTTGCCCCGTGCCGATCGAGCAGTTCGTGACGAGCGGCGAGCGCACTTAACAAGTCTTTACCAAAGCCTTCATTCCACCGGGGTAGTCTCTCCATCAAGACATGCTCGCAGCGATGACAGACATCAGACTCGAGGAGACCCACCATGCTGAATGCCCCAAAGATCAAAGTGCTCTGCGTCGATGATTCGGCGACCGTCCGTGAACTCCTGCGCGAGATCGTCAACGCTCAACCAGACATGGAAGTCGTTGCCGTCGCTTCGGACCCGATCATGGCGCGGGAGCTGATCAAGCACCATGATCCCGACGTGTTGACGCTCGACATCAAGATGCCGCGCATGGACGGTCTGGAGTTCCTCGAGCGCCTGATGCGCCTGCGCCCGATGCCGGTGCTGATGATCTCTTCGCGCACCAAACCGGGCTCGGAGGAAACCCGACGCGCCTTGGATCTGGGCGCACGCGATGTCATCGCCAAGCCCCGCCTCGGCATCCGCAATGGCTTGATCGCAGAGCGCTCAGCGATCGTCAATAAGATCCGTGCCGCCGCGCGCTCACAGTCGTTGTTGCCACAACCCCGCCCGCGTTCGGCGCCGATCCGCCTGTCCATGCCGCTGACCAGCCCGCTGACCAGGTCGCACCGGGCCAGCGCGCCGAGTATCCGCGCCAGCGACGAGGTGCTGCTGATCGGGGCCTCCACCGGCGGCACCGAGGCCATCCGCGAGGTGTTGGAGCAGTTACCGGCCAACACCCCGCCGGTGCTGATCGTCCAACACATGCCCGCAGGCTTTACCCGCTCCTTCGCCGAGCGGCTCAACCGCACCAGCCCGCTCCAGGTCAAGGAGGCCAGCGATGGCGAGCGCCTGCTCCCCGGACATGCCTATATCGCACCGGGCGATCGACACCTGAAGCTCGAGCGCAAGGGGGGCGACTATATCGCCCGTCTGGATGCCGGCCCGAAGGTCAACCGTCACCGCCCGTCGGTCGATGTGTTGTTTTATTCCGCCGCTCGGCTTGCCGGGTGCAAATCCACCGGCGTGCTGCTCACCGGGATGGGCAAGGACGGCGCCTCGGGCCTGCTGGCGATGCGCGATGCCGGCGCACTGACGATCGCCCAGGATGAGGCCAGCTCGATGATCTTCGGTATGCCCCGCGAAGCCATTGCGCTCGGCGCCGCGCGCGAAGTGCTCGCGCTGGAGGCGATTGCCCCCCGACTCTTTCCCCGAGCCGCAATTTTCGGCGATACTAGGCCTCAGCGTCATGGTCGCGCACACCCACCCGCGTCGCTGAAACAATCGACCGCCGTATATGCTAGCCAGCGGAGTGACCTTGCTAAGTCGATGGTTTCGGAGAGGGGTACCTAACCGACGAACGGACTCGCCGCGAATACCTCAAACAACGCAGATCCTGCTGACGCTCTCGCTCGCTGCGGCCGCAGCGGCTGGTAGCGCGCTCTCTCTGCCGCTGCTCTACGGCCTGCAATTCCCGTTCGGGTTGGTGGCCGTCCTGCTCGCGCTGGTGTGGCTGGGGTTACCGGCTGGGCTCGCGGTTGCCGCCGCGCAGGCCGCTGTCACGACGTTACTCCTCGACCAGCCTGCTGCGGTGCTGCTCCTGGTCACCCAGGTGGCCTTCGTCCACGCGCTGTTGGTGCATGCCGAGCGGCGCGAGCGCGAGCCCCTCTTCTTGCCGCTTGTGCTCGGCCTGTACTGGATCGTCCTGGGCGCGCCGCTGACGTTGCTCCAAGACCTGCTTGGGATCGGCGCCGAGCGCGCGCCGACGCTGCTGCTCGTGTTGAAGCAGGCGGTGAACGCGATGGTCGCGGCGCTCCTTGCCGAAGGCGTGCTGCTCGCCGTTGCGCTGTTGCGTCGTCGCCATGCCAGCCTCTCTATCCGCCGGCTCCTGCTCGTGCTCTTTAGCGTCACGGCGCTGCTGCCAGCCTGTCTGCTGATCTTCATCGGCATGCATGATATCCACCATCGGTTGCAGCGCGAGTTGCTCGACCAGTTGCGTCTCTTCGGCACCCTCGCCGCCGAAATCTTGCCAGCGCAAGCCGCCCATCCGCCGCCGCCACAGGCGGCGTCCGAAAGGCGGCTGCAGCGCCTGCTTGCCGAGCACTTGCCGAGTAGCGCCGACCCGGTGGTGCGGCTGCTGCCAACCACGGCTGCACCCACAGACACCGACGACGAGGCGCTGGCGATGGGGTATGGCAACGCCCAAGCGCGCGACCGGCTCGATTGGAGCCAGGTCCGCTACCGTCTCAGGCTACCGTTGGCGGATGCAACACAGCTTGCCGCGATCGAGATCGACCTGAGTGCCCAGGTATTGATCGAGCAGGTCCATGCCTGGCTGCAGCGCTGGCTGTCGGTGTTATTGGCTTGGGCGGCGCTCGCCATGCTCGCCGCGCACTGGCTCAGCCAGCGGCTAGCGGCGCCGTTGCAAGCGCTGCTCGTCAGGGCCGATGCGCTGCCGGCGTTGATCGATTCGGGGCAGCCCATGCCGGCGCCGCTGTCGAGCCCGATCAAGGAAGCGGTGGCCGCCGCGCGCGCGATGAGCGACCTCGGCGAGCGCCTGCAAGCGAGCTTCGGCACGCTCGCCAAGGAGCGTGATCGACAGCGTGAGCAGCGCGCGCTGCGCGCCCTCCAAGCCGAGACCCTCGGCGATCTCATCCTGGCCGAGATCGACGAGCGAGCGGTCGCCGAGCGCCTCTGCCAGCGCATCGCCCAACACCTGCCCGGACATCACTGCAATCTCGTGGTGGCAACCCCGGCGGAAACCCTCGAGGTGCTCGCCGCGCCGGGCCTCGATGCCGATAGGATCGCCCTGCTGAACGCGCTGCTCGCCGACCGACAGGGGGCCTTTGCCTACCGCAACGCCTTTGAAACCGCAGCGTTCAGCGCCACGACCGATCTTGCCAAAACCGCCGATCCGCCACCACGGCTTCGCGATCCGGCGGCCAGTCTTCCAGGCGCGCACTGGTGTCAACCGATCTGCGCTCAACAGGGCCGTGTCCTCGGCGTGCTCGCGCTCGCCGCGCCCGAGCCGGGAACGCCCGGGCGTTTTGCCCGTGCCCTGCTCGACCATGGCGCCTCGCTCGCCGCCGTGGCTCTGAGCAGCCTGCAATTGCACCGCGACCATCGGGTGCTGCTCGATGCCCTCTCGCAAGCCGAAACCGGCATCGTCATCGCCGAACGCCTCGGCGACGGCGACCATGCGATCCGCTTCGTCAACAAAGGCTTCGAGGATCTGACCGGCTACGGCCGCGAGGAGGTGTTCGGTCAAGACTGCCGCTTTCTCCAGGGCACGGATCGCGATCAGCCAGCGCGCCGCGCGATGCGTAACGCACTCGCCGCCGGCGAATCGTGCCAGGCGACGTTTCGCAATTACCGCAAGGATGGCAGCCTGTTCTGGAATTCGGTCAGCATCACGCCGGTGGTCGATGCCCAGGGCAAGATCAGTCATTACATCGGCATCCAGCGCGACGATACCGAGCGCCTCCATGCAATCGAACGCCTGCGCGCCAGCGAGGCGCAACTGCGCGAGATCACCGAGACCATCGAGGAGGTGTTCTGGGTCTTCGATCTTGAGCAGGATCGGCTCACCTATGTGAGCCCCGCCTTCGAGGCGATCTGGGAACGGCCGGCGGCGGCGATCCGTGCCGATTATCATCTCTGGCACGAGAGCCTCCACCCCGCCGATCGCGATCGGAAGGTCTGGCGCCGCACCGAGGCCACAGCAGGCAGCGGCCCCGAGATGGTCGAATACCGCATCCTCACCCCGCATGGCAAAGTCAAATGGATCGCCGACCGTCGCTTCCTGGTCCAGGACGCCAACGGCCAGCCCTGCCGTTTCGTCGGCGTCGCCGCCGAGATCACCGACCGCAAGCAGGCCGAATTCGATCTGATCGCCCGTGAACGCCTCGAGCGTAAACTGGTCGCGCTGACCACCACCTTCATCACGCCCTCCGACAAACCCTTCGACACGCTGATCCAGGAGGCGCTGGCGAAGGTCGGACACTTCACCGGCTGCGAGCGCGCCTATATCTTCCAATTCGATCGCGATGGGAAGACGTTCAGCAACACGCATGAATGGGTCGCAGACGGGGTCGATGCGATGATCGCGCGGCTAGAAAACCTTCCGATCGCCGATTTCGCGCTGTTGATCGAGACCCTGGAAGCGACCGACATGGTCGTCATGCCCAAGGTCGCCGATCTGCCCGAGGACTGGAGCGTTTTTCGCCACCATCTGCAACGCCAAGGCATCCAGTCGCTGATCCTGGTGCCGCTGCGGCGCCAGCAACGCTTGAGCGGCTTTATCGGGCTCGATGCCGTGCATCAGGAGCGCGCTTGGCTCAAGGGCGAAGTGCATTTCCTGCGCGTGCTCGCCAACGTGTTCATGGGTGCGCTCGAGCGCAAACGCGTGCTCGCCGAACTCTGGGCCAGCACCGAGCGCTATGACACCCTGGCGCTGCAGAGCCGTATGATGACCTGGGAGATCGACACCGCAGGCGTCTACACCTATGTCAATCCCGTCGCCGAGTCCCTGCTCGGCTATCCAGCCGAGGCCTTGATCGGTCGCAAAGCCTTCTATGAGTTGATCCCCGAGCCCGAGCGCGCCGAGGTCAAGGCGCAGGCCTTCGCGCTCATGGCGGGGCACCAACCCTGGCGCGATTTCCAAGCCCCAATGCTCGCCGCCGATGGCCGCCGCCTGTGGTTCAGCGTCGATGGCATGCCCCTGTTCGGCGCCGATGGCCGCCTCGTGGGCTATCGCGGCAGCTCGCTCGATATCACCGATGTGCAACACGCCGAAACCCAACGCCGCACCGCCGAACAGGCACTGCAGCATTATGCCGAGCGCCTAGAGCGCCTGGTCGATCTCAGCAACCGCGGGCTCGACCCCACCGAGGAGATCGCTGCGCTGCTTGCCATCGCCCATGACGCGCTCGGCATGCGTGTCGCCGAGACCGGCTGGTGGACACCTGAAATGCCCTATCGGCGCTTGGCGCGCCTGCCAACCACCAGCGACGAGCCCGCCGAGCTGAGCGCGCAAGCCGCCACCGACGTGCTCTGCGCCAAACCCGCCAACGCGATCGATCAGCCGCAACTGATCTGCGGCTCGGCACTGCCAAGCGCCCTGACCGCGCAGGGCTATCGCTGCGCGGTCGTGCTCGCCTCGCGCTTTCCGGGCGATGCGACGCAACAGTGCTGGCTGCTGACCCAACTCTGGGATACCCAAGCGCGTCGCACGCTCAATCGCGCCGAGTGCGAGCTACTGCGTTTCATCGGCCAGCGCATCGCCGCGATCGAACACGGCGCGCAGCTCGCGCGCGATCTGGTCGGTGCCAAGCAGCGCGAAACCATCGGGCATCTGGCCAGCGGCGTGGCGCACGATTTCAACAATGTGCTTGCCGTGCTCGACGCCAATCTCTATTACCTGAGCGCCTTGGTCGAACGCGCCGGTCTCGACGATGACAGCCAGCAGGTCATCGACGACATGAACAGCGTGCTCGGCCAGGCCAAGGTCATCACCTCCGGGATGCTCGCGCTGAGCCGAGCGGGCGGCGTTCCGCTGCGCGCGACAGTGCTCGACAAACCGCTCTCGGAGCTGGCCGACATTCTGCGCCTGATGCTGCCCGAAACGCTGGACTGGACGCTACGGGTCGAGCCCGAACTCAGCGCGTGCACCAGTGCCGGCTTCTTGCAGGCGGCGCTGCTCAACCTCGCGCTCAATGGGCGCGATGCGATGTCGGCAGGAGGCACGCTCAGCGTCATCGGCCAACGCGAGCATTGGAACGGCGAGCCGGCGCTGGCGGTCGGCGATCTGCCGGTCGGCGACTATGCCGTCATCCGCGTTACCGATACCGGTAGCGGCATGCCAGAGGCGGTGCTCGCGCGCATCTTCGAGCCGCTGTTCTCGACCAAAACCCAACGCATCGGTCACGGCCTGGGGATGTTCATGGTGCGTGAATTCGTGCTGCGCTCCGGAGCCGGATTGTCGGTGCGCTCGACCGTCGGCGTGGGGACGACGTTCGCGCTCTTGCTACCGCTCGCCGAGCGCGATGACGAGGATTGACCAACGCGCGCCTGTCGTCTGTCCGACAAGACCCCGACGAGGTTCGTGGCGGTTGCATCAATCGGACGCAGACGCAAGGCCAAGGGCCAGGCCCGAGGCCTGCCTTGGACCTTCAAAAACGCGTTTATCGATTAAAAAATCAGTCGCTTATATGAATCCTACGGCCATTTCGGCCGCGCCGCTTAGGAACTGGCCCGAGGTTTGCTTGCTGTTAAGCATCGCACAGCGTACCGGAGCCGCATCCGATGCCATTCAGTGACGCCTTGGCAGCCCCCCGGGTCTGCATCAACGACACCACCCTGCGCGATGGCGAGCAGTCGGCTGGGGTCGCCTTCTCGCTTGAGGAAAAGCTGGCGATCGCGCGCGGGCTCGATGCCCTCGGCGTGCCCGAGCTTGAAGTCGGCATCCCGGCCATGGGCGAGGACGAGCGCGACTCGATCCGCGCTGTCGCCGCGCTCGGACTCAATGCGCGGCTGATGGTCTGGTCGCGCATGTGCAGCGCCGATATCGATGCCTGCCTCGGCCTCGGCGTGGAGCTGGTCGATCTCTCGATTCCGGTCTCGGATCAGCAGATCGCCGGTAAGCTCGGTCGCGACCGCGCCTGGGTGCTCGGCTGTATCGCCCAAGAGGTGCGCATCGCGCGCGATCAGGGCTTGGAGGTCGGCGTCGGCTGCGAGGATGCCTCGCGTGCCGATCCGGACTGGCTCAAGCAGGTCGCCGAGGCCGCGCAACGGGCGGGCGCCCGGCGCCTGCGCTTCGCCGATACCCTCGGCCTGCTCGACCCCTTCGGCACCTATGAGCGCATCCGCGACCTGGCCAGCGTCTGCGACTGCGAGATCGAGATGCACGCCCATGACGATCTCGGCCTGGCCACCGCCAATACCCTGGCTGCGGTGCGCGCCGGCGCCACTCATGTGAATACCACCGTACACGGCCTTGGCGAGCGCGCCGGCAATGCCGCGCTGGAAGAGGTGGCAATGGGGCTCAAGCATGTGCATGGATTGCACACCGGCGTCGATCTGACCCGGTTCGAGGCGCTGTCCAAGCTCGTCGCCCAGGCCTCCGGCCATGCGGTCGGCTGGCACAAGAGCCTGGTCGGCGATGGCGCCTTTACCCACGAGGCCGGCATCCATGTCGATGGCCTGCTCAAGGATCTGCACAACTATCAGGGCATCGACCCGGCCGAGCTTGGGCGCCAGCATCGCCTGGTGCTCGGCAAGCATTCCGGCCGCCAGGCGCTGCGCCTCGCCTACGAGCAACTGTTGCACCTCGACATCGATGCCGCTCAGGCCGAGCGCGTGCTGCCGCAACTGCGCCGCTTCGTCACCGAGACCAAACGCCCGCCGGCGAGCGCCGATCTGCGCCGGTTCCTGGAGCAGACAGCGATCGCCGTTTCAACGCTGTCCGACCGGACGCCGCTGGCCTGAGCCGACGACGAGACCCAGGCATCATCCCAGGCATCATCATGGACCTGCTCGATCTCGACAACGAGGCGATGTACTTCGAGACGCCGCTACCGGCCGAGGTACAGCAACTGCTCGACGAGAGCGGCCAGCAGTACCGCTCCCAGGCGCTCGATGGCTCGGCGGACGACGCCCTCGAGCGCACCTCGGTGGACAGCGCCGAATGGGCGCTGTTGCGGGCCTATCTCAAGGCGCCCGAGCATCTGTCGGTGATCGTTGCGCTCTATCGCTTCTTCTACTACCGCCATCGCTACCCCGAGGCGGTCATGATGGCCGATCGCGCGATCCTGCTGAGCAGCCGTCAGCTTGGCCTGAAC
This sequence comes from Chromatiaceae bacterium, assembly GCA_003562815.1. Classification (GTDB taxonomy): domain Bacteria; phylum Pseudomonadota; class Gammaproteobacteria; order Chromatiales; family Chromatiaceae; genus Lamprobacter. Next base: position 143 of record PWTO01000131.1, on the reverse strand, counting down.
GAGGATTGGCGCCAGCTCACCCAGACCGATCTCGAGCGGGCCGCGCAGCGTTCGATGAGCAGCACTCGCTTCTTGCTGTTGGCGCTCAAGGGCGCGGCCTGGCTGCTGCTGCGCCAGGCTCGACCGCACGCCGCCATCGAGCG
>PWTO01000318.1 GCA_003562815.1 Chromatiaceae bacterium | reverse complement strand
GGCCCCGAGAGCCCGATGAACACATCGGCGCCGGCGAAGGCATCGGCGAGCGTGCGCCGGTCGGTCTCGACCGCGATCTCGCGCTTGTGCCGATTGAGATCGGTGCGCCCGCGATGGATCACGCCCTTGCGATCGACGGTGAGGATCTTCTCCGGGTCCGCTCCGAGTTCGATCAGGAGCTTGATCGAGGCGATGCCGGCAGCGCCCGCGCCGAGCACGACCATGCGCGCATCGGCCAGCGCCTTGCCTTGCATCTCGAGTGCATTGAGCAGACCGGCGGCGATGATGATCGCGGTGCCATGCTGATCGTCGTGGAAGACCGGGATGTCGAGGCGCTCGATCAGCGCCTGCTCGACATCGAAGCAATGCGGCGCGGCGAGATCTTCGAGGTTGATGCCGCAGAAGGTCGGCGCGATCCGTGCCACCGTCTCGATGAACGCTTCCGGCGTCTCGGCATCGACTTCGATATCGAACACATCGATGTCGGCGAAGCGCTTGAACAGCACCGCCTTACCTTCCATCACCGGCTTGCCGGCGAGGGCGCCGACGTTACCGAGTCCGAGCACGGCGGTGCCATCGGTGATCACCGCCACCAGGTTGCCCCGGTTGGTATAGCGGTAGGCATCCTCGGCGTTGGCCTGGATGCGCCGTACCGGCTCGGCGACGCCGGGCGTGTAGGCGAGCGAGAGGTCGCGTTGCGTGGCCGCTGACTTGGTGATCTCGATCGCGGTCTTTCCCGGCCTCGGCGTCTCGTGATACACGAGCGCGGCGGCGTTCAGATCGGCATCGGCGTCGGGTCGTTGGTGATGGGGCATGGCGCTCGCGCTGCCTCAGCGGCCGTACTTACGACGGAACTTATCGACCCGTCCGCCGGTGTCGAGAATCTTCTGCTTACCGGTGTAGAACGGATGGCACGCGGAACAGACTTCGACATGCAGTTCGTCTTTCAACGTCGAGCGCGTGTTGAACGTGTTACCACAACTGCAGACGACTTTAACGTCCTGATATTCTGGGTGGATGCCTTCTTTCATGGCCTGCCTGCTCCGAATCGGCTCTCTTGTCAGGTTAATCGACGAAGCATAGCGCGCGAACGCTAGCTCCGCAAGTGACCGATCAGGCCAGTCCCTTGATTCAGGGCCTTCGGAACAGTTCGTCGATCGTCCGTTCCAGAGTGCGCCGCCTGCACTGCCCAATACACCGCGCGCCCCAGGTTACAAGACCCCCCGGATCAGGCTATGGTTGATGGCGACCCATGACCTTCATCCTCCGAGAATCCCAATGCTGATCACCTTTAAGACTCCTGTCCATGCCGACATCACCATGTTCGGTGACGTTGCCAAAGCCCTGATCCGACTGATGGGCCATAGCGGTTCGGTGCCAGGTGCCCTCCTCGCCGCCGACATACCGGCCGCGCTCGCGCAACTCAAGGCCGCCGTGGAAGCCAATCCAGAGGCGCCCCTCGATCCGCAGCGCGACGAGGAACGCGACGATGAAGGCCGCGCTCAAAGCGTGAGCCTCAAGCACCGGGCGTTGCCCTTGATCGATCTCCTCGAAGCCGCCGCGCGCGACGAGAAGAACGTGATCTGGGATACCTGAGGCCGATCCCGCTTAGAAGTGTGGCTTGTCCGGCTCGGCCTCGAACATCTCGACGCTGGCCATGATCTCGGCGCGGGCTTCTTCGCGTCCACCCCAGCCACCGACGCGGACCCACTTGCCCTCGTCGAGATCCTTGTAGTGCTCGAAGAAGTGGGCGATCTGATCGAGCAGATGCGGCGGCATATCGCGGAAGCTCTCGATGTTGCGATAGCCCTTGAACAGCTTATCGATCGGTAGCGCCAGGATCTTGGCGTCATCGCCGGACTCATCGGTCATCTTCAACACACCGATGGGCCGGCACTGGATCACCGAGCCCGAGATCAACGGATAAGGCGTCACCACCATCACGTCGACCGGATCGCCGTCGGCCGACAGGGTGTGCGGTACATAGCCGTAGTTGCAGGGATAATGCATCGCGGTCGACATGAAGCGATCGACGAACATCGCGCCGGTGCCCTTGTCCATCTCGTACTTGACCGGCTCCGAGTGCGACGGGATCTCGATGATCACGTTGATCTCGTTCGGAATATTGTCTCCGCGTGGGACGCGCTGCAGATCCATAATCAGTTCTCCGGATTCAGGCTCGATGAGGTCGCGGCACTAGAGACCGCGCCCGATAAAAGCCGCACAGCATAGCCCGAACGCGGCGCGACGGATAGCGGCGCGCGCTCGGCGAGGATGTCAAAGCAGTGGAACCATCAAGAGCGCGACGCTATTGATGAGCTTGATCACCGGATTCACTGCGGTGCCAGCGCTATCCTTGTAGGGGTCGCCGACGCTATCGCCGGTCACCGCCGCCGCATGCGCCTCCCCACCCTTGCCGCCGAGATGACCGGCCTCGATGTATTGCTTGGCATTATCCCAGGCACCGCCACCGACAGTCATCGAGATCGCGACAAACAGGCCAGTGATGATGGTGCCAATCAGCAGACCGCCGAGCGCCAAGGCGCCGGCGTCACCACCGATCAACCATTGCATGCCAACCCCGAGTGCCAAGGGCACCGCTACCGGCAGCAACGACGGAATCACCATCTCCTTGATCGTGGCCTTGCTCAGTGTCTTCACCAGACGCACGGCCTCTGCTCTGTGCGCAGGGTCCATGATGCCCGGCACTTCAAGGCCTTGCCGGCGCGCCGCCTCGGCAAGGCCTGTGGCGGTTCGACCAACCGCTTCCATCGCCATGGCGCTGAACAAATACGGCACCAAGCCGCCGATGAACAGGCCAATCAACACCAACGGGTCATCCAGCGTGAATAACAGGTGCCGATCTTCGACGGCCAAGCGCGAGGTGAAGTCGGCGAACAGCACCAGCGCCACCAGGCCCGCCGAGCCAATCGCAAAGCCTGTGGTCATCGCCTTGGTACTGTTGCCAACGGCATCGAGCGTCGCGGTCACAGCGCGCACGGAGGCATCCATCTCCGCCATCTCGGCGATCCCAGCAGCGCTATCGGCGATCGGCCCAAATCCATGCAAGGCGAGCATGATGCCGGTCATCGAGAGCATCGCGGTGGCCGCGATCGCCAGCCCATAGACCCCGGCCATCTCGTGCGCCGTCCAGATCGCCGCGCACATCACCAACGCCGGCGCCGCCGTCGCGCGCATCGAGACCCCCAGACCGGCGATGACATTGGTCGCGTGTCCGCTACGCGAGGCCTTGGCGATCCCGCGCACCGGGGCATAATCGGTGCCGGTATAGTATTCGCCGATCACCGCCAGCAGCCCCGTCAGCGCCAACCCGACAAGGGCCGCGCCCAGCACGCCCCAGCGGCTGAGTTCCGCAGCCGCGCCTTGCAGCGTGAAGGTCGCGGGCAGATACAGCCAGGTCAGCGGTACGAAGAGGATGAAGGCGAGCACGCCAGCAGCCGTCGTCCCCTTATAGAGGGCGCTCATGATCCGGCTGTCATCGGGCTCGATCTTGACGAAAAAGATTCCCACCGCCGAGGCGAGCACCGAAGCGCCGCCGAGCACCAATGGATAGACGATCGCGTTCGCGGCATCATCGCCGAGCAGCAGGCCACCGAGGAACATGCTCGCCACCAGGGTGAGCGTATAGGTCTCGAACAGATCTGCGGCCATCCCCGCGCAGTCGCCGACCTGATCGCCAGCCATGTCCACGATCGCTGCCGGGCTGCGCCAGTCGTCCGCGTGCGGATGCGCCTCGACCTGGCCGACGATCGCGACGCCGACATCCGCTCCCTTGCTGAAGATGCCACCGCCGAGCCGAGCGAAGATCGAACTCAGCGAACCACCGAAGGCAAGCCCGAGCAACGCGTGCAGCGCCCGCATCTGTGCGTCCATATCGCCGGGATCATCCGGTGCCAACACCATGTAGTACCCGACCACGCCGAGCAGCGCGAGCCCGACCACCAGCAGGCCGTTGATCGCACCGCCCCGCAAGGCGACCTGCAACGCGGGCTCAAGACCCTTGCGCGCGGCTTCGGCCATACGCGGGTTGGCATGCACCGAAACCATCATGCTCAGATAGCCAGCCAGGCTCGACAACAGGACACCGATGAGAAAACCGATGCCCGTTTCGAGCCCGAACCCGTGCAACAAGCCGGCCATCATGAGCAGGCCGACTACCAGCACCGTGAGGGACTGGCGATGCAGGTAAACCAAGGCGACCATCCGAATCGCCTTGGCGACCTGGCGCAGTCGCTCGTTGCCCGGCGCTCGCGCGAGCAGCCAACGCAGCAGGACGAGCCCATGGCCAAGGGCAACGCTCGCGCAGAGCAGCGCGAAGACCAGACCCAACGACATGGACACGATCTCCCGAGCCGATCCCGGATCAGAGCAGGGTGTAGGAGACCGTCACCCCGGCCATCACGATCGCCACGATACTCATCAGCTTGATCAGGATGTTCAGACTCGGCCCCGAGGTGTCTTTGAAGGGATCGCCGATGGTATCGCCGATGACCGAGGCGCGATGCGCCGGCGAACCCTTACCGCCATGATGACCGGCCTCGATGTACTTCTTGGCGTTGTCCCAGGCGCCGCCGGCATTCGACAGGAACACCGCGAGCACGAAGCAGGTCGATAAGCCGCCGGCGAGCAGACCGATCACGCCGGCAACGCCGAACAGCAGGCCGACCAGCACCGGCGCTGCGATCGCGATCAGCGAGGGAATCACCATCTCGCGCTGCGCGCCGACGGTGGAGATCGCCACGCAGCGCTCGTAATCGGGCTGCGAGGTGCCCTTGAGGATGCCTGCATCCTCGCGGAACTGACGCCGCACCTCCTCGACCATGGTCTGCGCCGCCCGGCCCACGGCCTGCACCGTCAGCCCGCTGAAGGTAAAGGCGACCATGGCCCCGAGGAACAGGGTGATCAGCACCGTCGGATTGAGCAAGGTGACCTGGTAGTAGGCCATGAAGTCGATCAGGGTCGCCTCGGCGGTCGCCACGCCGATACCGTGACCGACCTCGAGCAGCGTCTGACCGTCGCTGATCATTTCGATGCGAATCACCTCGATGTAGGAGGCGATCAGCGCCAGCGCGGTCAGCGCCGCCGAGCCGATCGCAAAGCCCTTACCGGTCGCAGCGGTGGTATTGCCGAGCGAGTCCAGCGCATCGGTGCGCTCGCGCACCTCTGGCCCGAGCCCGCTCATCTCGGCATTCCCGCCGGCGTTATCGGCGATCGGCCCATAGGCATCGCTCGCCAAGGTGATACCGAGGGTCGAGAGCATGCCGACTGCGGCGATTGCGATGCCGTACAGCCCCCGCCCCATCTGCGCCGGATCGAAGCCCGAGGCGAACAGGTAGGCGAGCATGGTGCCGGTCGCCACCGCCAGCACCGGGATCACGGTCGAGAGCATGCCGACGCCGATGCCGGCGATGATGGTGGTCGCCGCGCCGCTCTCGGCCGCCGCAGCGATGCTGCGCGTCGGCTTGAACGACGGCGAGGTCGAATACTCGGTCGAGCGCCCGATGACCAGGCCGGTCACCAGACCGGCGACCACCGCACCCCAGATGCCCCAGGGGTTCTCGATGCCGAGCAGCCAGAGCACCGCCGCCGAGGCCACCACGATCAGCGCCGCGCTGGTGTTGATGCCCTTCGACAGCGCCCCGAGCAGCTCTTTCTGATCGGCGCCCTCGCGCGTCTTGACCTGAAACACGCCGAGCACCGAGAGCATGATGCCGATACCGGCAATCGCCATGGGCGCGGCGATCGCCTTCATCTGCATCGCCGGATCGGCGACGAAGGCCGCCGCGCCGAGCGCCGAGGCGGCGAGGATCGAACCGCAGTAGGACTCGAACAGATCCGCACCCATGCCGGCGACATCGCCGACGTTATCGCCGACATTGTCGGCGATCACCGCTGGATTGCGTGGATCGTCCTCGGGGATGCCGGCCTCGACCTTACCCACCAAATCGGCGCCGACATCGGCCGCCTTGGTGTAGATGCCACCGCCGACGCGGGCAAACAGCGCCTGCAGCGAGGCGCCCATGCTGAAGGTCAGCACCGTGGTGGTGACCAGCACCAAATAGGCGCCCTGGGTCGGATCGCCGGGCGTGAACAGGTCGATGAGCACGAACCAGAACGCCAGATTGCCCAAGCCGAGGCCGACCACGACCAAGCCCATCACCGCGCCGCTGCGAAAGGCGACGTTGAGCGCGCCGGCGAGCGAGCTGCGCGCCGCCGCCGTGGTTCGGGTCGAGGCCAGGGTCGCGGTCTGCATGCCGAAATACCCGGCCAGCGCGGAGAAGAAGCCACCGAAGATGAAGGTCACCGGCAGCCAGGGATTCTGCACCCCGAGCCCATAGGCCAGATAGGAGAACAGGCCGGCGACCAGGACGAAGACCACCAGCATGATCTTGTACTGCTGGCGCAGATAAGCCATGGCGCCCTTGCGCACATGGGCGCCGATCTCGCGCATGGTCTCGGTGCCTTCGTCCTGGACGCGCATCTCCTTGAAGAAGCGCCAGGCGAAGTAGAGCGCGAACAGCGAAGCGAGCGGAGCGAGCCAAAAGATGGGTTCGTTCATGGTTCCACGTCTACAGCAATAAAGCGCCGCGCACAGGGGGTGGCACGGCAAGATTCAGGGTGACGCGCAACGGTCGATCGCACGACAGCCCCGCCCGGTCGATCGATCAAGCGATCGATCAAGCGTTTCGTCAAGCGCTCAATCGAAATGGGCAATCTGCGCCGAGCGCCACCAATCGTAATAGGTGGACTGCAACGCCTCCCGGCTCGGGAAGGGGTAGTAGGCAAAGTCCTCATGGTCGCCGACATAGAAGCCGGTGCGCACCATGCGATAGAGCACCCCATCGCGCACATGCTTGATCACCAACTTGCTGTCCTTGGTGTTGGTGCTGAAATCCGCCAGCACATCGCGCAGATGCGCGATGTAGTGGTACGGCAGATCGTCCGCCTTACCGTTGATCGGATCATGTGCCAATTCGCCGAGCTTCAGGTCCGAGAAGGCGATGCGCGGCAGGTTCACCGGATGTGCTGGATCGGTGATCGAACGACAGAACGCCTGCGGCTCGAGGCGGCTCGCCACGAGCGGACTCTTCGGGCAGAACTCCTGATAAAGATGCAGCGGATGCGCGTTGTCCGGGGTATAGGGCGCGCGTTCCAGCTCAAGGGTGCGCCCGTCATCGGGGACCAGGTAGAGATTGCCAATGGCCGAGATCGGAATCCGCGCCAGCACATGGTAGATGCCCAGATACACCGACGACTTCGGCGCGCCATCCGGCTGGATCACGCAGCGCTCGTCGGCGAGCGAGAAGGCGAACTCCTCGGAGCGGAAACTCGGATCAAGCTCGAAGAAGATGGCCTCGCCGAACACACGCCCACTCCTTCCCACCGCGTAGTAAGCGCCAAACTCCTTGGGTTCCAGCATGGAGGCGATCAGCGCCTCCGGGATCAAGGACAGATAGAGATGGTAATCGCTCATCGTTGCATCCTCATCGATCGCATCGAAGGTCCTGCCGTCACGCCCAAGACAGGCGGCGGCCGTGAAGCGAGCCGCTGACTCCCACGCTCAGCGGCCATCGCTGCGGCGCTCAGAGCGCGAAGGCGTCGAGTTTCTTCGCCACCGGTGCATTCTTCAGCGTCACGAAGCGCGGCAGCCCGTTCTCGAATGGCGGATAGTCCTCGCCCTGGATCAGCGGCAACAGGTACGCCTTGCAAGCAGGCGTGATGCCAAACCCATCCTCGGTGATGAATTCACGCGGCATGAACTTCTCGACATTGGCCACCTCCGAGAGCGGCGCCTTGCCGATCTGCCATTGATAAGGCTCGGCGCTGACGCGATCGATCGTCGGCATGATCGCATTCTCGCCCGCCAGCGCCAGCTCGACGGCCGCACGCCCGGTCGCATAGGCCTGCTCGACATCGGTCTTCGACGCCAGATGCCGCGCCGCGCGTTGTAGATAATCGGCCACCGCCCAGTGGAACTTGTAGCCCAGCGCCTCCTTGACCAGGTTGGCGACCACGGGCGCGGCGCCGCCGAGCTGCGCGTGGCCGAAGGCATCGCGCGTGCCCTGCTCCGCGAGGAAGCGCCCATCCGGATATTTGGCCCCCTCGGACACCACGATGGTGCAGAAGCCGTGCGCATCGACCATCGCCTTGATCCGGGCCAAGAACCGCTCCTGATCGAACTCGATCTCCGGGAACAGCACCAGCACCGGCATGCCGTGATCCTCGATCAGGCCGCCAGCGGCGGCGATCCAGCCGGCGTGGCGACCCATCACCTCGAGCACGAAGACCTTGGTCGAGGTCTTGGCCATCGAGCGCACATCGAAGCTGGCCTCGAGCGCCGAGGTGGCGATGTACTTGGCCACCGAGCCGAAGCCGGGGCAGTTGTCGGTGATCGGCAGATCGTTATCGACCGTCTTCGGCACATGGATCGCCTGCACCGGATAGCCCAGGCTCTCCGAGAGCTGGCTGACCTTGTAGCAGGTATCGGCCGAGTCGCCGCCGCCGTTGTAGAAGAAGTAGCCGATATCGTGGGCCTTGAAGACCTCGATCAGGCGCTCGTACTCACGTCGGTTAGCCTCCAGGCTCTTGAGCTTGTAGCGGCAGGAGCCGAAGGCGCCGGAGGGCGTATAGCGCAAGGCCGCGATGGCCTCGTCGGACTCCTGACGGGTGTCGATCAGGTCTTCGGCGAGCGCGCCGATGATGCCATTGCGCCCGGCATAGACATTGGCGATCTGCTCCGGATGCTGGCGCGCGGTCTCGATCACCCCGCAGGCCGAGGCGTTGATCACGGCGGTGACACCGCCCGATTGGGCGTAGAAGGCATTCTTCGCGGTCATGGGAGTCCTCTCTCGTCAAGACGTTATCGAAAATCGGTGAACCTAGGTGAACATCATCGAGCGCATGCACGCTTGAAGGCTATTGGAACGCATCCGTGTTCCGGGCCTTGCTGCGCGCATCGGCCTTCGCGATCAAGCCGCGCTGGAGCAGCTCGGTCAGGCTCTGATCCAGCGTCCGCATGCCGTGCGCCTGGCCCGTTTGGATCGAGGAATACATCTGCGCGATCTTATCCTCGCGGATCAGGTTGCGGATCGCCGGGGTGCCGATCATGATCTCGTGCGCCGCAACGCGGCCACCGCCGGTCTTCTTCAGCAATGTTTGCGCGATCACCGCGCGCAGGGATTCCGAGAGCATCGAGCGCACCATGGTCTTCTCGCCGGCCGGAAAGACATCGACGATGCGGTCGATAGTCTTGGCCGCCGAGCTGGTGTGCAGGGTAGCAAACACCAGGTGACCGGTCTCGGCGGCGGTCAGCGCCAACCGAATGGTCTCCAAATCGCGCATCTCGCCGACCAGGATGATATCCGGGTCTTGCCGCAGCGCGGAGCGCAACGCCTCGCTGAAGCCCAGCGTATCACGCTGTACCTCGCGCTGATTGATCAGGCAGCGCTTGCTGACGTGGACGAATTCGATCGGGTCTTCGATGGTGAGGATGTGCCCGGACTCCTTGTCGTTCACATAATCGACCATGGCCGCCAGCGTGGTCGATTTCCCCGAGCCGGTCGGCCCGGTCACCAGCACCAGGCCGCGCGGCACCTCGACGATGCGCTTGAAGATGTCCGGGGCCTGGAGTTCATCGAGCGTCGGCACCGTGGATGGGATCGCCCGAAAGACCGCAGCAGCGCCGCGCTGCTGGTTGTAGGCATTGACGCGAAAGCGCGCGACGCCCGGGAGTTCGACCGAAAAGTCGGTCTCAAGTAACGCCTCGTAATCCTGGCGCTGCGTGTCGTTCATGATGGCGTCGATCAGTTCGAGCACCGCACGCTGCTCAAGTACCGGCATCTTCAGCCGCCGCATCTCGCCATCGACGCGGATCATCGGCGGCAGACCCGCCGAGAGATGCAGGTCCGAGGCGTTGTGCTCGATGGCGAGGGTCAGGAGTTCGGTGATCTGCATGCGCTGTGCTCCGTCATCGGCACGCGCCGCGCCCCCTCAGCGCGAGCGGCGCGCGGCGCGGACCGTCTCGGCGGTGATCGCACCGGCCTCGACCCGTTCGGCCTTGGTCAGCACCTGGGCCTCAAGGGTGTCCTTGTAGTGCTGAACCCGCTCGCGCAGCTCAAGATCGGCGGTCCCCAGGATCTGCGCCGCCAACAGCCCGGCGTTCTTGGCGCCGTCGATGGCGACGGTCGCCACCGGCACCCCGGCCGGCATCTGCACGATCGACAACAGCGAATCCTGCCCCGAGAGCGCCGCCGATTTGACCGGCACGCCGATCACCGGTAGGGGCGTGATCGCCGCGATCATGCCAGGCAGATGCGCCGCGCCGCCCGCTCCGGCGACGATCACCCGCAGGCCACGCTCGGCGGCCTGCTCGGCATAGGCGAACAGCCGCTTCGGGGTGCGATGGGCGGAGACGATGCTGAGTTCGTAGGACACTCGCAGTTCGTCGAGGATCTCGGCTGCGGCCTGCATCACCGGCAGGTCCGAATCGCTGCCCATGATGACGCCAACTAGGGGCTTGTCTTGACGCATGCTCATCAGTCTCGCTCGCCTCCAATCTCGATCAAGGCGCGCACCTGCTCTGCTTTCTCGCGCGCGCGTTCGATGTCCGCATCCAGAACCGTCACATGACCCATCTTGCGGAACGGCCGGGTCTCGGCCTTGCCATAGAGATGCACCGAGACGCCGGGAATCGCGAGCGCCGCACGCAGGCCCCGAATCACCGGGGGGCCGGACGCACCCGGCGCGCCGAGCAGGTTGATCATCGCCGCCGGCATCAGCTGATCGGTCACCCCGAGCGGCAGCCCGGTGATCGCGCGCAGATGCTGCTCGAACTGATCGGTGATGCAGGCTTCGATGGTGTAGTGGCCAGAATTATGCGTGCGCGGTGCCACCTCGTTGACCAGCAGCTCGCCATCCTCGGTGAGGAACAGCTCGATGCCGAAGATGCCGACCCCCTCCAGCGCGGTGACCGTCTCGATGGCCAGGCGGCAGGCTGCGGCGGCGGTCTCGGCCGGTAGCCTTGCCGGTGCCAGTAGGATATCGAGGATGTTCTCGCCGGGGCGGAAGCACATCTCCACCGGATCATAGCTGCGTACCTCGCCATCCTGGCCGCGCACCACGATGACCGCAAGCTCCTTGGCTGCCGGGATAAAACGCTCGATCAACGAGGGCACTGGCAGCGCTTGGGCAAAATCGACCGGCGAGTGCATCACCACCACGCCGCGACCGTCGTAGCCTCCGCGCCGGGCCTTCTGCACCAGCGGATAACCGAAGCGGGCGAAGCTTTCCGCATCCGGCTGCTCGGCGGCGACGAACTCGGCGCTCGGGATGCCGAGCCGGAGCAGCAACTGCTTCTGGCGCAGCTTGTCCTGAATCTCGGCGAGCAGTGCCGTGGGCGGCAAGATGCGATGCCCGCGCCGCGCGATCGTGCTCAAGATGGCGACATCGATGTCCTCGATATCGAAGGTGATCACATCGACCTGATCCGCCAGCTGCTGCAAGGCGTCCGGATCATGTGAATCGGCCAGGATCTGGCGCCCGGAGACTTGACCGGCCGGCGATCCCGGGGTGGGATCGAGCACGACGCAGGTACAGCCGATGCGCTTGGCCGCCTTGACCAGCATGCGCCCGAGCTGGCCGCCGCCAATGATGCCGATGCGAAAAACGGGATAGGGATATTGGTCCAGTGACCGATGCTGCTTGGACATGACTGAGGTCGTCTAGGCTGGGCGCAATGGCGCGATCAGACTGTCGCGCACACGCGCGAAATTGGTCTCGGCTTCGGCTAGGCGCGCCCGAATCTCTGGCTCGTAGTCGATGGCAAAATCCAGAAAGGTACGCGCAATGAGCGACAGTTCGCGCGCCCGGGAATAGACCAGATGCCAACGGCGCATGATCGGAAATCCCTCGACATCGAGCAACGCCAAGCGCCCGCCGGCACTCTCGAGCGTGAGCGAGTGCAGGGACAGGGCCGCGATCCCCAAACCGCCGACGATGGCACGCTTGATCGCCTCATTGCTACCGAGCTGCATGCGCACCCGTGGCACGAGTCCGCCCGTGGCAAAGTACGCGAGCACCGCGTCACGAATTCCGGAGCCGGACTCGCGCAGGATGAAATTCTCCTCGGCCAGGGCGCTGAGCGGGATCGCGCGTTGCCTGGCCAGCGGATGATCGACGCTGGCGACCATGACGAGTGGATTCGGCGCGAACGGAATGGTCTGAATCTGCTCGTTGGCCTCGCGCGGCTGCCCCATCACATAGAGATCGTCGTCATGCCCCAGCAGGCGCTCGAGGATATGCTCGCGGTTGGTGACCTTGAGCGAGACATCGATGCCCGGATAGACCTGGCAGAAGGCACCGAGGATCTCGGGCGCGACGTACTTGGCCGTGGTCAGCACCCCGAGCCGCAAGCGGCCGCGTTTCAGCCCCTTCAGATCGGCGAGCTTGATCTCGAGGTTCGATAGCGTGCCGAGGATATCGCGACAGGCCGCATGCACCTCGCGGCCGGCGTCGGTTGGCTCGATGGTGCGCCCGACATGACGAAACAGCGGCGTGCCGATGGCCTCGGAGAGCTTCTTGATCTGCATCGAGACCGTCGGCTGGGTGAGGAAGAGTTCCTCGGCGGCGCGGGTGAAACTGCCCAGCCGCACGATGGCCTCGAGCAGTTGCAGTTGGCGCAAGGTGGTGTGTCGAATCAGATACTCCGAGCCATGACCGCCGGCGCTCGTGCGCACGTCGATGGCGTCGGGAGCGACGGTAGGGGGCATCGCGCTGTGACGACTGCTGCCAGCAGGTACGCCCTTGGGTTTACGTCCGGCCATGCGACCAAGTCCTCGGTTCGACAGGCCCCGTGCCAGGATCAGCCTGTTGGTTCATCGCGGGACTTGGACGAGCGGGTTGTCGTGGTCCGCGTCAGGCCTACGCACTGCGCGCGGGGAAGAGGCTGCGCTCAAGCGCCAGCCAGGATGCAGGACCATTGCCGGAGCGAGCGGCCTCGGCACGGCATGCTCAATCTGGCCAAATCCGGTGACCGCCTTGAAACGGATCGTCCACGGAGGGGTTCCCCGCGCGGGATTCGCTCGCGAGCGCCGCGACACCGAACCTGTCCTTCTGGGAAGGCGCTCTCGTTTGTTGGCGACTCTTGCGCGCCGGTGCGGCGGCCTTGACCGGCGCTTTCTTGCGCGTCGCTGTCGTCGCAGCCGCCGAACTCGTGGCAGGCGTGGACGCCCCGATCGACGCGGATTGGGTGTTCTCTTCGCTCATGTTCCATCCTCCAACCAGTATGCGAAATGCAACGCGTTAGCCATCGGCACTGTCCAACAGCGCATCGACCTGGTGCGCGAAAGCATGCAACGCCTCACCAATCTGCTCCGTGCCCTCTTCGGCAAAGAGGGTCAAGTTCACATAGGTACGGCCAAAACTCACGTTCGGAAAGAGCTGGGTCGTTTCAGACAGCGCCGCAACCTGATCGAGGAAATCCCGCAAGGGCTCGTAATCGTCGAACTCGATGCGCCGCTCCAAGCGCAGCGGGCGCGCGCGCTCGCGCCAGGGATGACCGCCGGTGTCAGCTGTGGGCTTAGCCATCAGAAATAGGCTCGTTCATTCGGCTGATGCCGGGGCACCCCGAGAGCCTCGAGCCAGGTCTCGATCTCGGCGGCGTGCTGCAGCTCATCCTGGAGCAGGCCATTGAAGAACTCGCCATTCTCATGATCGCCAATGCGCCGGCAAAAGCGCGTCGCCTCGTCGTAGAGGGCGACGATCTCGGCCTCGAGCACGGCGTCCTGGCGCAGCAGATCGATCAGATTCCGGGCCACACCCGCCGGGCGCATCTGCGACGCATTCGGCGAGACGCCAAGGCCGAGCATGCGCTTGACCAGGCGTTCGGCGTGCTGCATCTCCTCAACGGTTTCCCTGCGAAACCGATCGGCCGCATCCTTCAAACCCCAAGCCTCGGCCAGTGCGGCTTGCGTCATGTACTGCTGCACGGCCGAGTATTCGAGACTCAGAGCACGGCCCAGATAGCCCAGTGTGCGTGGATGTACGGTTGCGTGACGCATGCGCTGCGTGGACCCCAGTCCGTCGATGCCGATTCGCCGAGCAGGCTTGGCCGATCAGGCCCCTGTTCGCCCCTGTTTCGCGCCCTCTCAGTCCGCCGAGCTGCTGCCGGTCGGCAGTACCTGCTCCACCTCACGGTGCGGGCGGGCGATGATGTGCGCAGCCACCAGGCCGTCGCCGACGCGCTCGCAGGCGTCGGCACCGGCGCGCACGGCGGCGTTCACGGCGCCGGTCTCGCCGCGCACCAGCACGGTGACATAGCCGCCGCCGACGAACTCACGGCCGATCATCCTGACCTCCGCCGCCTTCGTCATCGCGTCGGCGGCTTCGATTGCCGGCACCAGGCCGCGCGTCTCGATCATTCCGAGGGCAATGCCCATCGTTTCATGTGCCATCGAACTTCTCCCAGGGTTGACGCGCCGGGCCTAGGGGACCCGCTTCGCGATCGTGTCAATGAGTCTCGAGGCCGACCGCGACGACGGCTGGAGCGACCCAGCCCGCCGCGCGGCGGCTCGATTGGTTGCCGCGCCCGATCAGTCCGAGCTGCTGCCGCTTCCGGTCGGCAGCACCGGCTCCACCTCGCGGTGCGGACGGGCGATGATGTGCGCCGCCACCAGGCCGTCGCCGACGCGCTCGCAGGCATCGGCGCCGGCGCGCACGGCGGCGTTCACGGCGCCGGTCTCGCCGCGCACCAGCACGGTGACATAGCCGCCGCCGACGAACTCACGGCCGATCATCCGCACCTCGGCGGCCTTCGTCATCGCATCGGCCGCTTCGATTGCCGGCACCAGCCCACGCGTCTCGATCATGCCAAGCGCAATACCCATGGTCTCGTTCGCCATCGTTCTTTCTCCGTCTGTCTACTGTCTTTGATTAGGTTGGTCTCGATCGTCAACGCCTGTGGGCTCAGCGGCCGGGCTCACCGGGTTTGAACCCCTCGCCGGTCTGCTCGAGCACCGCGTCCAACTCGGCATGCGGACGCGCGATGATGTGCGCGGCCACCAGACCATCGCCGACCCGTTCGCAAGCATCGGCGCCCGCGCGCACGGCCGCGTTCACGGCACCGGTTTCGCCGCGCACCAGTACGGTCACATAGCCGCCGCCGACGAACTCACGGCCGATGAGCCTGACCTCAGCCGCCTTGGCCATCGCATCCGCAGCCTCGATCGCCGGCACCAGACCACGGGTCTCGATCATGCCGAGCGCAATGCCAAATCTTTCGCCTGCCATTTCTGTCGTCTCCGTTAAAGACTTTGATGCCGCGTCGGTCGCGGTTAGGGTTGATCCACTCTGGGCCGTTCGCCAGCTTAGGCGGCCTGATCGCGGTATTGCTCGAGCATTCCATCACTGTCGCCAGGCTCCGGTTTGGCCACATCCTCGGGCTGCCAGGCGTCGATAATCCCGCCGATGGTGAGATCGGTCATGATCTTTGCATCGCCCATCGCGTAGCGTCCGGCCGAGCCACTCACGGTGAACACCCAGTTTCCAGGCCGCACGCCGACCGGATCGGTCGCCACCGCAAGCTTGCCCTTGCGATCCTTGAGGATCTGCAGACTGCAATGGCGCAGGCCTTCGATCCGTTCGGTGCAGTACAGCGTGCCGACCACTTGATTGATCTCCATGCCGGCCCGCCTCAACGCTCCGCGTCCGGATCCCAGTCGTCGATGATGCCGACGATGGTCAGATCGCTCGGATATTCCTTACTGCCGGCGGCCTCGCGCGCGGCGGAACTGCCCACGCAGATGACCCAATCGCCGGGAATCGAGCCGACCGCATCGACCGCGACCAGTTGCGCACTGCCGTCTTGCACCACCTGCAGATGCTTGTGCTCGAATCCCGGAATGCGATTGGTCGAGACCAGCGGCTTGAGAACCTTGCAAATCTTCATGAGCGAGCGACCTGGGCCTCAGTGCGCGGCGGCTGCCGCTGGCTGTAACGACGAGCCAACGATCTCGATCGGCGCCGCCTGATCG
>PWTO01000164.1 GCA_003562815.1 Chromatiaceae bacterium | reverse complement strand
TTTCGACACCTCAGCCGGCGCGCAGGACCCTGTCCAAATTTCACCCCAGCGTCTGGAGCGCTTGCTCGATCAGCTTGCCGCGACGGCCTGAGGGGGCGAAAAGTGCCAAAGCCGAGACTAAAACCTAGGTTTTAACTCCAGGAAAATCCCCAAGCCGGTCCAGGGCCGCATCCAATGCGTCGACGAAGGCCGCTCCAGGAGCCGCCGTCACCGGCACGAACCACTGATCGGGCCCCGCGAATGCGCGACATTTGACCGCGTCCTTCTCGGTCATCAACACCGCTCCCTTGGGCCAGTGTTCGAGATCGGCGGCACTGAACCGATGATGATCCGGATAGGGGCGCGGCTCGATTTCGAGCCCAAACCCGCGCAACAGCGCAAAGAAGCGCTGCGGATGCCCGATGCCGGCGACCGCCGTCACGGGTTGCCCGACCCAGCTTGCCAACGCGCGTTGACAGGCCGGATCGCGCAGGTTCACCGCCGCCCCCGGCTCCAGTTGCATCTGGAATCCATCGGCACCGGCGCCCCCTTCGGCGTCGGCGATCCCATCAGCGCCGGGTCCGCCGTTACTGATCACCAGATCGACCTCATGGCGGCGCCCAATCGGCTCGCGCAGCGGACCCGCCGGCAGACAGCGACCATTGCCGAAGCCGCGCAGCCCATCGACGACCAGGATCTCGAGTTGCCGCCGCAGCCGCTCATGCTGCAGTCCATCGTCGCTCAGCACACGATTGCAACCAAACTCCTCGACCAAGGCGCGCGCGGCGGCCACCCGATCGCGACCGACCACCACCGGGCAACGGGCACGCTGAGCGAGCAACACCGCCTCGTCGCCGAATTCATTCGGGTCGGCATCGTCGGTCACCCGGCGCGGCCGTCGTGCTGTCTTGCCGCCTCGCGCGTCCCCTTGCCCGCTTTCTTGCCTGCTCCCTTGCGCGCTGCCCCGCTCACCTCCGCGCGCGCCATACCCACGCAGCACGATCCCCGGCCGCTCGCCGCGCGCGATCAGGTGCTCGGCCAACCAGAGCACGAGCGGCGTCTTGCCGGTGCCGCCGACCGTCAGATTGCCGACCACGATCACCGGCACGGACACCGCATGAGACGCCAGCCAGCCGCGCGCATAGGCCCAGCGCCGCAAGCGCGCGATGGCACAGTACAGCCCGCCGAGCGGCGCCAGCAAGGTGCCGAGCCAATGCCCCTGATACCAGACCTGTTCCGGAAGCCGCGCCAGCGTCGATGCGAGGCGACGCGCGAACCCCTTCACGGCCGCCCTCGCCAAGTGCCGCGAGCCAACAAAGCGTCCAGCTCGCCGTCGCGTGCGACGGGCGGCATCCAGGTCAGTCGGGTTCAACCCCAACCTCGGCGAACTGCATCCGGTGTAGGCGGGCATAGTACCCACCGCGAGCAATCAGCTCAGCATGCGTCCCACGCTCGACGATGCGACCGGCGTCCAGCACCAGAATCTCGTCGACATGCTCGATGGTCGACAAGCGATGCGCGATCACCAGCGTCGTGCGATGCCGCATCAGGGCCGACAAGGCGGCTTGAATATGGCGCTCGGCCTCGGTGTCCAGCGCCGAGGTCGCCTCGTCCAGCACCAGGATCGGCGCATCCTTGAGCATCGCGCGGGCGATCGCGACGCGCTGGCGCTGACCGCCCGAGAGCAGCACGCCCCGGTCGCCGACCAGGGTGTCCAGCCCCTGCGGCAAGGCGTCGATGAACGCGCTCGCGTGCGCCGCCTCGGCGACGCGTTCGATCTCGGCGCGGCTCGCCGAGCCCTGCTGACCATAGGCGATGTTGTTGGCCAGGGTGTCGTTGAACAGCATCACGTCCTGGGTCACCAGCGAGATCTGCGCGCGCAGACTGGCCAGGGTCAGCTGCCGAATATCGACGCCATCGATCAACACCTGCCCCTCGGTGGGATCATAGAAACGCGGCAGCAGGCTGGCGATGGTCGATTTGCCGCTGCCCGAGCGCCCGACCAGCGCCACGCTGCGTCCAGGCTCGATGACCAGATTCAGATCCTCGAGCACCGGCCCCTTGCTCGGATCATAGGCATGGGTCACCTCCCGGTATTCGACCCGTCCCTCGGCGCGGGTGAGCACCTGCTCGCCGGTATCGGTCTCGATCTCGCTGTCGATCAGCTCGAACAGGCTCTCGGCGGCGACGATCCCACGCTGCAGATGCGAGTTCACCGCCGTCAGCCGTTTCACTGGCGGCAGCAGCAGGCCCATGGCGACGATGAACGACATGAAAGTGCCGACCGTGATGTCCTCGCGCAGGCCCTGCAGCGTCGAGAGATAGACGATGACGCCGATGGCGATGGCCGCGATCAACTGCACCAGGGGCACGCTGATCGAATCGGTGGCGACGATTTTCATCTGCAAGGAGCGGGTCTTCTCGTTCACGGCGGTGAACCGGCGGGTCTCGTAGTCCTCGCCGCCGAAGGCCTTGACCACCCGATGTGCCTCGATCACCTCTTGCGCTGCGTGCGAGAGCGAGCCCATGCGTTCCTGCACCCGTTTGCCATAGTGGCGAAAACGCTTGGTCGCATACTTGATGGCCACCGCCATCGCGGGCGCGACCAGCAGGAAGATCGCCGAGAGCGCGGCGTCGATATAAAGCATGTAGAGGATCAACGCCAGCGCCGTGAAGCCATCGCGCACCAAGGTCGTCAAGGCCGTGGTGGACGCATTGGCGACGTTCTCCACGTTGTAGGTGAACTTGGCAATGAGCTGACCGGAGCCATGGTGATCGTAATAGCGCGCCGGGGCCCGCAGCAGATGGTCGAACATCTGCTGGCGCAGATCCGCTACCACACGGCGCCCCACCCATTTCAAGCAATAGGTATTGACGAAACCCGCCAGGCCGCGCACCAGGAAAATGCCGACCAGCACGAACGGCATCAGGCGCACCACGTTCGGGTCGCGCTAGACGAAGCTGCCATCGAGCAGCGGTTTGATCATGGCCGCGAACAGGGGCTCGGTCAGCGCGAACACCAGCATGCCCAGAATCGAGAACGCGAACATCTTCCGGTACGGGCGCACATAGTCAAGCAGACGCCGATAGATCAGACCGGCCGAGGCCTCGCCAGACAGACCGAAGACGGCACCAAGGCCGGTTGCCAAGGTCATCGTTCTGGCTCCGTTGCGGCCTCGGCAGCCCCTTGACTGGCGGCAAACGCCACCTGCGTCAGTCCCAACTGGCCGGCTGCATCGAGCACGGTCATCACCGCCTGATGCGGGGTGTGCGCATCGGCCTTGATCACCACCGGCAACGCGCGCGCGCTGCCAACCGCCTCGCGCAGCGCCCGTTGCAGCGTCTCGAGATCGTTGCCGGCCAGCGCCTGGCGGTTGACATAGAAGCGCCCAGCGCGATCGATCATCACCTCGACCAGTTCGATCTCCTCGGCCGGCAGCGCCTCGGCATCGGCCTCCGGGAGCTGCAAGCGCAGCCGCCCCTCGTCGCGAAAGCTGGTCGTGACCATGAAGAAGATCAGCAGCAGGAAGACGACGTCGATCAAAGGGGTCAGATTGATCTCGGGGATCTCGCGGCGATGCGGGCGCAGGTTCACGGCATCTCCCCATCGGCGGCCTCGCGCTCGCCCTGCATCACCTCGATCAGGCGCAGCGCCTGTTCCTCCATGCCGACCACCAGCTTGTCGACATGGCTGACGAAATAGCGATGGAACATCAGCGCCGGAATCGCCACCGAGAGTCCCGCAGCGGTGGTGATCAAGGCCTGCGAGATGCCGCCGGCGAGCACGCCGGGATCGCCGACGCCGACGTCCATGATGACGCTGAACACATCGATCATCCCAATCACGGTGCCTAGGAGTCCGAGCAAGGGCGTCACTGCGGCAATCGTGCCAAGCGTGCTCAGGTAACGCTCCATCCCGGAGACCACATGGCGGCCGGTCTCCTGAATCGCCTCCTTCATCACCTCGCGCGCATGGAAACGATTCGCCAGCCCAGCGGCGAGCATGCGTCCGAGCGCCGAGCCCCGGCGAATCCGATCGATGCGCGGCTCGTCGAGCTGACCGCTGCGCTGCAACTCCCAGATCTGCATGACCAAGCCATCCGGCATGATGCGTGTGCGGCGCAAGGCCCAGAAACGCTCGATGACGATCGCCATCGCCGCCACCGAGCACAGCAGGATCGGCACCATCAGCCAGCCCCCAGCTTTTAGCAGATCAAGCACGCGAAATCCCCTTAATCACGACAGCGGCGAGCACATCGGGTGAACGTCGCCATAATAACTGACTAGCTGAGCATGCAGTCGGGTGGTTTGATGCTGTGGTCAAGTAGACTATGCTGAACAACGCTCACAAGCGAGTAGCGGCAAGCAGTCGATGGATGCTAGATGCTGTGCTCGCAGCGGATAAAACGTGGTATCGAGGAGTTTGCTGGATCATGGAATGATATTTGCTATATTTCTTCGTATCACATAAACCGATGTTGTCCCTGTGGTGACTCACGATGTCCCATCTGTCGCTGAAAAAGCTCTTCCTCTGGCTTGCCCTCACCTGCGTGTTCTTATTGTTTTTATTGATTTTAGCCGCGATTCACCAAATGACGCTGAGCAATCGGGTCACCGCCGCCAGTGAAAATCGCTATCGCTCATATTTGTTAGCTGACGAATTGCGCCAAAGCTCAGATGATCTGACCCGTCTCGCGCGCACCTATGTCGTCACCGGCGAAGACAAATGGGAAGAACAGTATTTTCAGGTCTTGGCCATTCGCAATGGCGAGGCACCGCGTCCCCAGGAATACCATCGTATCTATTGGGATTTTCTCGCCGCCGATCAGCCGTCGCCACGCCCTGCTGAGCGGACCATCGCCTTGCGTAATTTAATGGAACAAGCCGGCTTTACGGCAGAGGAGTTTGCCAAACTCGAAGAAGCGGAAAACAATTCCAATACCCTGGTACAGACCGAAACCGTGGCCATGAATGCGGTCAAAGGACTGTTTGAAGACGATCAGGGCCGCTTCACCGTGCGCCGCGACCCCGATCCTGCCTGGGCGCGGGAGCTGATGCACGATCAAGCCTACCATGATGAGAAGGCCAAGATCATGCAGCCGGTGGATGAATTTTTTGTCTTGCTCGACGAGCGCACCGCGCACGCCATGGACACCGCACAACGGCAGGCCAGACGTTGGCTGATCGGACTGATGGGGCTGATCGGGCTGACCCTGGCGACCTTGCTCGCCGGGCTCTGGTTTGCCTATCAGCAGCTTCGGCGCACCATCGGCGGTGAGCCGGAACTGGTCGCGCACAGCTTGCAACAGATCACCGATGGCGACCTCAGTCGCCCGCTCGACGAGGCCCCGGCAGACAGCATCATGACCGGTGCCGAGGTGATGCGCCAGAGTTTGGTGCGAGCGATTGCCTCAGCACACTCGACAGCCGAGATCATCAGCGCATCGGTCACTCAGCTGCATTCCAGTAGCGATGAATCCGTGCAACGGATACACCATCAGCAACAGGATGTCACGCTGATCGCGCAATCGATGAACAGCATGCTGGAAACCTTGCGTCATGTCATACACACCGTCCAGCAGGTCACGGACATGGCCATCGATACCGACCGGCAAGCGCAAGAAGGAGCCACCACCATCGACGCCAACAATCAATCGATGACGGATGTCGCGCACGAGATCGAGCGCATCGCGCAGATGATTGTCACTCTGGAAACCGACAGCCAGGCGATTTATCAGGTGGTCGAAGTGATCAACGCGATTGCCGAACAAACCCATCTGTTGGCACTCAATGCCACCATTGAAGCCGCGCGGGCGGGAGAACATGGACGCGGTTTTGCGGTGGTCGCCGATGAAGTCCGCTCGCTTGCCAGCCGCACTCAAAGCTCGACGAACGAAATTCAGGCGATGATCGAGCGCCTGCAACACAGCGCGCAAACCGCGAGCGGTGCCATGACCCAAGGATTGGACCAGGTGCAAACCGCCACCAGCCAAGCCGATCAGGCCGGGCACGCGTTTAGCGCCATCTCCACGGCGATTAACCAGCTCAAGCAAACCATCAGCACCATGGCGCAAAAGGCCCAGCAACAGGAAACCAGCGCCGAGCAAATTCGCACCCATATCAACAGCATCAGTGATTCGATAGGCTGTTCAGTGGCCGACACCCAAACGCTCAATCAAGCTGCCGAAGAACTGATGACCTCGGCGCGCAACATGATCCACGATATGGAGCGTTTTCGCCTGCCGAAGGACGCTTAACGCGCAGTGACAGGCACTGGATGATGGCGCCACAGCCGATCTGCCTGCGCGCGATAGGGCCGCGCAACCTGCAACCCGGTCGCGGGGTCGATGCGCAGCCTGATCGCCCCGGTGCTCGGCGTCTCCAAACTCGTCGCGCCCGAGGCGATGACCCGCTCGCGCACCACCGGCGCCGGAAAGCCATAACGATTCTTCCAGCCCATCGAGAACAGCACCCAGTCCGGGGCGACGGCGTGCAAAAACGGCGCGGTCGTCGAACTGGCGCTGCCATGATGACCGGCGATCAGCACCTCGGCGCGCAAGCCGGCGCCCTCGCGTTGAACCAGCGCCCGCTCGACCCCAGCCTCGGCATCTCCGGGCCAGAGCAAGGTGGTCGCGCCGACCGAGACCCGCAGCACGCAGGAGCTGTCGTTGCCGCGCTCGACCCTGTCCGAGGGATGCAGCACGGCGAAGTCGACTCCATCCCAGTGCCACTGCTGCCCGCGTTGGCAATGCTCGGCGCGCGTCTGTCCGAGCGCCTTGGGCTCGCCACTGAGGATGCGCCGCGCCGGCACCGCATCGAGCAGCCCCTGCAGGCCGCCGGCATGATCCAGATCCGCATGCGAGATCATCAGGATATCGATGGTGTCAATGCCCTGATGGCGCAGATAGGGCGCGACCACGGCAGCGCCGGTGTTAAAGCCACTGGGAAAGCGCGGCCCGGTATCGTAGACCAACGTATGGCGATGCGGGCGCAGCACGCCGGCGAGGCCTTGGCCGACATCCAACAGCGTGACCTGGAGTTCGCCTGGGGCCGGCGCGGGCGGGCGCGCCAGCCACAGCGGCAGCAGCAAGACGGCGCCGAGCCAACGCGCGGGAATCCCGCGCGGTGCCAACAACAACAGCGTTCCGAGTCCCGCCAGGAGCCAGACCCAGCCCGGTCGGTCGCCGAGCATAATCGTGGCCCACGGCAGGTCCGCCGTCCACGCCAGCAGCGCATAACCTTGCGTCAGCAGCCCATCGACGATCAGCAGCGGCCAGTCCCAGGCGCTGATCGAAAACGCCAGGGTCGCGAGCAGAATGACCGGCAGCAAGAGACCGAACAGGGGCACCGCGAGCAGATTCACCAGCGGCGCGATCAGCGAGGCCTGCCCAAAGAAGGCGATCAAAAGCGGCAGCAACCCAAGCCCAACCGCCCATTGCGCCGCGCCCCAGCGGGCGATCCAGCCGGGAGGCCCAAGGCGCCCGCGCAGCGCATAGAGCAACACCGCGACGGCGCCGAACGAAAGCCAAAAGCCGTAGTCCAGCACCGCTGCCGGATCGACCAAGAGCACGGCCGCCAGCGCGAGCAATAACGCACTCGCCGCGCGCAGGGTGCGCCCGGCGAGCAGCGCGATCAACACCACCGCCAGCATCGCCAAGGCGCGCTGAGTCGAGACCGCAAACCCCGACAGCGCCGCATAGCCGAAGGCCGCTGCCAATGCGCCCAGCGCGCCGGCACGCGGTGCCGCAACCCAGAGCGCGAGGCCAGGAAGCAAGGCCCAAGCGCGCCGTATCAACAAAAACAGCGCGCCGGAGACCAAGCCGACATGCAGCCCCGAGATCGCGATCAGGTGCGAGGTGCCGGTGCGCGAGAACACCTCCCAGTAGGCCGACGTCAGCGCGCTGCGATCGCCGATCACCAGCGCCGGCACCAAGGCCGCGCCGACCCCCTCGGGCAAGGCCTGATGCAAGCGCGCGCGCAGATCCTGTCGCCAACGATCCAGCCAGTAGCGCCCAGCGTCTGAGTCCAACGGTTGTGGCGCTGGCTCGGCGCGCACATAACCGGTCGCCTTGATCTGCTGCCGAAACAGCCAACGCTCATAGTCGAAACCGCCGGGATTGACGAAACCGTGCGGCGACTTCAAGCGTGCCGTGAACCGCCAACGCTCGCCCGCGCTCAGTGCCGGCGCATCCCGGTACCAGGACAGGCGCACGCGACCGCTGAAGTCGATCACTTCGTCGGCGTGGGTCAGGCGCTCAACCTCGAACAGAAAGCGCGTGCGATGGCTGGTGACATCCGGCAATGAGGCGATGCGCCCAACGATGGTCACATCCTGCTGTGCCAGTGCCTCTGGAAAGGGCGCGCACAACAGCGAACAGACCCAGAGATGCGACCAACCCACCCCCAGCACCATCGCCACCAGCGGCCAGCCGAGCGGCCGACGCCAGCGCCCGAGCACCACCAGCAGCAGCGCCGCTAGGCTCGCCAGCCCCAGAAGTGTGCCCCAGGACGCAGGTTCGGTGATGAGGAAATAACCACCAGCCCCAACCGCGAAGCCAAGGCCGATCAGCGCCAGCCCCGGACCTGGTGTCGAGTCCTGGTACACGCCTTAGGCGGCCGCGACCAAGCGCCCCTCGTCCAACCGCCACACCTGATCGGTGCGCGCCGCCAGTGCCGGATCATGGGTGACGATGACGATACTGGTGCCGATCTCGGCATTGAGTTCCAGCATCAGGTCATACACCGACTCGGCGGTGTGGCGGTCGAGATTCCCGGTCGGCTCGTCGGCGAGCACGCAGGCCGGGCGCGTCACTAGCGCCCGTGCGATCGCGGCGCGTTGGCGCTCGCCACCGGAGAGTTCGGACGGCTTGTGCGCCGCGCGATGGTCCAGCCCGACGCGCCCGAGCATCGCCGCTGCGGCATCCCTCGCCGCTGCCGGCACGGTGCCGCGAATCAACAACGGCATGGCGACATTTTCCAGCGCGGTAAACTCAGGCAGCAGATGATGGAACTGATACACGAAGCCAAGTTGGCGATTGCGCAATGCGCCGCGCACCCGCTCCGAGAGCGCCATCGCCGCCTGCCCCGACCAGAACACCTGCCCGCTCGTCGGCTGCTCCAGGCCGCCGAGGCAATGCAGCAGGGTGCTCTTGCCCGAGCCCGAGGCGCCGATGATGGCCATCCGCAGACCGGCGGGTACCGCTAGATCGATGCCGCGCAAGACCTCGACATCGATCGGCCCCTGCCGAAAACGCTTGCCGACGCCGCGCGCCTCGAGCACCGGCGGCACCGTCACATCGCTTACCGCAGCATCATTCATAGCGCAGCGCCTCGGCCGGGTTCGTGCGTGCCGCGCGCCAGGCCGGATAGAGCGTCGCCAGCACCGTCATCGAAAAGGCCCCGAGCGCGATCCGAATCACATCCTCGGCGTGTACATCCGAGGGCAGGACGCTGATGTAGTAGATGCCCGGATCGAGGAAATGGACATCGAACAAGGCTTCGATCGAGGCGACAATGGCCTCGACATTCCACCCCAAGAGCACGCCGCCGACCACGCCGAGCAGTGTGCCGAAGAGGCCGATCGCGGTGCCCTGCACCATGAAGATCGCCATGATGCGACCCGGCGAGGCACCGAGCGTGCGCAGCACAGCGATATCGGCGCGCTTGTCGGTCACCACCATCACCAGCGTCGAGACGATATTGAAGGCGGCCACGGCGACGATCAGGAACAGGATGATCGACATCATCCGTTTCTCGGTGCGCAACGCGGCGAAGAAGTTGCGATGGACCTGGGTCCAATCGGAGACGCGGTAGGGTCGATCCAACGCATATTGGATCTCGCGCGCGATCATCGGTGCCTGCCACATATCGGTCAGCTTCAGGCGTACGCCCTCGGCGGCATCGCCCAGACGCATCAAGCGCGCCGCGTCCTCCATGTGCATGAAGCCGGCGCCGCGGTCGTAATCGGACATGCCGACCTCGAACACACCGACCAGGGTAAAGGCCTTCAGGCGCGGCATCACCCCGATCGGCGTCGCGTTCAACTGCGGCGTGACCACCGTGACCTGATCGCCAAGTCCAACCCCCAGCGCCGCCGCCAGCTCGCGGCCGAGCACAATGTTGAACTCGCCCGGCATCAGTGCATCGACCGAGCCCGCGATCATGTCGCGGCGCAGCGCCGAGACCGCGTCCTCCTGGACCGGCAGAATGCCGCGCAGCAAGGCCGCCTGGGTTTGCCCGGCATGCATCAGCATCGACTCGATCTCGACGAAGGGCGCGGCGCCGAGCACCTGCGGGTGCTGGCTCAGCGTCTCGACCAGCCCTTGCCAGTCGTCGATCCCACTCGGGTCGGACAGGGTCGCATGCGAGACCATGCCAAGGATGCGCTCCTGGATCTCCTTGTGGAAGCCGTTCATCACCGAGAGCACGACGATGAGCGCCACGATCCCAAGCATGATTCCCAGCATCGAGATCAGCGAGATGAAGGAGATGAAGTGGTTGCGCCGACGCGCGCGGGTATAGCGCAGACCGACGAACAATGAGAAGGGGCGAAACATGGGCGCGGATTAGAGCAGAAAGCGGGCGCTCAGGATACCAGGGATCGGCCAGCGCCGGACCGACGCGACGCCTCGCCAGAGCCGAAGACAGGCGATGCGGTCAAAAAGTGGCAAAAGGATTGCTTTAGACTGTGTTCATCCGTGGCACGTCGCCGCCTGCTGTACCCCGAGTTTCACCCTATGTTGATACCGAATCGAAAAACCAAGATCGTCGCGACCGTCGGCCCCGCCTCCGAGCCGCCCGAGGTGCTGCGCGCACTGATTCGCGCCGGACTCGATGTCGCGCGCCTCAACTTCTCGCACGGCAACCCGGCCTATCACGCCGGGCTCATCGGCGCCATCCGCGCGGCCGCAGACGAGGTCGGCCGCCGGGTCGCGATCATGGGCGACCTGCCCGGCCCGAAGATGCGCATCGGCGATCTCGACGAAGAACCGATCGAATTGGTGCGCGATCAGCGCTTCACGCTCACCACCGAACCCGGCGTCGGCCAGGCCGATCGCGTCAGCATCACCTTCCCCGACCTGCCGGCAGCGGTGAAACCCGGCGATCG
The DNA here is from genome assembly GCA_003562815.1 of Chromatiaceae bacterium. Classification (GTDB taxonomy): domain Bacteria; phylum Pseudomonadota; class Gammaproteobacteria; order Chromatiales; family Chromatiaceae; genus Lamprobacter. Next base: position 5,001 of record PWTO01000164.1, on the reverse strand, counting down.
GCTGTTCCTGAACGATGGCTTCATCCTGCTCAAGGTGGTCGAAGTCACCGACACCGAGGTGATCTGCAACGTGCGCGCAGGCGGGGAACTCAGCTCGCGCAAGGGCTTGAATCTGCCCGGCATCGATCTTGGCATCTCCGCCTTCACCGAGGACGATCGCGACTGGCTAGAGTTCGCCGCCGAACACCGGCTCGATGCGGTGAGCCAATCCTTCGTCGCCACTGCCGCCGATCTCAACGCGGTGCGCAAGACCGCCCAAGCGCTCGACTACGACCCTTTCATCATCGCTAAGATCGAGCGCGCCTCGGCGCTGGAGAATCTCGACAGTATCCTCGAGGCCGCCGACGGCATCATGGTCGCGCGCGGCGACCTCGGCGTTGAGATCCCGATCGAGACCATCGCCGTCGCCCAGCGCCGCATCACCGAGCAGGCCAACCTGCATGGCAAGCCGGTGATCACCGCCACCCAGATGCTCGAGTCCATGGTCAAGTTGCGCCGCCCGACCCGCGCCGAGGCCACCGATGTCGCCAACGCCATCCTCGGCGGCACCGACTGCGTGATGCTCTCGGCCGAATCGGCGATGGGGCGCTTCCCGCTCGAATCGGTCGAGATGCTCGCCAGCATCGCCGCCGCCATCGAGCCCGAGCGCGACAACCGTCTGCTGGCGCAAGCCCTCGGCGCCTATGGCGATGGCGGCCCGCTGCGCGCGGTCGATCTGATCGCTCGCAGTGTCTATCACACGGTCGAGCGCAGCGCCCCGCAAGCGGTGATCGTACCGACGCGCAGCGGCAATACCGCGCGCAGCATCGCCCGCTTCCGGCTGCCCTGCTGGGTCATCGCCTTCAGCCCGGTGCCAAACACCTGCCAGGCCCTGAAGTTCTCCTATGGGGTGCTGGCGGTCGAGGTCGACGACGATCTGCCAGACTGGAGCGAACACGGCCGCTGCTGGCTGGCCGATAAAGGCATCCAAGACGGGCTCGCGCTGCTGACCCAGGGGCCGTCCGAAGAGCACCCCTGCGGCAACCATCGGCTCGAGATCCTGGAGCTGAGCCCGGAGCGCAATCCCGCCTGTCATTGATTCGCGCTTGTAACGAACATTGAGTCGCGCTGGAACGACGCGTGCATGCGGCTATCCAAGTGTTCCAGAGGCGCCGCCATCCAACCGCAATCCACCCATTGATTGGCGCCGCGCGCGCTACCCCGAGCCAGAGTGACCAACACCGATACCCCCATGCTCGAACAACTCGAGTTCGCCACCACCGCGTCCGGGCGGCGCATTGCCTTTTCGCAACTGGGTGCCGCCGCCGGTCAGCCGCTGATCTATGCGCATGGCTTTCCGAGTTCGCGGCGCGAGGCCTGGCTGTTGCGCGACGCCGCCCGCGAGGTCGGCGCCCGCGTCATCAGCCTCGACCGCCCAGGCTACGGCGACAGCGATCCAGACCCCAAGCGACGGATCACCGACTGGCCAGACGACGTCCTCTGCGTCGCCGACGCGCTCGGCCTCGCGCGCTTCGGCCTGATCGGTGTCTCCGGCGGTGGACCCTATGTGCTGGCCTGCGCCTGGCGCCTCGCGCAAGCCGAGGCTGAACCGCATGGCCTGCAAGGGCGCGTCACGACCTGCGGCTTAGTCTGCCCCTTGGGTCCTATCTACCGCAACGAACAGCTCGAGCAGATGCACTGGGCGGCGCGGACCAATCTTCGCATTGGTCAACAGAGCGACTGGCTCACCGATCTGGTGTTCGGCGGACCTACCACCGCCATGCTCGAGCGCTGGCCGGCCTTGGTCGAGAACACCCGCAGCCTCGTCGCGCCGGCGGCCGATCGCGCCGTGCTCGCCAACCCCGAGACCAATGCCGTGCTCAACCGCACCATCGCCGATGCCATGCGCAACGGCGCGCCTGGCGCCCGCCGGGATCTCTATCTCTACACCCACGACTGGGACATCGCTTTCCAGCAGATCGATCTGCCCATACGCCTCTGGCACGGCCAAGCCGACGGCACCGTCCCCATCGACCATGCGCGCTGGTACGCCGAGCAGCTTCCCAACGCCCGCCTCACCGAGTTCCCCGATGAGGGCCACTACTCGGTCCCGTTTCGCTACAGCCGGGCGATTCTGGCGGAGCTGATCAAACCGGCCACTTGAGCGCTTGAGGTTTCGCCCTGCGCACTGCCTTCACACGGCAGTGGTCGCTGGTTCGAATCCAGCCGCCCCCACCAGTGCGGAAAGGCCGCCAGTTCGATTTGACCGCCAGCGAAGTGCCCGCTATGCTTTCGCGTCTGCCCGCATCCAGGGCGCGTAGCTCAGTGGGAGAGCACTGCCTTCACACGGCAGGGGTCGCTGGTTCGAACCCAGCCGCGCCCACCAAAACCTCAGTTCCTGCGTGCCGGCCGGAAACGGCTTAGGACACGGCTCGCAACCTCATCGCATTGGATATGCTCACGGGCGCACAGCCTTCCGGGTATTGACGGGTGGCCTCGTGTTGGAAGGCGCCTACAAGGTCTGCTCCCTGACCATCAAAGACATCGAGCGTCGGCTCGACGGCCTGGTCGAACCCGACGGGCACGACGGTGAGACGAAGGCGTATCAGTGGATCTTTGCCGAAGGTGAGGCCAAGGGCAAGACCGAGGGCAAGGTCGGAACCTTGCAGTGTGCCAGTTAACCCGCCGCTTCGGCGTGCTGCCCAGCTGGGCAATGCAGCGCATCACTGCGGCCCCCGAGACGATTGTGAGTCCTCACCGATCACGCCGCTCGACGGTCTCGGGATCAACGGTAATCGGGCGATAGATCTCGACTCGATCGCCGTCACTGACCAACGCGTCGAGCTTGCTGAGTTTGCCGAAGATGCCAACGCGCTGCATGGCAAGATCGATATCCGGGTACTGGCGCAGCAGGCCGGAATGTTCGATCGCCTCTCGCACGGTGCTGCCGTCGGGGACGTCGAGCGTCAGCCAGGTGCGTTTGAACTTGTCTGCATAAGCGACACCGATATGCATGGATAGCGTCCTGATTGAGGATTGAGCTAAAGCGGTGCGGCCCCTGCGTGGCAGCCACTCAGCGCGCCGCGACCGAGCCTGAACCTGAGTCTGAACCTGGAGCAGCGCGCCACCTCGGCAACGACAGGCGCTTGATCAGGCGTTTGATCAGACGCTGACCCGCGAGCAGGAAGCCGAGCGCGAGAAACCCCCCCGGCGGCAAGATCATCAGCAAGAAGCCGCGATAGTCGGGAATCACCGTCGTCTCCAGAAAGCCCATCGCCTCGCCGAGCAGCAAGGAGGCATTCGCGAACAGGGTGCCGGAGCCGATGATCTCGCGGATCGCGCCCAGCGTCATCAGCACCAGCGTGAAGCCGACGCCCATCATCAACCCATCGAACACCGCTGGCGCGACGCGATTGCGCGAGGCGAAGGATTCGGCGCGACCGAGAATCGCGCAGTTGGTCACGATCAGTGGGATGAACAGCCCGAGCACCTTGTGCAGATCGTGCAGCCAGGCGTTCATCGCCAGATCGACCAGGGTCACCAGGGTTGCGATGATCAGCACGAAGACCGGGATGCGCACCTGCGGGGCGATCAGCCCACGCAGACTCGAGACCAGGAGGCCCGAGGCGAGCATCACCACCAGCGATGCAAGCCCGAGCCCGAGGCCATTGGTCGCGGTGCCGGTGACTGCCAGCAGCGGACAGAGCGCCAGCATCTGCGCCAGCACCACATTGTTGTCCCAGAGCCCATCGCGGGCGATCCGGCCCCAAGGGGTACGTTCGCGCGCGGTCTCGTCAACGTCTGCGGTCATCGTGGGAGGTTCCAATAAACTCAATAAAATTGGGTGGTGTTAGTCGTTATCACGGCCGAGGCGGTCAACGCATCGCGCTGCGCGGCGAAGGTCTCGAGCCCGCTTTTGACCGCCGCGACCACGGCGCGCGGGGTGATGGTCGCGCCGCTGAACTGATCGAACACACCGCCGTCCTTCTTCACCGCCCAGCGTTCGGGCGGCGGGTCACGCAGATCGCGGCCATTGAACGCGGTGATCCAATCGTCGCGACCGATCTCGATCTTGTCGCCGAGGCCGGGCGTTTCGCTATGCGCCAGCACCCGTGCGCCGAGGACGCGGCCATCGGCGCCGATGCCGAGCATCACCCGGATCGGACCGGCATAACCTTGGCCGACCGTCTCGAACGCGACCGCCGTCACGTCTAGCCCTGCGAGCGCGCGGTAGACGGTGAGCGTGTCATCCCCGCGCGGGCTTGGGATCGCCATGGTCGTCGCCAGCAGATCGTTGTCGTAGCGCTCGGCGGGGATCACCTGCTCGAGCGAGGCCCGCAGATCCTCGGCCTCGCGCTCGGCGATCGCCCCTTGGGTGAGCAGATTCCCGACCACCAACAAGGCCGAGGCCGCCAGCGCGAAGCCCCCGAGCAGCAGCGTCTGATAGCCGACGCCATCGCGATCGAGGGCAGGCAGGATTCGGCTTTGGTTCATCGCTTGCGCTCCCCGGCCCCATCCCCGGCCACCGGCAGCGGTTGTCCGCGCCGATCGCGGCCGAAGATGCGCGGCTTCAGATAGTGATCGATCATCGGCGTTGCGGCGTTCATCAGCAGGATGGCGAAGGCCGCGCCCTCGGGATAGGCGCCGAAGGTGCGGATCAGGTAGATCAGCAGGCCGATGCCGGCGCCAAACACCGCCTGGCCGAACCGCGAGACCGGCGAGGTGACCGGGTCGGTGGCGATGAAGAAGGCGGTCAACAGGGTGGCGCCGGCGAGTAGATGCAGCAACGGACCGGCAAAGCGCGTCGGATCGATCAGGTGCATCAGGCTCGCCGGCAGTGCGACGCCGAGCAGCACCGCGACCGGGATCACCCAGTCGATCACACCCTTGCGCAGCAGGAACAACCCGCCGAGCAGCAGCAACAGCGCCGAGGTCTCGCCGAGGCTGCCGGGGATGCCGCCGAGCAGCGCGCCGAGCGGCGGGAACAGCGCCGGCATCGCCGCGCCCAGATCGCTGCCCTGC
>PWTO01000176.1 GCA_003562815.1 Chromatiaceae bacterium | reverse complement strand
CCAAATTTCTTCGCCTGGTGCACCGTGATCGCCGCCGTCAGCGTGGTCTTGCCATGATCGACATGGCCAATCGTGCCAACGTTAACGTGCGCCTTCTTTCTCTCGAACTTTTCTTTGGACATGCCCGTATCCCCTCAGAGATCCACTGCAATCATAGCGAGCGTCAACCGTCGGTCGACGCTATCGTTTCTTGGCGACGGTCTCGGCAATACTGGCCGGAACCTCGTTGTATTTAGCGAACTCCATGCTGTAGCTCGCACGTCCCTGCGTTGCCGAGCGCAGGTCGGTGGCGTAACCGAACATCGATGCCAGCGGCACCTCGGCGCGGATGATCTTGCCCGAAGGCGTGTCTTCCATGCCTTGAATCATGCCGCGGCGGCTGTTCAGATCGCCCATGACATCGCCCATGTTTTCCTCGGGCGTGACCACCTCGACCTTCATGATCGGCTCGAGCAGGACCGGCTTACCCTTGGCCGCACCTGCCTTGAAGGCCATCGAGCCGGCGATCTTGAACGCCATCTCACTCGAATCGACCTCGTGGTAGGAACCGTCATAGAGGGTTGCCTTGACGTCGACCACCGGGAAACCCGCGATCACGCCATTGGTCATGGCCTCTTGGATGCCCTTATCCACCGCCGGGATGTACTCCTTCGGCACCGCGCCGCCGACGATCTCGTTGGCGAACGCATAGCCAGTGCCCGGCTCTTGCGGCTCGAGACGGATGTAGACATGGCCAAACTGACCGCGACCACCGGACTGGCGAGCAAACTTGGTCTCCTGCTCGACTGTGGCGCGCAGCGTCTCGCGATAGCTGACCTGCGGCGCACCGACATTGGCCTCGACGTTGAACTCGCGCCGCATCCGATCGACGATGATTTCCAGATGCAGCTCGCCCATGCCGGAGATGATGGTCTGGCCTGACTCTTCGTCCGAGCGCACCCGGAACGACGGATCTTCCTGCGCCAGCTTCTGCAGCGCCACGCCCATCTTCTCTTGGTCGGTCTTGGTCTTCGGCTCGACCGCGACCGAGATCACCGGCTCCGGGAACTCCATCCGCTCGAGCGTGATCGGCTTGTCGAGCGCGCAGAGCGTCTCACCGGTGGTGACATCCTTGAGGCCCACCGCAGCGGCGATATCGCCCGCACGGACCTCCTTGATCTCCTTGCGGTCGTTCGAGTGCATCTGCAGGATGCGCCCAATCCGCTCTTTCTTGCGCTTGACCGGATTCAACACGCTGTCGCCGGCGTTGAGCACCCCCGAATAGACGCGGAAGAAGGTCAAGGTGCCGACATAGGGGTCGGTGGCGATCTTGAACGCCAGCGCCGCGAACGGGGCGTCATCTCGCGACGGACGCTCCTCGACGGTCTCGGCGGCGTCATCCAGCACGCCCTTGATCGGCGGCACCTCGGGCGGCGATGGCAGATAATGGATGACCGCATCCAGCATCGCCTGCACACCCTTGTTCTTGAACGCCGAACCGCAGAGCATCGGCACGATCTCGTTGGCGATACAACGCTTGCGAATGCCGGCGCGAATCTCCTCCTCGGTCAGCTCGCCGCCTTCGAGATACTTCTCCATCATCTCTTCGGTCGCCTCGGCGGCAGCCTCGATCAGCTTCTCGCGCCATTCGGCGCAGGCATCCGCCATCTCGGCTGGCACCTCGCGGGCGTCGTAGGTCAATCCCTTGTCTTCTTCGTTCCAGTAGATCGCCTTCATCCGCACCAGATCGACGACTCCCGCGAAGTCTTCCTCGGCACCGATCGGCAACTGCAGCGGCACCGCAACCGCGCCGAGCCGAGCCTGCACCTGAGCGACGACGCGCAGGAAGTTGGCGCCCATGCGGTCCATCTTATTGACGAACGCGATGCGCGGCACGCCGTATTTATCGGCCTGACGCCACACAGTCTCCGACTGCGGCTCAACGCCGCCGACGGCGCAGAACACGGTGCAAGCGCCATCGAGCACGCGCAGCGAGCGTTCGACTTCAATGGTGAAATCGACGTGCCCAGGCGTATCGATGATGTTGATCCGATGCTCGGGGAACTGCTGATCCATGCCGGACCAGAAGCAGGTCGTCGCCGCCGAGGTGATGGTGATCCCGCGCTCTTGTTCCTGCTCCATCCAGTCCATGGTCGCAGCGCCGTCATGCACCTCGCCGATCTTGTGCGACAGGCCGGTGTAAAACAGGATGCGCTCAGTCGTCGTCGTCTTTCCGGCATCGATGTGCGCCATGATGCCGAGGTTTCGGTACCGATCGATTGCTGTGCTACGTGCCACGACTGCGTTGCCTATTGCCTGAGGTGAATGCCAGGAGCTGCGCGCGTTTGCGCTACCAGCGATAATGCGAGAAGGCCTTATTGGCCTCTGCCATACGATGCGTGTCTTCCTTCTTCTTCACCGCAGTGCCGCGCGCGTCCGCTGCGTCCATCAGCTCGCCGGCGAGGCGAAGCGCCATCGATTTCTCGGAGCGTTTGCGCGAGGCGTCGATCAACCAGCGCATAGCCAGGGTGTTGCGCCGCGACGGCCGAACCTCGACTGGCACCTGATAGGTCGCACCACCGACACGGCGAGACTTGACCTCGACCATGGGGCGCACGTTTTCCATCGCGCTATCGAGGAGTTCAAGCGGCTCAGCGCCCTTCTTCTCGACGACCCGATCGAGCGCGCCATAGATGATGCGCTCGGCGACGGCCTTTTTGCCGTCTTCCATCAGCATATTGATGAACTTGGTGAGCAGCTCACTACCGTGTTTCGGGTCCGGTAGGATCTGGCGACGACCAACGATGCGTCTTCTCGGCATTGCTTTTCAGGCTCCGACTACCTAATACAAGGGTTAGCGCGTTTCGACCAGCGCCGCTTAGCTCTTCGGGCGCTTGGCGCCATACTTGGACCGACCTTGGCGGCGCTTCTCGACACCGGACGCATCCAGCGTGCCGCGTACGGTGTGATAACGCACACCCGGCAAGTCCTTGACACGACCGCCGCGAATCAGCACCACCGAGTGCTCCTGCAGGTTATGCCCTTCACCACCGATGTAGGACGCGACCTCATAGCCGTTCGTCAGCCGAACGCGCGCGACCTTGCGCAGCGCCGAGTTCGGCTTTTTCGGCGTGGTGGTGTAGACACGGGTGCAGACTCCGCGCTTCTGAGGACAGGCCTCGAGCGCTGGAACCGTGCTCTTTGCCACGCGGCGCTTGCGCGGATGACGCACCAATTGGTTGACTGTCGCCATGACTGACTCCGACGGCTTGAATGCAACGTGTATGCACTAAAAGTCCGAGCCCGCGACCCTGGGCCGGCGACGCTCGATCTTGGGATTTCGATTTGAGGGCACCACTCTTAGCCTGACGAGCACCCTCGATTGCTGCCCCGAACCTGGGGTACAAGGCAGCAATGCAACGCACGAGACGCACCGCGTGCCACTCTTCCCGCCCTTACAGAGAAAACCGGGCGGGGAACTCGTCGGTTGAATGACGAGAACGTCAAATAGACGGCGGATAAGTCGATGAGAAGGGCGTGCCGCAGCGACCATGCCACTCAAAACACTTGCCGACAAAAAATGAATGCCGGCGAGCTAAGACGAGAAGTATATTTATCTTCGCACCCCCTGTCAACGGGGGATTGCGGATCTATGACCAAAGCCCCCAAGCAGGGGGCTCGCCTCTTGGGCTCAATCAGCCGCAGACGCCGGCGTGTTCAGCGCCTGCCTCAGCGCGGCGGTCAATTCCTCGGTCGCCATTTCCATACGCTCCGCTGCGTCTCCGCCGCCATCTGGCTGACGCCGCCGCCGACGTTCATTGTGATGCGCCAAGCCCGTCCCGGCTGGAATCAGGCGACCGACGATGACGTTCTCCTTGAGCCCGTTCAGGCCATCGACCGCACCACGCACCGCCGCCTCGGTCAGCACGCGGGTGGTCTCCTGGAACGAGGCCGCAGAGATAAATGACTCGGTCGCCAACGAGGCCTTGGTGATGCCGAGCAACAGCGGTTCGTAGAGCGCCGGATGCTTATCTTCGGCCTTCACGCGCTCGTTCTCGGCCAGGACCGTCGCCTGATCCACCTGCTCACCGCGCAGTAGGTTGGTATCGCCCGCGTTAGTGATCTCGACCTTGCGCAGCATCTGGCGCACGATGACTTCGATGTGCTTGTCGTTGATCTTCACGCCCTGTAGCCGGTAGACGTCCTGAATCTCCTTGACCAGGTACTCGGCCAGCGCTGTCACCCCCTTCAGGCGCAAAATATCGTGCGAACTCATCTCGCCATCGGAGACGATCTCGCCCCGCTCGACGCGCTCGCCCTCGAAGACGTTCACGTTCCGCCACTTCGGAATCAGCTCCTCGATGGTCTCGCCGTCGTCGGTGGTGATCACCAGGCGCTGCTTGCCTTTGGTCTCCTTACCAAAACTGATGGTCCCCGTGGCCTGCGCCATCAATGCTGGGTCTTTCGGCTTGCGTGCCTCGAACAGATCGGCCACGCGCGGTAGACCACCAGTGATATCGCGGGTCTTCGAGGATTCCTGCGGGATGCGCGCGAGGATGTCGCCGACGCCGACCTCGGCCCCATCGGAGACGGTGACGATCGCGCCCGAGGGTAGATAGTAGCGCGCCGGCAGGTCGGTGCCAGCGATGTTCAGCTCCTCGCCACTGGCATCGAGCAGCTTCACCATCGGGCGCAGATCTTTGCCTGCGGCCGGGCGCTGTTTCGGGTCCATGATCTCAAGCGAGGCGAGGCCGGTGACATCATCGGTCTTGCTCTGCACGGTGACGCCATCGATGAAGTCCTCGAAGCGCAAGACACCAGCCACTTCGGTGACCACCGGATGGGTATGCGGGTCCCAATTCGCGACGATGGCGCCTGCTTTGACCTTATCGCCATCGTTGATCGCCACGGTAGCGCCATAGGGGATCTTGTAGCGCTCCTTCTCCAGGCCCTTCTCGTCGCTGACCGTCAGTTCGCCGGAGCGCGAGACCGCGACCAAGTTGCCGCTGTGATGGCGCACCGTTTTGATGTTGTGTAGCTTGATGGTGCCAGCGCCCTTGACCTCCACATTGCTCACTGCAGCCGCGCGCGATGCGGCACCGCCGATGTGGAAGGTACGCATGGTCAACTGAGTCCCGGGCTCGCCGATCGATTGCGCGGCGATGACGCCGACCGCCTCGCCCATGTTGACGCGATGACCGCGCGCCAAGTCGCGCCCGTAGCATTGGGCGCAAACGCCCAAGCGCGATTCGCAGGTGATCGCCGAGCGCACCAAGACCTGATCGATGCCTTCAGCCTCGAGCTGCTTGACCCAGCCCTCGTCGAGCAGGGTGCCGGCCTCGCAGACGATCTCGTCGGTGCCGGGACGGTAGAGATCCTCCCCGGTCACTCGGCCGAGGATGCGCTCGCGCAGCGGTTCGACGACGTCGCCGCCCTCGATGATCGGGATCATCGTCAGCCCATGCTCGGTGCCGCAGTCCACCTCCAGCACCACCATGTCCTGGGCCACATCGACCAGGCGGCGGGTCAGATAGCCCGAGTTGGCGGTCTTCAGCGCCGTGTCGGCCAAGCCCTTGCGCGCGCCATGGGTGGAGATGAAGTACTGGATGACGTTCAGCCCTTCGCGGAAGTTGGCGGTGATCGGCGTCTCGATGATCGAGCCGTCGGGCTTGGCCATGAGTCCGCGCATGCCGGCGAGCTGGCGGATCTGCGCGGGCGAGCCGCGCGCGCCGGAGTCGGCCATCATGTAGATCGAGTTGAACGAGTCCTGCTCCAGCGGGTTGCCGTCGCTGTCGTTGACCGGGTTGCCATCGCAATCGACGACCGGATCCTTACCGAGCTTGCGCATCATCGACTTGGCCACCTGATCGTTGGTGCGTGACCAGATATCGACGACTTTATTGTAGCGCTCGCCGTTGGTGACCAAGCCTTGGGTGTACTGATCCTCGATCTCCTTCACCTCGCTCTCGGCATCGCCGATGATGCGTGCCTTCTGGTCCGGGACCACCATATCTTCAAGGCCGATCGAGACCCCGGAGCGCGTCGCCATGCGGAAGCCCAGAAACATCACCTGGTCGGCGAAGACCACGGTATCCTTGAGTCCGAGCACGCGGTAGCAGGTATTGATCAGGTTCGAGATATGCTTCTTGCCGAGCGCGCGGTCGACCAGCTCGAACGGCAGCCCCTCGGGCACGATCTCCCAGACCAGCGCGCGACCGAGCGTGGTCTCGCGCACGGAGGTGCGCTCCTCGATGCGACCATCCTCCTCGCGCACGACCTCGCGGATCAGCACTTTGACCCGCGCATGCAACGCCGCCTGACCGGTCTCGTAGGCGCGCCGCGCCTCATCGATGCCGGACAGCACCAGCCCCTCGCCCTTGGCGTTGATGCGCTCGCGGGTCATGTAATAGAGGCCGAGCACCACGTCCTGCGACGGCACGATGATCGGCTCGCCATTGGCCGGCGAGAGGATGTTGTTCGACGACATCATCAACGCGCGGGCCTCGAGCTGCGCTTCGAGCGAGAGCGGGACGTGCACTGCCATCTGGTCGCCGTCGAAGTCGGCGTTGAACGCGGTGCAGACCAGCGGATGGAGCTGGATCGCCTTGCCCTCGATCAGCACCGGCTCGAAGGCTTGAATACCGAGGCGGTGCAGGGTCGGCGCGCGGTTGAGCATCACCGGATGTTCGCGGATCACCTCTTCGAGGATGTCCCAAACCTCAGCGGTGCCGCGCTCGACCATCTTCTTCGCCGCCTTGATCGTGGGCGCCAGCCCGCGCAACTGCAGCTTGCTGAAGATGAACGGTTTGAACAGCTCAAGCGCCATCAACTTTGGCAGGCCGCACTGGTGCAGCTTCAGCGTCGGGCCGACGACGATCACCGAGCGGCCCGAGTAATCGACGCGCTTGCCGAGCAGGTTCTGCCGGAAGCGACCCTGCTTGCCCTTGATCATGTCGGCGAGCGACTTCAGCGGGCGCTTGTTGGTGCCGGTAATCGCCCGACCACGGCGGCCATTGTCGAGCAGCGCGTCGACCGACTCCTGCAGCATGCGCTTCTCGTTGCGCACGATGATGTCGGGCGCGATCAGATCCAGCAGGCGCTTGAGGCGGTTGTTGCGGTTGATCACCCGACGATAGAGATCGTTCAGATCCGAGGTCGCGAAACGCCCGCCGTCGAGCGGCACCAGCGGGCGCAGCTCGGGTGGCAGTACCGGCAGCACGGTCAGGATCATCCATTCCGGACGGTTGCCCGAGAGCTGCAGCGACTCGATCAGTTTCAGGCGCTTAGCCAGCTTCTTGAGCTTGGTCTCGGAGTTGGTCGCTTCCATGTCTTCGCGCATCTTGCGGATCTCGGCATCGAGATCCAGGCTGCGCAGCAGCTCGAACACGGCCTCGGCGCCCATGCGCGCGTCGAACTCGTCGCCGTGGGTCTCGAGCGCTTCCAGATATTGATCGTCGGTGAGCAGCTGATTGCGCTCGAGATCGGTCATCGCCGGATCGATGACGACGAAGGACTCGAAGTAGAGCACGCGCTCGATATCGCGCAGCGTCATGTCGAGCAGCAGCCCGATGCGCGAGGGCAGCGACTTCAGGAACCAGATGTGTGCAACCGGGCTGGCCAGGTCGATATGCCCCATACGCTCGCGACGCACCTTGGCCAGGGTGACCTCGACGCCGCACTTCTCGCACACCACGCCGCGGTGCTTGAGGCGCTTGTATTTGCCGCACAGGCACTCGTAGTCGCTGACCGGGCCGAACACCTTGGCGCAGAACAGGCCATCGCGCTCAGGCTTGAAAGTACGGTAGTTGATGGTCTCCGGCTTCTTGACCTCGCCGTAGGACCAGGAGCGGATCATCTCGGGCGACGCCAGGCCGATGCGGATCGCGTCGAATTCCAACGCTTGCCCCTGCTGCTTGATGATTCTGAGAAGATCTTTCACGACCTAGCCTCCTTATAGGAAAGAGAGGGCCGACGGCCAAGGGCCAACAGCCAGTATTCGGTTGCACCCGCAGATGGGATCGAGTTGCTATCAAGGCGGCACGGGGCGGAGACGGCAGCGCCTCCACCCCACGGACGACAGATCAATCCTGCTCGAGTTCGATGTTGATGCCGAGCGAGCGGATCTCCTTGACCAGCACGTTGAACGACTCGGGCATGCCGGCCTCCATGCGATGGTCACCATCGACGATGCTCTTGTACATCTTGGTCCGCCCAGTGACGTCGTCCGACTTCACCGTCAGCATCTCCTGCAGGGTGTGCGCAGCACCGTAAGCCTCGAGCGCCCAGACCTCCATCTCGCCGAAGCGCTGCCCGCCGAATTGCGCCTTGCCGCCGAGCGGCTGCTGGGTCACCAGACTGTAGGGACCGGTGGAGCGCGCATGCATCTTGTCGTCGACCAGATGGTTGAGCTTGAGCATGTACATATAGCCGACGGTCACCGGGCGCTCGAACGGCTCGCCGGAGCGCCCGTCGTAGAGCGTGGTCTGGCCCGTCGTCGAGAGCCCGGCGAGGTCAAGCATGTACTTGATCTCTTCCTCGGTGGCACCGTCGAAGACCGGGGTCGCGAGCGGCACGCCACCGCGCAGGTTGGCGGCCAGTTCCAGTACCTCATCATGGCTCAGGCTATCGAGGTCCTCGAGCTTTCCGCTGTTGTTATAGACCTTGGCCAAAAAACCTCGCAGCGCCTCGACATCGGCTTGCGCGCGCAGCATCGCATCGATGCGCTGACCGAGCCCTTTCGCGGCCATGCCGAGATGCGTTTCGAGCACCTGACCGACGTTCATGCGCGAAGGCACGCCGAGCGGGTTGAGCACGATATCAACCGGCTCGCCGTCGCTGCTAAAGGGCATGTCTTCCTGCGGCACGACGCGCGAGATGACGCCCTTGTTGCCGTGACGACCGGCCATCTTGTCGCCGGGCTGGATGCGCCGCTTAACCGCGACATAGGTCTTGACCATCTTGAGCACGCCCGGCGGCAGCTCGTCGCCCTGGGTGATCTTGCGCTTCTTGACCTCGAAGCGCTCGCGGAACACCTCGCGCTGTTCCTTGATCTGCGCCGCCACCGCTTCAAGCTGGGCGGCGGCCTCTTCGCTGCGGATGCGGATCTCGAGCCACTTGTCCTTGCCTTGGCCCTCGGCGAGATCGGTCAGATACCTTTTGGCGATCTTGTCGCCCGCCTTGAGTCCGCCGGGGCCGCCATCGGCCACCTTGCCGACCAGCATCTTTTCGACGCGCTGGAAGGTGTCCTGCTCCATGATGCGCAGTTGATCGGCCAAGTCCTTACGCACCCGCTCGAGTTCTATTTCCTCGATCTCGGTCGCGCGCTTGTCCTTCTCGACGCCATCGCGGGTGAAGACCTGGACATCGACCACGGTCCCAGCCATCCCCGACGGCAGCCGCAGCGAGGTGTCCTTCACGTCCGAGGCCTTCTCGCCGAAGATCGCGCGCAGCAGCTTCTCCTCCGGCGTGAGCTGGGTCTCGCCCTTGGGCGTGACCTTGCCGACCAGGATGTCGCCATCGCGCACCTCGGCGCCGACATAGACGATGCCGGATTCATCGAGCTTGCCGAGCGCGGCCTCGCCCACGTTCGGGATGTCGCTGCTGATCTCCTCCGGGCCGAGCTTGGTGTCGCGCGCCAGACAGGTCAGCTCCTCGATATGGATGCTGGTGAAGCGATCCTGTTGCACCAGGCGCTCCGAGATCAGGATCGAGTCCTCGAAGTTGTAGCCGTTCCAGGGCATGAAGGCGACGCGCAGGTTCTGCCCCAACGCCAGCTCGCCCATGTCGGTCGATGGACCATCGGCGAGCACGTCGTTGCGCACCACCCGATCGCCGGGGACCACCAGCGGGCGTTGATTGATGCAGGTGTTCTGATTCGAGCGGGTGTACTTGGTCAGGGTATAGATATCGACACCAGCCTCGCCAGGCTCGGTCTCGTCGTCGTTGACCCGCACTACGATGCGCGCGGCATCCACAGCCTCGATCACACCGCCGCGCCGCGCCCAGACCACCACGCCCGAGTCCTTGGCCACGACCCGCTCCATGCCGGTGCCGACCAGCGGCTTCTCGGCACGCAGGGTCGGCACGGCTTGGCGCTGCATGTTCGAGCCCATCAGCGCACGGTTGGCGTCGTCGTGCTCAAGGAAAGGCACCAGCGAGGCCGCGACCGAGACGATCTGCCGCGGCGAGACGTCCATGAATTCGACCTCCTCGGGCGCCTTCATGGTGAACTCGTTCATGTGCCGGCAGGAGACCAGCGCATCGGCCAATCGGCCGTCGTCATCGAGGGTTGCGTTGGCCTGGGCGATGACATAGCCGCCCTCCTCGATCGCCGACAGATGCACGATCTCGGTGGTCGCCTGACCATTGGCGACGCGCCGATACGGGGTCTCCAGGAAGCCGTACTTGTTGGTGCGGGCATAGACCGCAAGCGAGTTGATCAGACCGATGTTCGGCCCTTCAGGGGTCTCGATCGGGCACACGCGGCCATAGTGGGTCGGATGCACGTCGCGCACCTCGAAGCCGGCGCGCTCGCGCGCCAGACCACCCGGGCCGAGCGCCGAGACACGCCGCTTGTGGGTGACCTCCGAGAGCGGGTTGTTCTGGTCCATGAACTGCGAGAGCTGCGAGGAGCCGAAGAACTCCTTGATCGCCGCCGAGACCGGCTTGGCGTTGATCAGCTCCTGCGGCATCAGGCCCTCGGACTCGGCCAGCGAGAGGCGTTCCTTGACCGCGCGCTCGACGCGCACCAGACCGACGCGGAACTGATTTTCGGCCATCTCGCCGACGCAGCGGATGCGCCGATTGCCGAGGTGATCGATGTCGTCGACGGTGCCGCGGCCATTGCGCAGCTCCACCAGCACCTTGAGCGCATCGACGATATCGGAGCGCTCGCCCTGCTCCTCGACCAGCTTGGTCGAGAAGGCATCGGTGCGCCGCGAGAAATAGCGCCCGTCGTAGAGGATGCCCGGACCCTCGGTCTCCTCGCGCAGCAGGCGGCGGTTGAACTTCATCCGCCCAACGGCCGAGAGGTCGTAGCGCTCCGGCGCGAAGAACAGGTTGTGAAACAGATTCTGCGCGGCCTCCTTGGTCGGTGGCTCGCCCGGGCGCATCATCCGGTAGATCTCGACCTGGGCCTCGAGATCGTTGGTGGTCTGATCGATGCGCAGGGTCTCGGACAGATAGGGGCCGTGATCGAGATCGTTGACGAACAGGGTCTCGATGCGCTCGACGCCCTTCTCGCGCAGCGCTGCGAGCAGCTCCTCGGTCAGCTCGGCATTGGCCTCGGCGATGATCTCGCCGGTTTCGGTATCGACCTGGGTGCGCGCCAGGGTGCGACCGATCAGAAATTCGTCCGGCACTGCGAGGCGCTCGACGCCGGCCTTTTGCAAGGCGCGAATATGTTTGGCCGTCACCCGCCGACCCGTCTCGACCAAGACGTCATCGTCCAGCGTGATCTCGAAATTGACCGTCTCGCCGCGCAGGCGCTCCGGTACCAATTCCAGCTCGAGCGTCTCGCCGAGATGGAAAGTATCGGTCTCGAAGAACATCGAGAGGATATCGTCGACGCCATAACCGAGTGCGCGCAGCAAGACGGTCGCCGGCAATTTGCGCCGGCGGTCGATGCGCACATAGACGTTATCCTTGGGGTCGAACTCGAAGTCGAGCCAGGAGCCGCGATAAGGGATCACCCGCGCCGAGAACAGCAGCTTGCCGGACGAATGCGTCTTGCCCTTATCGTGATCGAAAAAGACACCGGGCGAGCGATGCAATTGCGAGACGATGACGCGCTCGGTGCCGTTGATGATGAAGGTGCCGGTCTCGGTCATGAGCGGCAAATCGCCCATGTAGACCTCTTGCTCACGCACGTCCTTGACCACCTTGGCGCCCGCCGGGGCATCCTTATCGTAAATCACCAGACGCAGCAGCACGCGCAGCGGCGCGGCATAGGTCGCACCGCGCAGATGGCATTCACGCACATCGAAGACCGGCTCGCCGAGTCGGTAGCTGACATACTCCAGGATCGCGTTTCCGGAATAGCTCTCGATCGGCAGCACGGTCCGGAACGCGGCGTGCAAACCGACCTCGTCGCGCTCCTTCGGCCCTTGTTCCAACTGAAGAAAGTCGCGATAGGAATCGATCTGGGTCGCCAGCAGGAACGGGACCTCCATGATCGTCGGGCGCTTGCCGAAGTTCTTGCGGATGCGCTTCTTTTCGGTAAACGAATAGGGCATGCTGCCTTCCCTCGTAATAGGTCTTTAAGTAGCCTTGAACGTCCGCACAAGAGCGGATGCCTGAATCGAGCGCCCGCATCCCAGCCCGGCGCGAGCCCTATGCTCGGAAACGGCAAAAGGCCGGCGGCCTGAAGCCGCCAGCCTTGGTCGATCCCGGCTTTAGGGCAGGGTGCAAGGAGGAGCGTATTATTTAATCTCGACGGTTGCGCCCGCCTCCTCGAGTGCCTTCTTCGCCGCCTCGGCGTCATCCTTCGAGACGCCTTCCTTCAGCGTCGCCGGAGCGCCTTCGACGGCGTCCTTGGCTTCCTTCAGGCCAAGCCCGGTCAGGGCACGAACGGCCTTGATGACCGCGACCTTGTTAGCCCCGAACGAGGCCAGGACCACGTCGAACTCGGTCTGTTCCTCGGCCGGGGCCGCCTCGGCGCCTCCCCCTGCCGCCGGTGCCGCCGCGACGGCCGCTGCCGCCGTGACGCCAAACTTCTCTTCCATCGCACTAATGAGGTCAACGACCTCCATCACCGTCATATTGGCAATGGCGTCGAGGATATCTTCTTTAGAAACCGCCATGGGCTCATCTCCGATTCAATGATTCGTTGCTATGATTGACCGCTGTCGCTGGGCTTTCGTGCCCAGGGCGAGGATCAAGCCGCCTCTTTTGCGTCGCGGACAGCACTGAGGGTACGCGCGAGCTTGCTCGGGACCTCGTTGAGCGTCGAGGCCAGTTTTTGCGCCGGTGCTTTCATCACCGACATCAACTGACTGATCGCCTCATCGTAAGTCGGCATCTTCGCCAGCTTGCTCAGCTCGGAGCCATCCAGGAGCGTTCCGCCGATCGCAATCATGCGGACCTGAAATTCCTTGTGCTCCTTGGCGAAGTGTTCAGCGACTCGGCCCACGGAGCCGGGGTCGGACTGTCCGAATGCAAGCAGCAGCGGACCGCTCAGCGCCTCGTCCATGCAGGCAAAGTCAGTACCGGCGAGTGCACGCTTGGCCAGCGTATTCTTGACCACCCGCACATAGACCCCGGCCTTACGCGCTTCGACGCGCAGCTTGGTCAACTGCTCGACGGTCAGTCCGCGATACTCGGCACCCACCGCCGAGTGAGCGCTCTGAGCCACCTCCGCGACTTCGGCGACGATGCGTTCTTTCTGGGCAAAGGTCAGTGCCACAGACGTCACCTCCTGATCGATGTGACGTTAGACTCAAGGTCTAACTGAAAAAATCAGTCCATCGCTCCCTGACGAGAACCTGATCATTAACCGTGTACCCTTGCCAGAGAAACCTGGTTCCGGGACACCATCTGCGCAGGCAGCGATTAAGCCGAGCCACGCGCGTCCTCGCGCGTGGATCAACGCCTGCGGTCTTTGACGGACGACGACCATAGCTTCTCAACCAGGGCCGCTGTCCCAAAGCTCAAGCCATCAAAACGCCAGCGCGCTGTGATCGATCGTCAGGCCCGGCCCCATGGTCGATGAGACCGTGACCTTTTTCATGTAAATACCCTTGGCTGCGGTCGGCTTGGCCTTAGCCAGATTGGCCAAGAGCGCTTCGAGATTTTCCCGCAGCTTATCGGCGTCGAAATCGATCTTGCCGAGCGGGCAGTGAATGATGCCGGCCTTATCGGTGCGATAACGCACCTGCCCTGCTTTCGCATTCTGCACCGCCTCGGCGACGTTCGCGGTGACCGTGCCGACCTTCGGATTCGGCATCAAACCGCGCGGCCCGAGCAGCTTACCGAGCTGCCCAACGACGCGCATCGCATCGGGCGAGGCGATGACCACATCGAAATTCAGATTGCCGCCCTTCATCTCTTCGGCGAGGTCTTCCATGCCGACGCGATCGGCGCCGGCCTCGGTCGCTGCCTCGGCATTCGCGGCCTGGGTGAAGACCGCGACGCGCACCTGCTTGCCGATACCATGCGGCAACACGGTTGACCCACGCACCACTTGGTCGGACTTGCGCGGATCGACGCCCAAGTTGACGGAAACATCGATATTCTCGATGAACTTGACGCTTGAGAGCGATTTCAGGAGTTCGAACGCCTCTTCGGCCGCATAGGAACGACCGGCCTCCACACGCTCACGAATCGCCGTTTGACGTTTGCTCAGCTTTGCCATTACGCCACCCCCTCAACCTTCAGTCCCATGGCCCGCGCGCTACCGGCGATGGTGCGGACCGCGCCCTCGAGATCCGCCGCATTCAGATCCGGCATCTTCGTGTTCGCAATCTCTTCGATCTGCGCGCGCGTCACTGTGCCAACGATGGCCGTATTCGGCGTGCTACTGCCCTTGGCCACGCCGGCGGCTTTCTTCAGCAGAATCGCCGCTGGCGGTGTCTTCGTGATGAAGGTGAAACTGCGATCGGAATACACGGTGATCACCACCGGTGTCGGCAGCCCTTTTTCGAGTTCCTGGGTCTTCGCATTGAAGGCCTTGCAGAACTCCATGATGTTGACCCCGTGCTGGCCCAAGGCTGGACCGACCGGTGGGCTGGGATTGGCCTCGCCGGCCTTGACCTGCAATTTAATGTAGGCGGTGACTTTCTTCGCCATTCTGTTGAGGCTCCTGTGGGTGCAAACGCTGGCCGGTTGACCAGCTCCCCGACGCGTGGACCGCGCATGACACGGCCGTGAACGAAATCGATGGGCAGTCGATCGACAAAACGATCGGCCCATCGCGGATAAAGACGCTTTGGCTTAGCCCTTCTCGACCTGGCTGAACTCAAGCTCGACAGGGGTCGATCGTCCAAAGATCGAGACCGAGACCTTGACCCGGCTCTTTTCGTAATCGACCTCTTCGACGACGCCGTTGAAATCGGTGAAGGGGCCGTCGGTGACGCGGACCACTTCTCCAGGCTCGTAGAGCACCTTCGGACGCGGCTTCTCGACGCCATCCTGAACACGTTGCCGGATGGCTTCGGCCTGGGCATCGGGAATCGGTGCCGGGCGATCGCCCTTCCCGCCAATGAAGCCCATTACCCTTGGCACATCCTTGACCAGATGCCAGGACTCGTCGCTCATCTCCATGTTGACGAAGACATAGCCAGGGAAGAACTTGCGCTCGCTTTTGCGCTGCTGTCCATTTCTGATCTCGACCACTTCTTCGGTCGGCACCAGAATCTCGCCGAACGCCTCCTCCATACCAGCGCGTTCTGCCCGCTCGCGCAGGGACTTGGCGACATGGCTCTCGAAGCCGGAAAAGGCGTGAATCACATACCAGCGCTTGGCCATAAATCAGCCGCCTTGCCCGACAAGAAGATTGAAGATCGCGCGCAAGACCGTGTCGAACAGCCACAAAATCAGGCCGATGATGAACACCATCACAATGACGATCAGTGTCGTCTGGATGGTTTCCTGGCGGGTCGGCCAAACGACTTTGCGGACCTCCATGCGAGAGTCGAGCGCAAAGCGCCAGAGCTGGCGCCCCTGAGCGGAGGTCAGCGCCAACGCTGCCGCGCCGCCCGCGATGACGAGCAGACCCAGCGTGCGTAAGAGCACCGAGTAGCCCGCAAACAGGTAAAAAAGCCAGATGCCGCCGGCCAATAACAGGACCGCAGCGGCAAGTTTGGCCGTATCAAGACCGGTCGAAGCGGCCTCAGCTCGTGCATTCATGACG
The DNA here is from genome assembly GCA_003562815.1 of Chromatiaceae bacterium. Lineage (GTDB taxonomy): Bacteria > Pseudomonadota > Gammaproteobacteria > Chromatiales > Chromatiaceae > Lamprobacter. Next base: position 306 of record PWTO01000176.1, on the reverse strand, counting down.
TATCGGGCACCTTGACGGCGCGTGTTTGGCAGGCCAGGAGGGACTCGAACCCCCAACCTGCGGTTTTGGAGACCGCTGCTCTGCCAATTGAGCTACTGGCCTAGAAAAATCGATTCCTGTCGATCACGTCCTTGTGCCGAGACCGGTGACAGTATCGCCGGCTCAAACCCCTTGCCAATCATGGCTACTCAATGATCTTCGCGACGACGCCAGCGCCGACGGTGCGTCCGCCTTCGCGCACCGCGAAGCGCAGCCCTTCTTCCATCGCGATCGGCGCGATCAGTTGGACGGTCATCTTCACGTTGT
>PWTO01000296.1 GCA_003562815.1 Chromatiaceae bacterium | reverse complement strand
CGGATGGCGGGCGAAGTCCTTGGGGATGGTCGCGGCGCTGATGTCCTCGATCCTGAGATCGTCGCCAAGCGCCGCTGCGTCGAGCTTAAAACGGCGCTTGTTGGTGGAAAAAATCAGCTCGCCAGCCGGGGCGAGCAGGGCGGCGGCGGCGCGAATTAACGCGACCTGATCGCGCTCGACATCGAAGGTGCCAGTCATGCGCTTGGAGGTCGAGAAGGTCGGCGGATCGAGGAAGATCAGCCCGAAATGGCCACGATAGGCACGCGCCTGCTGTAGCCACTCCAAGCAGTTGGCCTGGATCAGCCGATGGTCGCGCCCGCTAAACCCATTGAGCGCCAGGTTGCGCCGCGCCCAGTCCAGATAGGTCTTCGACAGATCGACTGTGGTGGTGGAGCGGGCGCCGCCGCGCGCAGCATGGCAACTGGCGACGCCGGTGTAGCCGAACAGGTTGAGCATGTGCCGATCGGCGGCCAGGCGGCCGATCAGCCGGCGCGTCTCGCGGTGATCGAGGAACAAGCCGGTATCCAGGTAGTCCTCGACATTGACCAATAGGGTCAGGCCATCCTCGGCAACCCGGTGAAAGTGGCCGGTCTGCGCCAGGCGCTCGTATTGCGCCTTGCCGCGCTGCGCTCGACGGACCTTGAAGAACAGATCTGGCTCAGGCACGTCGAGCACCTCGGCGATCACGCCAATCCCCTCGCGCAAGCGCCGCCGCGCGGCTTTCGGGTCGATGTTGGGCGGGGCGGCGTATTCCTGCACGTGCACGAAGCGCCGCGCCGGGGTCGCCGGATCGGCGCTCTGGTACAGATCGATGGCTAACGCGTACTCGGGCAGATCGGCATCATAGAGCCGGTAACAGCCGATGTCCTCGCGTTGCAGCCACTTCTTGAGCGCCTTTTGGTTCTTGCGTAGCCGGTTGGCGAGCATCTCGGCGCCGGGTCCGCGCTCGGCAGCGGGGAGCGGGCGCGGGCGGTCCGAGACATGCGCCTCGGGGGTGACCTCGAAGTGCAGCAGGCGGCATTCGAGCGCTCCGTTATAGAGCGTATGGAAACGGCGCGCGCGCAGTCCCATGCGCTTGCCGAGTTCCGGGTTGCCGGTCAGCACCGCCGCGCGCCAGCCGTCGAAGTGGGTGCGCAGCAAGGCGCCGAGGGATTGGTAAAGGCCAGCCAGATCCTCAGCGCCGAGGCGCTCGCCATAGGGCGGGTTGGCGATCAACAGACCGGGGATGGGCAGGGCATCCGAGATTCCCTCCGCAGGCCGGCAATCCTCAAGCGCACCGCGCTCGAAGTGGACATGGCCGGCCAGCCCGGCGTGCGCTGCATTGGCGTTAGCGGCCTTGATCGCGGCCGGATCGAGATCGCTGCCCCGCAGCCTGGTGCGGCTGCGCGCGAGCCGATGCAGTCCCTGCGCCCGGCGCTCCTTGGCGTCGGCGAGCAGTCGACTCCAAGCGTCCGCCTCATGGCCGCGCCAGCCACTGAAGCCCCAATAATCGCGGCGCAGTCCGGGGGCAATGTCGGCGGCGATCAGCGCACCTTCGATCACCAGGGTACCGACACCGCACATCGGGTCGAGCAGCGCGCCACCGCCTGCGGCGAGTTCGGGCCAGCCGGCGCGCAGCAGCAGGGCAGCGGCGAGGGTTTCCTTCAGCGGCGCCGGACCGCCTTGGAGGCGCCAGCCGCGCCGGTGCAAGGCTTCGCCGGAGAGATCGATGAAGAGCGTGGCGCGATCGCGGAACAGGCGTCCGTGGATGGCGACGTCGGGCCGCAGCGGGCTGACGTTGGGGCGCGCGCCGTAGCGCTCGCGCAACTGATCCACGATCGCGTCCTTGATCCGCTGTGCCGCGAACGCGCTGTGCGCGATCTGCGAGCGGGCGCTGTCGATCTGCACCGCCAGGGTTTGCTCCGGTCCTAGATGCTCGGACCAATCGATCTCGCGCACGCCGGCATAGAGGGCGTGCGGATCGGGGGCCGCGAACTCGGCGAGCGGCAGCAGCACATGCCCGGCAACCCGCGACCACAGGCAGGCGCGGTAGGCATCGGCCAGGCTGCCGGAGAAATCGACCCCGGCCCGAGTCTCGACGGCTGTCTCGATCCCGAGTCCGCGCAGCTCCTCGGCGAGCAGGCTCTCGAGATGGCGAGCGGTACTGGCGAAGAAGCGCCGCTCGTTCATGCGTCTTGCGCAGCCGGCCTTGCGGCGGAGACGGGGGCTGCGGGGGCTAGCGTGAGCGGTGCGCTCGGCAGCCGCCGCACCGAACTCGGCAACTGCGAGACCAGCACCTCGGCAAAGGCATCGAGCGCCTGCTGCCGCGGGAAGCTGCGGCGCGAGACCAGTGCGATGCGTCGATAGGCATCGCTCAGGTGCAGCGGGCGGCGCATGATGGGGCTGTCCGGCGGCGGCTCACCACGGCAGGCCAGCGCCGGTAGCAGGGTGCAGCCGAAGCCGGCGCCGACCAGTTGCAGCAGGGTCTCGAGGCTGGAGGCGCGCAGATCCGTCATCTCGCCGCCGCGCGGGCGCTCGGCCAGCCGGCAGACCTCCATCACCTGATGGGTCAGGCAGTGGCCGTCGCTAAGCAGCAGCAGCTCGGTCGCTTCGAGGTCGGCGGCGGTGATCTCGGGTTTGTCGCCGAGCGGATGCTGGCGCGGGTGCGCGAGCCAGAACGGCTCCTCGAACAGTGGGCGGGCGATCAGCTCAGGCTCGCTGATCGGCGTCGCCAGCAGGGCCGCATCGACCTCATGATGTTCGAGCCGCTTGAGAAGCGTCTCGGTGGTCTCCTCGATCAGCACTAACTTGACCTGCGGCAGGCGCTCGCGCAACGGCTGCAGGATCAAGGGCAGCAAGTAAGGACTCAGGGTCGGGATGGCACCGATGCGCAGCGGCCCGGCGAGCGGGTCTTGATGCGCGCGCGCGACCTGCTCGATGGCATCGGCCTGCTCCATCAGCAGTCGGGCATGCTGCAGGATCAACTGACCGATCGGCGTGATCTCGACCGAGCGGTTGGTGCGCTCGAAGATGGTCACGCCGAGTTCGTGCTCGAGCTTGCGGATTTGGCCGCTCAGCGTCGGCTGACTGACGAAGCTACGCTCGGCGGCCCGGCCAAAGTGCCGGGTCTCGGCGAGAGCGAGGATGTACTTGATGTCGCGCAGATTCATCAGTTCCTCCGTGAGAAACCCCGGCCTTCAGGCCGGGGAGGAAGAGCGGCTACGGCCTCGCAGCCACCAGAAAAAAGGGCCGGCTTTCCACCGGCGGGGTCCTGAGGCTCTGCCCCTTAGAGGACCTCGTGACGGCGCCTTGCGGCGCGCTCCCCTCGCCAATGTGGGCAACCGGCTCCTGCCTTGCGGCGGCGATCAGAACCTTCGACGCTTGACCTTTCGTCAGCATGATCCTGGCTCTTTCAGAGCGGCGGACTGAGGAAGCATCCGCCGGTGAGTCTTAACGACCTGTTGCACACGTCGCCCCTTTCGACGTCCCGGTCAGGCGAGCTTAGGCTGGTCAACCAAGCTCTTTCAAGCTCCGCCCTTCAGGGCCACGACGCCGCCGGCGCAGACGACGCACCACCCCAAGCACCGGCTCGCCGCGCGCTCGATAGCGCTGGGCCAACGCCTGCCCGATGTAGCCACAGCCGAGTATGATCATCGCCCATCCTCCATCATGATTCATCGCCACCGGTTCATAAGGTAGAGGTCAACGCATTGTCTCGCAAACCTCGTGGTCACACCGACGGACGCCGAGAAGCGCTGATGACCCAAGGCTTCGACTTCCATCGACTCGAGGCGCGTTGGGCGCGGCAACAGCGCGAGGCACGCGCACGCTCGGCCTCCATGCTGGCACAGGTCCGCGAGCGCGCGCGAGCGATTCTCGCTCGCTATGGCGCCGAGCGCGCCTTGGTCTTCGGCTCGATCGCCGAAGGACGGGCGCGCGAGGATTCCGATCTCGACCTGCTGGTCTTGGGAACAGCCGCCGCCGACTACTGGGCTTTACGGGCGGAGCTGGAGGCGGCGGTCGAGCGTCCGCTTGACCTGCTGACCGAGGCCGATGATCCTCGCATCCTTCAACAGGCCTTAGCCCAGGGGGTGACGATCTATGGCGCGGAATCCACAGCTGCTGCGCGCGCTGATCGAAGATGAGCTGAAGAAACTCGCGCGCTTGGAACAGAGTTTCGAGCAGATCGAGACCAAGTTGGCGCTGCCACCGGCTGAGGTGCCCGACTATGATCGCGGCGCGATTGGCTACCTGCTGCACAGTTTCTATAACGGCTGCGAGAACATCTTTCGCGCTATCGCGCGGTTCTTCGAGAACGACTTGGGCGCTGACTCTTGGCACGCAGATTTGTTGCAACGGATGACCCTGGAGATTGAGGGCTATCGGCCAGCGGTAATCGACAAGGCGCTCTATCGGGTGCTGAACGATTTTCGCGGCTTTCGGCATGTCTTCCGCAACAACTATGGCTTTGAGCTCGATTGGGAGCGCGAGCGACTCGTCGCGCGCCAATTCCCGCAGGCGCTGGCTGAGTTGCGTGTTCAAGTCAGGGCGTTCTT
>PWTO01000080.1 GCA_003562815.1 Chromatiaceae bacterium | reverse complement strand
GGAAAGACAGCAGCCATGCTAATTTGGATGAGATACGCGGTTTAAAAGACGATGACCCGCGTTTCTATAAGAAAGCCAAGCTCGAAGAGATTGAGAAAGAATTACAATCACGTGGTGTCCTGGCAGCCGGTAAACAACTTAAGAGTGTGGGTTGTATCGATTGTCATGCTGGGGTCGGTAAAACTAGCATGCAGCACGATACAGAGCTGAAGCTGCCAGACCGAGCCATGTGTGGTGCCTGTCACGTACAAGAGTTTGCCGAGGCTGAAGCGGAAAAAGAGCAGAAATGGCCGCAAGGACAATGGCCGGATGGACATCCATCCCATGCCATGGACTGGAACGCCAATGTGGAAACCGCCATCTGGGCCGGTATGTCACAACGTGAAATAGCCCAAGGTTGTGATATGTGTCACTACCAACAAAACAAATGCGATGGCTGCCATACTCGCCATACCTTCTCTGCCATCGAGGCCCGTAAGCCTGAAGCCTGTGCCACCTGCCATAGCGGCGTCGATCACAACGAGTTTGAAAACTACATGTTGTCTAAGCATGGCGTGATCTACGAGACAATGGGTAAAGACAATTGGAACTTTGAAGCTCAATTGAAAGATCACCTAACCGAAGGTGATTACACTGCACCCACCTGTGCTACTTGCCACTTTGAATACAAAGGTGAATATTCACACAACTTAGTCCGTAAAGTTCGTTGGGCCTTTAATCCAATCCCTGACATTGCGGATAACCTAGACCATCCTTGGTTTGAAGAACGCAAACAAGCGTGGGTCGATAGTTGTGCTCAATGCCACTCCCCACGCTTTGCCAAAACCTGGCTGGATACGGCAGACAAAGGCATCGTTCAAGGTCTTGCGGTGGAACAAGAAGCCAAACAGATCGTACAGAAATTGTATGATGATGGCTTGCTAGTGGGTCAAAAAACCAACCGCCCTGCTCCACCAGAGCCTGCAAAAGATGCTCCGGGTGACTTTTTTGCACTGTTCTTCGCCCAAGGTAATAACCCTAGCTTGGTTGACCGTACCCATGCTGAGATGTGGGAGCATGATCTGATTAAGCATTACAAGGGCTTAATGCATGTTAACCCAGGCGGCTTCACCTACTCTGAAGGTTGGGCCAGGTTGATGCGTCGTTATACGGAGATCCAAGATCAAAATACCCAGATCCGAGAATTGGCTGAGTTGAAGGAAAAGGTAGAGGCACTCAGCAAGTAATCTAGCCTTTATTCACCCTATGCCGAAGAAATCAGATCGGCATAGGGTTTTCAGACTTCTATCGGTTAAATGTCTATTCGGAGTTACACTATGTCTCAGCTTAGAATCTCATTGCTGATTATTGCCTTAACCGCCACTTCAATAACCTTTAGTCATGAAAACAATAAGCAGCTCAGTTATTCCATATCAGCCGTTGAAAAATCCAAATATCAAGACATAAATAGTCACTTCCCCATCGAATCGCTAGAGAAATTTTTAATCAACAGCCCAGAAAATCAAGAACAGGAAATGTTTGTGGCTGAATACCTAGCCGATGATGAAAAACGTCGGGCCATCATTTATCCTGTCCCTATACAAAATGAAGAAGAAACGAGCGCAAGGAATAAGAATAAACATCATCAATACCGACAAGAAAAGTGGCAGTTGCTCTCTGCTGCCGTTAGAAAACACACCAAAGACTCGGATAGATTTATCACTTACTGGGATAACGCTCAACGTCTGCATCTATTTACCGGAAGAATAGCTATCCCAGAACAACCTATCGAAAAGGCCTTCTTGAATTCAGAAGAAAAATCGTTTTGGAAAAAGATCGGTAATGGGTTTTCTCAGCAAGAACAATTGATTATCTTCACGCAATGTTTAATCGGCAAGGCCAGGGATGCTAAGTCATGCTTGAGCCAGTTGTATACGGATGCAGGTGATAATTATATCTTGATGAGTGCCGATGATATGGCGCATATACGAGAGATCAGTCTTTTAACCGGCCAAGGTCTGCCCTTAGAGACGCGCTTGTTTTCGACCGATTCCGATCTGCACGGTCAAATCAAACAGGTTAGAGAATGGGCTCGTGAAGGAGAAGGAACCGGCAGTTATATGCTACAGCCTATCGATGAAAACTTTGTTCGTGCCTGGAGGATCATCGATCCGGCTTTTGAAGATTCTTTACTCGTCAGCTTACTTCCTTTTACCACCGCAGCCGAAAAAGAATTTGCTGATCTAAAATTGGTCTTTCAATCCGATTGGGGCGGTTATTTAAGTCTGTATCACATCATCAACTAAACTAAATAAATCCAAAACGGTGCATAGGAAGCATAACCGCCTTTTTGCCTGTTGGCAGTTCCTGTTTGCGCCCTTCGCAGCCTCCGGTCAGTCGTCGATCTCCGACCCGAAAAGTGACTTGGCGCGACAGTTTCGGCCCTGAACCCGCCCAACCATCGCTCCGCTGACAGCTGAGGCTGACAGTGAGCGACGAACCCAGGAGCTTGTTCCATCGCGCCGGATTCGAGCGCGTCGCCAGCCAGGTAGCTGTTCTCCGCAGGGAGCCCGCTGGCTATTCCAGTTCCAGCAGGACTTTTAACGCATCGATGTCGGTGAAGATCCCGATCAGCTCCTCACCTCTTACCACCGGAAGGCTTCCGAATTTCTTCTCCACCATCACGCGTAGCGCATCGACCAGCGGCGTGTCTTCGGTCACCGTCACCGGCTCCTTGGTCATGATGCGAGCCACGGGAGTGGCCACCAGCATCTGCTCGAAGTCCTCCCGTCGGATACCCGACAGCAGCGAGGGTGTGGCTCGACGGATGTCGCGATCCGTCACCATCCCCACGAGCCTGGAGCCGTTGGTGACCGGCAAATGACGGATGTGGTGCCTGCCGAGCATGGGCACCGCCTCTTTCATGCTCGTCTGCTCGGACACGGTAAACGGGCTCTGAGTCATGTACTCTCCGACTCGCATAGAAAAAACCTCGTTTCGTTGTGCCAGGACTTTTAATGCGTCGATCTCGCTGAAGATCCCGATCAGCTCCTCACCTCTCACCACCGGAAGGGCTCCGAATTTCTTCTCCACCATCACGCGCACCGCATCGACCAGCGGCGTGTCTTCGGTCACCGTCATCACCGTCACCGGCTCCTTGGTCATGATGCGAGCCACGGGAGTGGCCATCAGCACCTGCTCGTAGTCCCCCTCGATACCCGACTGCAGCGAGGGTGAGGCTCGACGGATGTCGCGATCCGTCACCATCCCCACGACCCTGGAGCCGTTGGTGACCGGCAAATGACGGATGTGGTGCCTCTCGAGCATAAGCACCGCCTCTTTCATGCTCGTCTGCTCGGACACGGTAAACGGGCTCTGAGTCATGTACTCTCCGACTCGCATAGGAAAAACCTCGTTTCGTTGTGCTGGAAAACGGCCATACTAGCTAAGTATAAACGGCTCGCGGCTATCCTTCCACTGCGAACCCAGGGCGAGCGCATATAAACTTCATTTTTGACGGTGATCTGCGGCACGCTTGCGGAAAACGATATGAGGAGTTTCCCATGTCTGCCAGCACGCTTGAACGCTTTTCGTCACTGCCGGACTTTCGCGTTGATCTTCACAAGCTCTATCCGTTGCCGGACATTCTGCCGTTGGTGGTCTGTGCGGTACTCAGCGGCGCCGAGGGCTGGGAGGCGATGGAGGAATTTGGCAAGGAGAAGCTCGACTGGCTGCGCACGTTCGCCAACGGGATTCCCTCGCACGACTGCATCGCCACCGTTCACCACCGCAAGCGCAGGTGAAAGCGCAGGTGAATTCGCCCATGTCGTGCACGACTACTACACCGAGGAGACCGACAAGGACTATGGACGTCTGGATGTGCGCCGGTACTGGGTCACCGAAAAGCTGAGCACCTTGTCCAACACCGCGCGTTGGAGCGCGCTGCGCAGCATCGGCCTGGTCGAACGCGAATGCTGGAGCGAGGATCGCCATACCGTGGAGCGGCGTGTCTTCATCACTTCCATCCCTGCCGATCCAAGCGCTTTGCCCATGCGGTGCGTGGCCACTGGGGAATCGAAAACCGCTTGCACTGGCGCCTGGATGTCGTCTTCGACGAAGACGCCAGCCGTATCCGCAAAGGCTATTACTACTTTGTTAGATTAATTCCGAGCCTCTGACTTAACCAGTAGACTTGTACCGAATCAAGATTGTGTTTAATCTATTCCCCCTATTAACTCCTGAGGCCATCATCGGTGATATTCGATCAGTTTAAAAACCTGACTGTTGATCGTATGGTGCGAGCAACGATTGGCATGAGCCGTGAAAAGTTTGACCAACTGGTTCCGGTTTTTGCTCAAAGCGGGCGTGCAATCGAAGAGCAGCGACTGTCTGACAAAGAAATAAGGTGTCTGCGCAAAGGTGGACCTCAGGGTGTGCTGGATTCGCCAGAGAAGCGCTTGTTCTTCGTGCTTTTTTAAACCTATCCGATTTTTGATGTGTCGGCTTTCACTTTAACCTCAGTGCAGGCCATGCACGTGACTATATCGCTCAGTTTATGAAGACGCTTGAACACAGTTTAAAGACCTTAGAGGTGGCACCAAAGCGCGCTTTTTATTCCGCAGAGGGCTTCAGGCAAAATATTGAAAAATATAACAAAATTATGATTGATGGTATCGAGGTTCCCCGCGTGCGCCCTGTTGATCAAGATTAGTTCTCCGATATGATCGTCATGCTCGACCTTGGCTTTTTAGGAGCCGAGAAAGATTATTCATCAGCCTTGTCGATTAAAATCCTGCATAAGAAGCCAAAATCAAAAAAAAGAACCACCTTCTTCCTTCGTTAACAAAACAGCAACGGAAATCAAACCGTGAGCACGCAAAAAAGCGAGTGGTTGTTGAGCGTGCTATTGGTGGAATCAAGCATTTTCACTGCATGATGCATCTCTGCCGGCCTCTGGAATGGCTCTCCCGGATCTCATGGGGTTATGTTATCATATAAATCAGTAATTTGGGAGCTAGCCCTTGTCAGAACCCTATTTGAACGCTGTTGATCATGATGTTTGATCAAGAGACCCTTCAGACGCTATTGAACCTGCCTGACATCGCGATTGATCGCGTGGTGCTCGGTGAGCACAAGACGCTGAAGATTTACATTCATAGCACGCTGGAAGGCACACACTGTCATCGCAACGGTGTCCGCCTCCCCCTCTCACAGGTACGCCATCAACAGTCGATGAATTCCTCGAGCTCAGCGGTCTGTCGGCGTTCATTGGCGCCTCCTACGGCACGCAGCAAGCTTTCCAGGCCGAGCTGGAGCAGCAGATCGTCGCCTGTGCCGGCGAGCAGCGCGCATCGCTGGCCAAGACCCTGCCCCATCGGAACCTGAGCGTCGTCGAAGACGAGACCTGGAAAGACGGTATGCGCTTGGTGGCCATTGAGCCGGTCTCGAATTTCATCCTTGTCGAGCAAGCGAGCACTGCCAGCCTGGACCCAAGCGCTTGAGCGCGGGCTCGCGGGGTTCAAGGTCACCGTCGTGCAAGGCATCAGCGACGAGGCCAAGGGGTTGTTGGCCCAGTCGGGCGCGATCTCAACGCGCATCATTCCACCGACCTGTTTCATCTGCAGCACGAGGTAAGCCAGACGATGAGCCTGGCGTTGAGGCAGGCGGAACAGCAGGCCGAGGCCGAAGAAGCGAAGGCTAAGGCGCGCTGGCAGGCGCAATGCGCTGCCGAGCTGGTCTATCAGCGCCAACGCCATGGGCCGGGCCGTCCCCCGGCGTTCGCCGCGCGCATCGATCGCGCACTCGAGGCCTACGTTCAGGCCAGCCTCGCGCGGGAACGAGCCCAAGCCCATCGTGCCGAGTCCAAAGCCCTGATCGGCGCCTTCAGCACGGTGGATCATCCCTATGAGTTCCAGCAGGGACAGGCGCAAACGCCCGAGCAACTGCAGACGCGCTTGGAAGCGCTGTTTACGCGCCTGGAGGCGATCGCCGAGGAGAGCACATCACCAACCGCCGTCGTGAGTCCCTGCAGCTCGGCGTCGCTGATGACAAATGGCGGCATCAAGTAGACCAGACGTCCAAACGGACGTACCCAAACGCCACGCTCGACGAAGCGGCGCTGAATGCCTCGCATCGCCACCGGCTGCGTCATCTCAACCACGCCAATCGCACCGAGCACCCGCACCTCGGCGACGCCGGGCAGATCGCGGCAGGGCGCCAAACCGGCCGCGAGAGCGCGCTCGATGCGGGCAATGTTCGCCTGCCAACCTTGGCCGCTGCTGCCGGGACTCGCTTCGAGCAGCAGGTCGATGCTGGCATTCGCGATGGCGCAAGCAAGCGGATTACCCATGAAGGTCGGGCCGTGCATGAAGACGCCGGGCTTGGCGCGCGAAATGGTCTCAGCCACCTGCTCGGTCGCCAGGGTCGCCGCCGAGGTCAGGTAGCCGCCGGTGAGCGCCTTGCCGAGCGTCATGATGTCCGGGCTGATGCCGGCGTGTTCGCAGGCAAACAGCCGCCCGGTGCGACCGAACCCGGTAGCGATCTCGTCGGCGATCAGCAGCACGCCAAATTCATCGCAGAGCGCGCGTACGCGCTGCAGATATTCGGCTGAATAGAAGCGCATGCCGCCGGCGCCCTGGACGATCGGCTCTAGGATCACCGCCGCGATCTCGTCGCGATGGGTCTCGATCAAGCGCTGGATATCGGCGATATCGGCCTCGGTGCAGGGCTCGCCAAAACCTGGCGCCGGCGCGGGCGCGAAGAACTGCTGCGGCAGCACCTGATTGAAGAGCTGGTGCATGCCGGTGACCGGATCGCACACCGACATCGCATGGAAGGTGTCGCCGTGATAGCCGGAGCGCACCGTCAGGAAGCGCACCCGCTTGCGCTCGCCGATGGCCTGCTGATATTGCAGCGCCATCTTCATCGCGACCTCGACCGCAACCGAGCCGGAATCGCAAAGAAACACCTGCTGCAATGGCTCGGGCGTGATCCGGACCAGGCGCTCGACCAGCTCGATTGCCGGCGCGTGAGTGAGGCCGCCAAACATCACATGCGCCATCTGCTCAAGCTGTTCGCGCGCGGCCTGGTTCAGCACCGGATGGTTGTAGCCGTGAATCACGCACCACCAGGAGGCCATGCCGTCGATCAGCCGACGGCCGTCCATCAGCTCAAGCACGCAGCCCTGCGCGGCGCGCACCGGATAGACCGGATCGCGGTCGATGGTGGCGGTGTAGGGATGCCAGGCGTGAGCCTTGTCGAGCGCGAGTAGGCGCTCGATCTCGGGGCTCTGTGGTGATGCGCCGCTGCGGCTCATGCAGGACTCCGGTGTCTCTGGATGTGGATTAGCAGTCGGGGCGCGGGTGCCGATAGACGGACGATGGCTGCAGGATCAGCGTCCGTCGCGAGGCTGGCCGATGCCGTGCTCGCGGGCGAAGTCGAGCATGCGCTGGATCGGAGGCACCGCGCGCTGGCGGATCGACTCTTCGATCAGGATCTCCCGATCGCCGCGTTCGAGCGCGAGGGCGAGATTGTGCAACGCATTCATCGCCATCCAGGGGCAGTGCGCGCAGCTCTCGCAGGTGGCGCCTTCGCCGGCGGTAGGCGCGGCGATGAGCGTTTTCTCGGGCGCGAGCTGGTGCATCTTCCAGAAGATACCTTCATCGGTGGCGACGATGAAGGCGCGATTCGGCAGGTCGTGCACGGCCTTGATGAGCTGGGTGGTCGAGCCGACCACGTCGGCCTGATCGACGACCTCCTGTGGAGACTCCGGGTGCACCAACACGGCAGCCTCTGGGTGCAGACGACGCACGCGCTCGAGCGCGAAGCCCTTGAACTCCTCGTGCACCACGCAGGCACTGTCCCAGAGCAGCATCTCGGCGCCGGTCATGCGCTGCACATAGCGCCCGAGGTGCTTGTCCGGGGCCCAGAGGATCTTCTCGCCGCGCGCGTGCAGGTGCTCGACGATCGGCAGCGCGATGCTGGAGGTGACCACCCAATCGGCACGCGCCTTGACCTCGGCGCTGGTGTTGGCATAGACGACCACGCTGTGCTCCGGGTGGGCGTCGCAAAAGGCGCTGAAGGCCTCGGCCGGGCAGCCCTCGTCGAGCGAGCAGGTGGCCTCGAGCGTCGGCATCAGTACGCGCTTTTCGGGGTTGAGGATCTTGGCCGTCTCGCCCATGAAGCGCACGCCGCAGACGACCAAAGTCTTGGCGTTGCTCTGGCTGCCGAAGCGTGCCATCTCGAGCGAGTCGGCGACCGTGCCGCCGGTCTCCTCGGCGAGCGCCTGTAGGTCGCCATCGACATAGTAATGCGCGACTAGGACCGCATCGCGCTCGGCGAGTAGGCGCTTGATGCGCGTTCTGAGCGCCGCTTTCGCCGTGTCGTCGAGGGCGGGCCACGTCGGATGGGCCGGAACCTCGAGGCGGTTGCGGATGAGTGGTTCGGCGGTGGCGGTGTTCATACTGATCTCCGGGCTGCGTGTCTGCGGGCTGTGCGGCCGCGGTCGCGCGCGCTTATTTCAAATAGGCGATCCGATCGCGTTGCGTGAGGCGATAGACCCGTGCCGGTCGATGCTTGCCGCGGCGGCGAAGCTCGCCGGTCGCTTCGATCTGCTCCAGTGCTTGCGCCCACTTGCGAAAGTTGCGCTTGTCGATCTCGGCATCCACCAGAGTCTCGTAGACCTGCTGTAGCTCGCCGAGGGTGAAGGTCTCGGGCAGGAGTTGAAAGGCGATGGTGGAGTAATCCAGCTTTCCGATCAGACGCCGATGGGCGACGGCGATGATCTCGGCATGATCGAAGGCGAGCGTCGGCAGTGCCTTGACCGGGAACCAGGCCGCCGCTGCGGCATCGTCGCCGGCTTGCACCGCGAGCGCGGACTCCGGGGCTAAAGCCAGATAGGCGACGCTGATGACGCGCTCGCGCGGATCGCGCCCCGGCGTGCCAAAGGTGCCGAGCTGTTCGAGGTAGAGATGCTCGACGCCGGTCTCCTCGGCCAGCTCGCGCGCCGCGCAGGCATCGAGATCCTCGCCGATCTCGAGGAAGCCGCCGGGCAGAGCCCAATGGCCCTTGAACGGCTCATGGCCCCGCTCGATCAGGAGCAACTGCAGGCTGTCTTCACGGATGGTGAAGAGCACCACATCGGTGGTGACAGCCGGATGCGGATACTGATAGCAGTAGCCTGTAGCAGCGTTTGCTGACGGATGGGCCATTGCGGGCTCGGGTATCGACTCGGGAATAGCGGGTCGGTCATCGGGTTTATGACCCTTAAGTTAGTGTCGAATCTACACTTATGCAAGTGTCGTTGACAAGCGCGGACTATACGCATGGCTCCAAGCAAGGTAGTGTGCGCAACAGTCTCAGCGGGGCGCGGCGCGGTCGGCGTCACGCTGCGACTGTATTAGAGGGGGGCGGGCTGCCTAAGAGGCTGATTTTTTTGCTCTAAATGGTTGTCTTGCTTGATATTGGGTGGCCTTTTCTGGATACTTCCCGGTTTGGCTCGTGGCCGGCTTGCGGCTGCGCCGAATTCAGCTCTCGGATACCCGGAACCATGGGAAAGCTCGTTATGCGCATGCTCTTGATAGGCTTCATCGTTGCTGTGAGCACCGTTTTGCCGGTCTCGGCCCAGACGGTGGAAGATGTCTATGTGGTCAAGCAGGCCGAGGGGCTGCCGACCGTTTCGGTTGGCGGCACCGTCGTGCCGTATAAAGAAGTGACGCTGGCCGCGCAGTTGCCAGGGCGAATCAAGTATCTGGCCGGGATCGAGGGCGATGCGTTCGAGAACGACGAGCTGTTGATCTCGATCGATGCGAGCGAACTGGAGGCCAAGCGTCATTCGCTGCTTGCGCAACTGGCCACCGCCGATGCGCAGATTCGCAATGCCAGCGTGCAATACGGTCGGGAGCTGCGCTCGCCGCGCGCGCGCAATGCACCCGGTGGCATGGGGATGCCGAACCTGTTCGATCAATTCTTCACGCGCCCGATGGAAGACTTCGTTGGCGATCGAGATCAGACGGCCGAGCTTTCCGCCGATTTGTTCGCCTCGGGCACGCTCATCCAAGAGGCACGCAACACGATGATGCAGCTCCAAGCCGAGCTGCGCGCGCTCGATGCGAAGCTGCGCGATGCGCGCTCCATCGCGCCGTTCGACGGGGTGATCGTGAGCAAATTCGTTGAGGTCGGCGATACCGTGCAGCCCGGTCAGCCGATGCTGACCTTTGCCGATGTCGAGTACCTGCAGGTGGAAGTCGATGTGCCAGCGCGTCTGCGCCCAGGGTTGCGCGAGGGGGCTATGCTGCGCGCCGAGCTGGATGTGCCAGTGCGCGCGCGCGCCGATGGCGGCGACGAGCCAGGGGATGTGCCGGTGCGCATCGCGCAGGTCTATCCGATGGCCGATCCGCAGCGGCATACGGTGAAGGTGAAATTCGATCTGCCCAAGGGCGTGTCCGAGCCTGGCATGTACGCCAAGGTGCTGGTGCCCGATTTCAACGCCCCGGCCCGGGTCAACCCAGTGGTGCCGAGGACGGCGATTCGCTACAACGGGAGTCTGCCTGGCGTCTATGTGCTCGACGAGGAAGGACATCCGCATCTGCGCCTGATCCGCGTCGGCGAGCCGACCCCACGCGGGGGGGTCACGGTACTCAGTGGCCTGCGCGCCGGCGAGCGTATCCTCGCTAACCCAGGCCCCGGCATTTCCACGGGCTGGTCCCAAGGCGACCGCCCAAGTCGCTGAGATCAGACCGCTTTTTCACGCCCGCTCCTGACGTAAGAAATATGCTATGAGCCAGGACGATAGCCCTCGCACTCCAGCGTCCGAAGAGACGCGCACCCTTGCCTCGATGGATGGCGATAGCCTTGGACTTGCGGGCCGCACCGCCCGCTTTTTCATTCGCTCACCGCTCTCACCGCTGCTCTATGTCGCGATGTTGATGATGGGCCTGCTCGGCCTGATCGCAACGCCGCGCCAGGAAGATCCACAGATCTCGGTGCCCATGATCGACATCATGGTGCAGTATCCGGGCGCCTCGGCCGAACAGGTGTCGAGTCTCGCGATGCAGCCGCTCGAACGCATCATGAGCGAGGTGCCCGGCGTCAAGCACGTCTACTCCGCAGCCCAGCGCGGCGAGGGCATCGTCACGGTCCAGTTCGAGGTCGGGGAGCAGGTCGGGCCCTCGTTGGTGAAGGTCAACGATAAGATCGCCTCCAACATGGATCGGATTCCGCCAGGGGTGCTGCCGCCGCTGGTCAAGACCAAGGGCATCGATGATGTGCCGATCGTCACGCTGACGCTCTGGTCGAAGGATACCGACGGCAATGGCCGCCCGGATGTCGATGACGGGCAGTTACGGTTGTTGGCGCAGGATGTGTTGCAGTCGCTCAAGGAGGTGAAGGGCACCGGCAATAGCTTCATCGTCGGCGGGCGGCGCGAGCAGATCACCATCGATGCCTATCCGGAACGGCTGTCTGGCTATCGCATCAGTCTCGGTGAGGTGGCGAACACGGTCCGCGCGGCCAACTCCGAGATGAGTGCCGGCGGAGTCGAGTCGAGCGGTTCGCACTTCTCGGTGGTGTCGGGCTCGTTCCTGACCGGTGCCGATGACATCGAGCGCCTGGTGGTCGGCACTTACCAGGAGATCCCGGTGTACGTGCGCGACATCGCCCATGTGCGCCAGGGCCCCGAGGATGCGCAGCAGTTGGTCGCCTATTACAGCGGGCCGGCGTCCGAGTCCGGCGCATCGGCCAACGGCGCGCCGGCGGTGACCATCGCGGTGGCGAAGAAAGAACTCACCAATGGAGTCACCGTGGCCAATGCGATCCTCGCCAAGGTCGAGGAGATCAAGGGCGCGCGGATTCCGAACAATGTCGAGGTCAGCGTCACCCGCAACTATGGCGAGACCGCCGACGAGAAGGTCTCGGAGCTGATCTTCAAGCTGTTCGTCGCGACCTTCTTCGTCTTCCTGCTGGTGCTCGCCGCCTTCCGCGCCCTGAAGCCGGCCCTCGTGGTCATGCTGGTGATTCCGGTGGTGCTGCTGATGACCATCTTCGTGGCCTGGATCGCCCACTACACCATCGACCGCGTGAGCCTATTCGCGTTGATCTTCTCGATCGGCATCCTGGTCGATGACGCCATCGTGGTGGTCGAGAATATCTATCGGCGCTGGCTCGCCGAGGGGCGCACCGATGAGTACACCGCCGTCGATGCGGTGCGCGAGGTCGGCAATCCGACCATCCTCGCAACCTTCACCGTGATCGCGGCGCTGCTGCCGATGGGCTTTGTCAGCGGCATGATGGGGCCGTACATGGAGCCGATTCCGGCGCTGGGCTCGGTGGCGATGCTGATCTCGCTGTTCGCGGCCTTCGTGTTCACGCCCTATCTGGCGATCTCGAAATGGTTGCGGCCCTCGATGCGCTATCTGGAGGTGGCCGAGAAGCGCGAGCACAAGGAGGCGAAAAACCTCGAGCGCCTCTATGTCCGCATCCTGACGCCGCTGATCGAGCACAGGAGCAAACGCCTGCTCTTCAAGCTGGTGCTCTGGGGCACCTTCCTCTTCACCTTAACCTTCTTCTACTTCAAGTGGGTACCGGTGAAGATGCTGCCATTGGATAACAAGCCCGAGTTCTCGGTGGTCTTGGACATGCCCGAGGGCACGGCGCTGCCGGTGACCGCGAATCTGGCGCATCAGATGGCCGAGAAGCTCCGCACCCTGCCCGAGGTCACCGCGATTCAGCTCTATGCCGGCACCGCGCGGCCCTTCGATTTCAACGGCATGGTGCGTCATTACTACCTGCGCTCCGATCCCTGGCAGGGCGAGCTGCAGGTGCAGTTGACCAATAAGCACGATCGCGCGCGTAGCAGCCATCAGATCGCGGTCGAGGCGCGCGAGATGCTGAAGCCGCTGGCGGATGCCAACGGCGCGCGCATCGCGGTGGTCGAGATGCCACCTGGGCCGCCGGTGCTGCAGTCGGTGGTGGCCGAGGTGCACGGGCCGAGCGCCGAGGTGCGCCGCGCCTTCGCGCAGGAGTTGACCGATCTCTTCGCGCAGGCCGAGAGCGCGCGCGATGTCGACAACTATCTGCGCGATGCCTTCGACTATTGGCGCTTCGATGTCGATACCGAGAAGGCCGTGCGGCGCGGTGTCTCGGTGGACGCGATCAACCGCAATCTGAGCATGGCGCTTGGCGGGTCCGAGATCGGCGATGTCAAGATCCGCGCCGGGCACGAGCCGGTGAACATTGTGCTACAGGTGCCCCTGGCCGAGCGCTCGCACATCGAGCGCCTAGGGGATCTGCCGATGCGCTCGAACGCCGGTCAGACGATCCCGCTGCGCGAGCTGGGGCGCTTCGAGCGCGTGCCCGAGGAGGCGATCGTGTACCGCAAGGATCTGCGCGCGATCGAGTATGTGGTCGCCGATGTCGGCGGCACCCTGGCCGCTCCGGTCTACGCCATGCTGCAGATCCAACAGCGGATCGACGAGATGGGCTACGTGGCGCCCGATGGCGTCACGCCGAAGGCGCATTGGCTCGGGCCGCCTCGTTCCGATCGGGTCTCGGGCTTCGAATGGGCCGGCGAGTGGACCGTCACCTACGAGACCTTCCGCGACATGGGTGCGGCCTTTGGCGTGGCGTTGGTGCTGATCTATATCCTGGTGGTCTGGGAGTTCGGCAACTTCCGCATCCCGCTGGTGATCATGGCGCCCATCCCGCTGACGCTGCTGGGCATCATCCCGGCCCATTGGGCAGCGTTCGAACTCGGCTTGGGTGGCGAGTTCACCGCCACCTCGATGATTGGCTGGATCGCGCTCGCCGGCATCATCGTGCGTAACTCGATCTTGCTGGTCGATTTCTCGATCCACGAGGTGCAGAAGGGCGTGCCGGTGGCCGAGGCCGTGATCCGTGCCTGCACCACGCGCACGCGACCGATCGTCATCACCGCGCTGGCGCTGGTCGCCGGCTCCAGCGTCATCTTCAGCGACCCGATCTTCCAGGGCATGGCGATCTCGCTGTCGTCCGGCGTGCTCGTCTCCACGCTCTTGACCTTGATCGTGATTCCGCTGGGCTGTGTTGCCGCGAGCAAGGATCTCTGCGAGGTCGCGGTCGCCAGCGCGCCGCCTGGGGTCGTGGTGCCTTGCGGCGAAGCCTTGCACCGCGAGGAGCCGTATCGGCGCAGCGGCTCGTCTGCGCCTCCGCACCGGAGCAAGAAGGGGGGGGTGGTCAAGCTCGGCAGCGTCTTGATGCTGATCCTCTATGCCATTCGTGGCCTATTCTTGCTGCTGTTCGATGTGATCAAGGGCATGGTCAAAAAACGCGCCGCACCGGGGTCTGGTCCGGGAGGGGCTGGTCCGCGAGGCGGTGGACCAACAGGGGGAACCGGGCCATCCGCGCCGCTGCCCAATGCATTGCGCGCGCAGGAAAAAAGCGCTGCTGACGCGCCCACACCGGCGCCCAGTCGCAAGAAGACCGCAGCAAAGAAGACGGCGACGAAGAAAGCGTCGACCAAAAAGGCCGCGACCAAGAAGACCACGACAAAGAAAACGGCGACGAAGAAAACAGCGGCCAAGCCGCAGCAGAAGGCAGCAAGGCGCGGCATTCGGTTAAAAACCGATGACAGCGATGGATCTGGAAACGGTTAATGCGACAACGATCATGATGAGATGGCCATCGAGACCCTTGGCACCCGATCGCTCACCAGCAAGACACGGGCGTTGGCGTGCCGGGGCGCGAATGCTTGCGATCGTGCTCGTGCTGTGCGCTGTGCTTGCCAGTCCGGCGGGGTGGGGCTGGAATCCGTATCGGACCGACAGCGGTTGGTCGGCGCCGGTGCCTAACGCGTGGCGCGCGCGCGATGAGGCTGATGTCGCTGATCGAGACTGGCGCCGGCCCGCTCGGGGGCGTACCCGCTCCACTGGGTCGGGGCCATTGCCAGCGGATCGATATCAGTTCCGGCATGATCCGAAACTCGATGCCCAGCAGGCCGGCCAGCCGCAGGGCTGGCAATTTCGACCCCGCTCCGAGCGCGAGCGGTCGCGTTCCGTTGCCGATCATCGTCGTTATCCGCACATCGACGAGCGCGACTATCTTCCGCAAGCGCCCTGGCGCAGCTACCAGGACGAAGGGGCGGCATTCGGTTACCATGCGGACGATCCATGGTCGGGCGGCTCGACACAGCCATGGCTGCGTTAGCTGTCCTGTCCAACAGGCAGTCACTCTACACAAGCGTTGCACAGGCGGATGATCACAGTCATCGGTTCCTTAAAGGGCGGCTCCGGTAAAAGCACCCTGACCTTTAATCTCGGGGTTTGGCTGTCGAGGGCCAAGGCCGATGTCCAATTGCTCGATGCCGACCCGCAGGGCACCTTGACCGATGTCGCCGAGGTGCGCCAAGAGGAGGGGTTCGAGCCGGCGCTCGAGGTCGCCGATCGCAGCTCGCTCACAGCCGAGGCGCTCGGCGAGCATGCAGAGGTCGTCATCGATGTCGGCACCGCAGACATGGAGGCGCTGCGCACGGCGATCACGCTCTGCGACCGTGTGGTCGTACCGGTGCCGCCGTCGCAAGCCGATATCTGGTCGATGCAGCGCTTCATTCAGTTGGTCAACTCCATTGAGCGCGCGCGCCCAGCCGAGATCGTCGGCTTCATCAACCGCGGCGATACCCATCATGCCGTGCGCGAAACCAACGAAACGGCGGCGGCGTTGATCTCGCTGCCAGAGATCCGTTTTCTGAAGTCGCGCCTGTCGCAACGTACCGTCTTTCGGCGCTCATTCAGCGAGGGACTCGCCGTGTTTGAACTCGAGCCCCGGGGGAAAGGAGCGAGGGAGTTCTATGCGTTAGTGGCAGGTCTCTTCCCGCAGCTCTTGAGCGAGGCGCCCGGCTAAAGCCCCAGTCGCGAACCCAACGGCGTTGCGCTGGTGGCGACAGTAGTCAATAAGAGAGAGGTCGTGATTTTCCTATGGCAGTCAACACTCCGCGCGAGCAAGATCCTCTCCGAGAGAATACAACAACAGCGACAGAGACGGCGAATGGCGATCCCGCCGCCAGCCAATTTGCGATGGATCGGCTGTCCCAGGCCTTCGAGACCAGCGCGCGGCGTTGGGAGTTGATCGTCTATCCAAGCCTGTTCGCCTTTATCATCCTCGCCGCCTATGGCTTCTATCTCGTGTTCAGTCTGGCCAAGGATGTACATTACCTAGCGATTAGCGTTGACTCGAACATGACGGTCCTCGCCAGCAACATGCAGTCGATGTCGGACAACATGGGC